>JAINCO010000112.1:0-5864 GCA_036574095.1 Campylobacterales bacterium | reverse complement strand
GCCTACTTGAGGCTATTCATGTAGGCGATCAGAGCAACGATCTGGCGAATCTCTCCTCGTTCGACCGCGTCTTTGACCTCCTGATTTTTCATCTGTGACGCAACAGCTTTAGCCTGCTCGAGCATCAGACGCTTGGCATTTTCAAATGCAGCAGCTTTATCAGTTGCATTCCCCTCAAGCTCGACAACAATATCATTGCCGGCTTTATCTTTGATCGTCTGATCATAGGGAACGCCAAACATATGCTTAACTGTGTAGGCCTCAGCAAAAGCTGTCTCAGCATCGATATTTTTTGCAAAGAGATGCTTATACGATGGCATGATAGAGCCTGGAACAACGGCTGATGGCTCCCACATATGGTTCTCATGCCAGTCTGTTGAGCGGTAGTTACCTACACGGTGAAGGTCAGGACCAGTGCGTTTTGATCCCCAAAGGAAAGGGCGATCATACGCATATTCGCCACTCACACTATACTGTCCATAGCGATCTGTCTCAGACTTAAAGGGACGAATGAGCTGGGAGTGACAGCTATTACAACTCTCATTGATATAGACTTGTCGTCCTGCTAATTCAAGAGGACTGTAGGGTTTTGCCCCTACAACAGGCCGAGCTTTGTTGGCAAAGTCAGGCAAAACCTCGACAAGACCTGCAAATGCAATGACGATAAATACACCAACGGCGAAGAAAAAGGGGTTTCTCTCTAACCAATGAAACATTATCCACTCCTTTTCTTAAGCTGCCATCGGCGATGCACTGGTTGGCTCTTTATCCAGTACGCGTCCGGCCGTAATTGTCTTATAGACATTATAGGCAAACATCAACAAACCAACAAAGTAAAGCACTGCACCAACAGCACGGATAACATAGTATGGATGCAATGCGATAACAGTATCAACAAATGAATACATCAAGCTTCCGTACTCATCTGTTGCACGCCACATTAGACCTTGTGTGACACCAGCAATCCACATTGATGAGAAGTAAAGAACAACACCGATTGTCTGAATCCAGAATTGCTGCTCCGCCAGTTTGCCTGAATAAATCTCACGACCATACATACGTGGAAGCATGTGATAGATCGCCGACATGATCATAAAGGAGACCCATCCAAGAACACCATCATGAACATGACCGATGATCCAGTCAGTGAAGTGGGCAAGACCATTAACAGATTTGATTGACTGAATCGGACCTTCAAGCGTTGAGAACATATAGAAGACTGATGCAAACATCATAAATTTAATAAGAGGACTCTCTTTAAGCTGATGCCACTCACCCTTCATTGTCAAAAGCATATTAATCGCTGTTCCCCATGATGGGAGAATCAGAACAACTGAGAAGACTGAACCCATTGTCTGCATCCAGTCGGGAACTGTCGAGTAGACCAGGTGGTGACCACCAGCCCACAGATAGACAAACATGAGCGACCAGAATGAAATCAGTGAGAGTTTATATGAATAGACAGGCTGACCTGACTCTTTAGGTAGATAGTAGTAGATCATCGCAATGATACCAACCGTAAAGACGAAGGCAACAGCATTATGACCGAACCACCACTGAACAAGTGCATCATTGGTTCCAGCATAGAGCGATACCGAGTGATACCAGGCACCATATCCTGAAACAAGGCTTGTTGGTATCTCAAGGTTGTTAAAGAGATAGAGCATTGCAACACCCAAGAAGGTCGCAATGTAATACCAAACTGAAATGTAGAGGCTCTTCTCGCGGCGAATACCGATCAAACCAAAGATACTTACACCCCAAAGAACCCAGAGAACAACAACACCAATATCGATTGGCCATTCAGCCTCAACGTACTCTTTTGATGTCGAAACACCTGAGATTAGCTGAAAAACAAGTGCGACAGCAATGATCAGATGTAGGAAAACCATTGTTTTTCCAACAGCCATCAAAAACTTGCTCTCAGCCATCGAGACTTTGAGCACACGCTGACCGACATAAAACCAGGTGGCAAAGATGCCGGGAACCATGAAGCCGTAAACAACGGCATTGGTATGCAGTGGTCGTAGGCGCCCAAAGTTAATATACTCGTTAATATTCAGCGCGGGAAACGCAAGCTGAAGAGCGAGTATCGTTCCGATAAGCATGCCTACAACACCTAACGCGATGGTAATATACATAAACCAACGCGCGACAGTGTAGTCGTACTTCAATGGTACACTGTTCTCCATTGATACCTCCTGTAAGATAGTGGGTCGCACTAAGACGACTCAAACAACATGCCATTATAGTTACTCTAAGCTATGAGAAAACTTAAAATTTAACACTCGGTTAACAATTTTTGGCATATTGTAACCATAAATAAACAGGAGAAAAATCCTCTTTTTTCACTTGCTGGAGCGCTCTTATCAGTTAAACTCATTAATCTGATGAATCAGTTAAGACTTATCACTGATTAAAACAATGACTTTTTGCTATTTAGGTTTTGCGTAGGTGAATTAGGATGTCGTTGTGATGGGGAAAGTGCATAAAAGGGTGTCCCAGCTACATCCACTTGAACCACTAACCCCTCTTTGACTAGCGAGTTTAGCTGATCATAAGAGGCCTGATCCAAAAGCACTTTGGCTTCATGCATACCCAAAGGATGATGTGCCAATGTAAGCAAAATCTCCTCTTTGCTGTATGATAGACCAAGGTTTTGATTGCTTTGATTGGCGATAACCGATACAGGAAGTGGTGCCAAAATCTTGGCGAACTCAAAAAGTTTTTCTGACGGAACAGGCTTGACTTTATAAGCTGGTGGACGGTCTATTGTCCCAAGATCAACTCGATCCGGAGAGATTGAAATGAGTAACTCACGTATCGCCTCCATCTCATCTGGCTTATCATTTACACCAGCCACAACAACGATTTCAATGACCAATTTCCCCTTAAAGATCTCTCGAAAGAGCCTCATCCCCTCAGCAAGATGCATGGGCTCAACGGGCTTGAGGGGTCTGTCGATTTTTCGAAAAGTAACCGCAGAGGCGCTATCAAGCGAAAGCTTGACGATATCAAAATAACATAGTGCCTCGCGCACCTTAGGATCAGTGATTGTCGAGCCATTTGAGAGGATGAGGAGTTGCTGATGGGTCGCAAGTAGTGGGCGAAGAGTTTTGGCTAGGGCAGATAGATCACGATAGAGTGTCGGCTCTCCATTCGCAGTTACTGTCAAGACATCAAATTGGATGCCCTCAGCAATCCGTCGGCGCACAGCCGTCACAATCTCATCAACCGACGGCGCTTCGGTAATCTCATCGACCGGCTTTGCTGATGGCAACTCACAGTAAAGACAATCAAAATTACAACACTTGCGCCCTGGACTCACATCAACGCCCAACGAAAGACCAAATCGACGCGAAAGAATCGGCCCAAAAACAATCTTATCAGTTGTGCTCAAAGTAGCTCCTAACTCCATTAGCTATCCCTTTTGCAATAAGTTCTTGATAGACAGGATTCACAAGCCGCTCAGCCTCTGCAGGATTGGTTACATAGCCAATTTCAATCAGAACTGCGGGCATCGTCGCACCAACCAAAACCCAAAATGGTGCCTCTCTGACACCATTATCAATCACATCGTCATATTTTGTCCGCAATGATCCAAGAAGTGAGCGCTGGATATCAATAGCTAATTTGTTTGAGGCTACAATCTTTTCTCTATTAAGAAAATTTAAAAATGAGTTTACCGTCGCGTCATCCATCACTTCAAAATCAGGGCCATTTTCAAGCTGAGCCACCCGTTTGGCTCGTTCACTACGCGCAGGAGAGAGAAAATAGGTCTCCACACCCCTTAGTGTCAGACTTGTCGGTGACGCATTGGCATGGATTGAAATAAAAAGGTCCCCCATCTGACTATTCGCAAATCGTGTGCGCTCCTTAAGCTCCACAAATTTATCTTCTGAACGCGTTAGCAAAATATCATAACCATCTTGGCGCAACTCCCGCTCGACCATCAGAGCAATCTTTAGTACAATTTCTTTTTCCATAAATCCCTTATAGCCTATCGCACCACTATCTTTACCACCATGTCCAGCATCGATCACAACTCTTTTTCTCTGAGCACGCACAGGGGCAAAGACTGGCTTTGTCGCCTCAATCTCTTGCATCAATGCAACATCTGAGATGATCTTTCCAATAGACGGCGCCACCTCACCTACTGGCGCAAACCGAAGCCGCCTCCCATCCCCTGTTGGCGTAATCGTTCGAGGAGAGAAGGAATAAAAGACGATGCGTGTTGTTGTTGGATTAAACTGTGCTGCATAGACACTCTTAAAACCGGGAAGATTCAATTGGCGTTTAAGCTTAGGATAGATAGCAGGAAAATCGAAGAGATAACGAAAAAGTGTCGTTTGCCCCTCTTTGCCTTTAAGCACGGCCGCTTTTACTTGCGATGGTTTAACGATACCATCAAAGGTAACCGTGAGTCCGCCATTCTCAACTTCCAAAGAACGAATGACGGCTGGCTGAGCACCCCAAAGGGCAAGAATCACCAAGAACAAAAGAGAGAGGCTACGTACCATGTACAAGTTCGTGCATCAGCTCGGCAACCGTGACGATTTTATCAACGCGCCAGCCATTGCTGCCTGAGAAGAAAAGCCCTAAATCAGCATTTCCCTCAAAGGCATCAGAGAGCCGATCGGCGATACAATAGCCCACCGCTTTTGCCTCTACTCCTTGATGACATGGCGCAACGCAATTGCTAACACATCTTACTGCCGGCGCCTTCCCTTCTTCAATCAGCCGATGCAAATTGGTTCGAATGCCTCGCGCCGGATAACCAACCGGTGATTTCATGAGTATAATATCTTCTTGTTTGGCATCAAGCAAAATCTGTTTCATCACAGGCGAAGCATCACACTCTTCTGTGGCGATAAAGCGGGTTCCCATTTGAACCCCAGAGGCCCCCAGCTCTATCATTCTCACGATATCATTATGATCCCATATCCCGCCAGCAGCAATCACAGGAAACCCACCCCATGCCTTCGCCTCCTCAACAACAGGTCCTATAAGATTTTCAAGCTGATACTCTTCCATAAAACACTGTTCATAAGTAAAACCTTGGTGCCCTCCCGAAAGGGGTCCTTCGAGCACAACCGCATCAGGCATTCTTTGATAACGCTGCTCCCACCGCTTGCAGATAATTTTAAGCGCTTTGGGCGATGAAATGATAGGAACCAATGCCACATCGGGGAAATCTTTCGTAAACTCTGGCATATTCGTAGGAAGTCCTGCCCCGGTGATGATAATATTAGCACCCGCCTCACAAGCATCACGAACAACACGTCCATAATCATTAATCGCATAAAGGATATTAACTCCCAACGGTGCATTGCCGCATATATGTCGAGCATTTTCGACAATTTTAAAAAGAGCCTCTCGTGAATAAAAATTTTCACTTCCTAGTGGACGGCCATAGGAAAGCCTAGCGTGACTGCGCTTTTCGTAATAACCTGTCCCCACAGCACTAATAACACCTAATCCACCCTCACGACTAACCGAACCAGCAAGTCTATCCCAACTAATACCAATACCCATACCCCCTTGAATAATGGGGATAGGCAGATGATAACGACCAATCGAAAGAGGGGGAAGCGACATAGCAATTAACCTTTTACTATAACTTGGGCAAATTTTCTTTTGCCAATCTGAATAACATAGGTGCCTGGAGTTAGCACCAGAGAGTGGTCGTCGCATTTTTGCTTGTTGATGCGCACCGATCCTGCCGCAACAGCACGCCTTGCTTCGCTTGTTGATGCCGCTAAGCCCGCTGTAACTAAGAGATTGGCAAGCGGCATCGATACATCAATAACAACCTCAGGCATCGTCAATGGCAGCTCACCTTTAGCATGGATGCGTTCAAACTC
>JAINCO010000111.1:0-11052 GCA_036574095.1 Campylobacterales bacterium | reverse complement strand
CTCAAAACTGAACGGTACAGCGCAAAAGAGAGAAAATTCTTGAGAAAACATCTTTTGAAAATAGTAGAGGGTGAGATAGTGTTATTCAACATAGGGACTCACGATGAAGTGTATTAAAATCCATCACAAAGGGGATGAAAAATGAAAAAGCTGTTTTTTGTAGTTTTGCTATTTTTGGCGGTTGCGACGCAGGGGTGGGCAGTGCCCGCTCCAATCGCCGACTACCATATGGATGAGTGCTCTTGGAATGGGAGTAGCGGAGAGGTGGTAGATAGTAGCCAAAAAGGTCATAACGGAACAATAGAGGGAGCCCCGTATACTGAAAGTAATCAAACTGCCGGCGGAATGCTTTGCAAAACCGGTTATTTTAATAATGCTAATAGCGACTCCCAAGCTATTTCTATACCAGATAGCGATGATCTAAGTCCCCATGTTGGCCCTAATGGCGAAATGACCGTATCTGCATGGATAAAAACAGATAGATACCCGAAAAGTGTTCTTCAAGGCAGAACTCCTATTGTTGCAAAAGGAGATAATAATAATTGGGAGTATGCACTTTATCTTTATAATAGCGGAAAAGTGGGTTTTAGTGTATGGCAAAAAACCGGTTCATCTTATGCGGAACCCGCAGGGAGTAGTTTAAGTAAGAATGAGTGGCACCATGTGGTTGGTGTAATAAAAAAAGGCCAATATGTCAGAGTGTATTTAGATGGTCGAATGGTTGCAGAATCAACAAGTTTTAATGGAGTTACTACAAACGGAACTTCGCCTTTATATATAGCAAGAAGAGGAACAGGAAATCACTATTTTCATGGATATATAGACGAGGTAAAGATATTTAATAAAGCGCTTAACGCCGATCAGATAAATGATATTTACAACAACGAAAAAGATCTCAAAAATTATGACGGTGCGGCAAGGACATGTAACAATTGTGAAACCGGCTACCAAGCAAATTTTAATTTTGATGCGTGGGAGTCAAATCTTTCGCGACTCAATCCAAAACTCTACACAAAAATTGTTAAAAATCCGTTGACAATAACCGTTGGAACGAAAGATGGAAGAGTCTTTAACGGTTCAGTTTGTGCTGCGGTTATTACCCAAAGCGGCCAGGTTTTAGGTGGAGGAGATTATCAATGTAAAGATATCAATGCGACATCGACAAGTTTTAGTTGGACACTCACAAAAGCTTCAAAAAATGTGAAAGTCACTATTAAATCAAAATATGGCGTCCATGAAGGCAATCAAATCTTAGGGGATGTTTTCACGCGAACCGGCTACCAAGAAAACAACTCCACTGACTCTTTTGCCGTACGTCCTGATCATTTTCGAATCAGACAGCTTACCTCTGCAAAGGCTGGAGAGGTAAGCCAATTGGTGGTTGAAGCTCTTGATGCAAGTAACAGTTTAGTGAGTGGGTATGATCAGTTGGCATCTAATATCACAAAAACCGTTCAAAAACTGATGCCTTCGGGAGAAGTTAATACCTCACTTGCCGGCAATCCAGCCTTTTCACTTTCTAATTTCTCAATTAATGATGGCAATGCATCGGCAACTTTGAGCTATGATGATGTCGGAATGATTCGTGTTGATCTGAATGATAGCAACTGGGCCGCTGTTGATAGCAGCGATGGCACCTCTGCTCAAGAGCGCACAATTACGACATCTCCTGAAACGAGGCTCTTTTTCGCTCCTTATGACTTTAATATCACCGCAGAAAATCGTAACTTCTCAAATAACTTTACCTACTATAGTGATCTCCTTGAACGAGGAGCGCAGCTAGCTATTACTGTAACAGCGCGCAATAAACAAGGAAATCGTGTTGCTAACTATAGCGATGGCTTGTGGGAGCAAGCAATTACACTTACTCCTCAGTTTCCTGCACTTCATAACTTGAGTGCTCGATACGATCTTATTAACAACTGGGATGCAAACTTTACCAATGGAAGAGCAGAGCTAACGATGCGCTACACCTATCCTCGTGAAAGCAACACTAGCGCAACACTTCCTGGTGTGGTTAATGAAGCCGATATTAACTTGACGGTAGTCGATACGAATGCAACAACAGGAACAACTCATGGTGTTAATGGCACCACAACATTCCTTTATGGTCGCCTCAATCCCATTCCCGCCTCATCATCTTCAACATCAACCCCGATCATCGCAACGGCTCGCACCTATGTTGAGGTTTATGATCCCCAGAATGTGACGGGATGGCCTGCAAGTTTGACGACAACGGGATGGCGTATCACTACATCGGAGACAAATGGTTCTCTGGCAACCGTTGATCATTACTCGCCGGCTAATGGAATTTCGAATATAACAATCAGATTAGTTCAGGGTGGCATTTTTGAGGTGAATGCGAGTAGTTCAGTTACACAAAAGGCAACGCTCCATTTTGGTTTAATTGGAGATTATCAACGGCTTCTTTGGTATCATCCTTATGCTAAAAACTATAGTACATCGGGTGATGATTGCACAACCCATCCGTGCGCCGAGATCGAGTTTATCAAATTAGAAGCCCCAACATCAGAAGATGCCAGGTGGATCGGAAGCGATAAAAAGACAATAAAAAAGCTTCCAACTGGCAGCCGTAAAAAGAGAATGGAATGGTAAAGTTTGTGGTATAATAAGTATATGAAAGCAAAACTAAAGAAACATATCGGATTTACGCTTATTGAAGTGGTTATAGCAATTGTTGTAATGAGTATAGCAATTCTAACACTTCCTGTTATTATGGCACAGGCACAAAAATCCGAAGCCTTTTATATGCACGATGATCTCTTTTTTAAGGCAGTGACACTGATGTACGATGCAGCGGGACGCTCTTGGGATGAGGCAGTCTTTCGACATGAGGTCGATGGTAACGCGACTTTGGTCATCCCAGTCGAAGGTGGTGATGACAACCTCGACTGTAACAGTGCTGTGGCGCAACGTGTCGGTCATTTTGTGGGCGAGGGACGACGTAAGTGTTATGCCGAGGGAAATGCATCTAATATTCCCACAGGCGCAAAAGATCTCTCAACAGTAGAGATTAATGCGACAGAACAGTTTAATGATGGCAATCTAACGGCGACAAGTACAATCTACGAGGAGAACTATATTTTTAGCTTTACTGTCCGCTATGCCGAAGATAATGTCACACGCAGAGGTAATCGTGAATTTGCTGTCTGGAAATTAACGGGCGAAGGGGCTGAAGGGAACTTAAAAGGTGATGGAATGGGGGCTACAGTTAATGATCGAACAAATCTTAAAAGAATCGTTCTGACTGCCAAACGGCGTAGCGGAAGTGAAGAATTTGAATTCCCGTTTGTCTATTTCAGTTCAAATATCGGGGCTACGATCTGGGGGAACAAGTAGTGCGTCGTGGTTTTACAATGATCGAGATGATTATTGTAATTGTTATCATCTCGATTGTTGCCTCAATCGGCTTGGGGTTTGTTTTTGATTTAATGAGTGAGCAGGCTCGACGAGAAGTTCGCAACGATTATGAAATAAAGGCACGCGTAGTGATTGACCATGTGGCCGCCAGGCTTAGTGCATCACTACTGGAATCGACAGTCGTACTCAAGAATACCAACCCTCAATCAGGTGACTGCAAGCCTCTTGTTAGCCTGCTCTATGATGGTAGCGAAGGAAATATTTTAGGTTGGATTGGCATTGATGAAGAGGGGCGATATGGTCTATGGAATGGTAGCTATTACGCTCCTGGATGGAGTGGATTGGTGGATCTGAATGCATCATTTCATGATGGAGAGAAGACAATCATTGTTTCTCCTGGATCGAATTTTGAATCGGCTGACCAGATTATTGCAGCACTTACAGAGGGATCTGATTTTAATAAAAGTGCTCTCTATTATGTTGGCTCAAGTAGTTGGATTAACGCTTGTGATGACTTTGATTGGAATACCACAACAGCCGGAGCCGGCAAACTTCGTCCAATCATACGCTACACTGATCCTCGTACTCTTGAAGTTAAGGGAACACAATCAATACGTGAAAATTATCTTATTTCTCGAAGTGGCTATGCTCTCATGCTTCAAGAAGGGAACCTTACACTCTTTTATAACTTTCGTCCATGGCTTGGAGAAAAACCTCAAGATGGAAAAAGCTCTGTACTTGCTGAAGATGTCGAAAGTTTTGCTTTTCGCTATGAAGGGGGTGTTGTGCGTATTAATGTCTGCGTGGGCGGTGGACGTCGAGCAGGTGAACTGTGGAGCGGACTTTTTGCCGATGAAAATCTAACTGTTTGCAAAGAAAGAGCAATTGTACGATGATGCGATCCGGTTATGCATTAATTTTAGCAATCGCTACAGTGGTAATCATCTCACTGGTTGGAGCAGCAATTATGAATATTAGCTCCGATTCAACGAAGCGAGCAACAGACGATTATTTAAGATTGCAAGCTGAACTGCTTGCCAAAAGTGCCACTGAATATGTGTTGATGCGCATCAGTGGATTTGATCGAAGCACAGGAAAGTGTCTTGAGTATGTCGATATCTCTGCTGAACCTTATTTCGATATCAATGCAACGATTTGGTATATTTTCGACGGCAATAAGCCAAGTGAGTGCAACAACAGCCTTAGCCAAACCCCTTTTGGTACCGCTGAGGATAATGAGACATCAGCTATTATCGATGTTGTCGTCTCAACAAAACAGGGCACAACAGAGACACCTGAGCCAATCGTTATTCATCGCCGAACACTACAAAAACCTTAACATCCTGATAAACTTCCCCCAGTATTTGAAGAGCGATGCTTGAACTTTGGGGTTGAGCGTGCTATAATGAGTTTTTAAATTTTATCAAGGAGATATCATGAACATCAGCATTGTTAGCAAACATATCGATCTCACCGATGCTCTCAAAGGGCATATTGAAAACCAACTGTATCAGCTTGAAAAATATCATTTAGATATTGTCGGTGTGCGTGCGATTGCTTCCAGTGCTGAAAAAAATGGTAAAAAGGGGTTTGAAATAGAATTTGTCATTCAATTAGGGGGGCGCGATTCTGTTGTAATACGTCAACATGACAAAGACCTCTATGCTGCCATTGATCTGGCGACTGAACGTGCCAAAAAAGCATTGCGACGCTATCATGATAAACTAAAAAACCACAAGCACGAGAAGCCCGTCGTGCCGGCCCTGGTTGTTGAAACCGAGGAGGCGAGTGACGAAATCGTCGAGATGGCGCTGGATGGAAAGCCGATGACAATCGAGGAAGCAGCGGCCCAACTTCGATCAAGTGACGAACTTTTTGTAGTATTTCATGATCCTGATGGTGAGATGCGCATTCTCTTCAAACGCAAAGATGGGAAGTTGGGGCTTTATTGAGTGATTTTGTGACCCAGTTGCGGGAGGTTTTGACCTCTCGTAAAGATGAGATTCTCGCGCATCAAAAGCAGGGAAATGTTATCACGATCAGCGAAGAGATATCAGGGCAGTTTCATGATCTCTTGACCCACATCGAGCAACGAGACGAGAAGATCGATCAGATTCGCTCGGTAGTACGCGACGTCTTTGAGTTGCAAGAGAGAGATCTCGTCGTTTTTTTGAATGGTAAAATTGTCATTCGGCTTTTTTGTCCTCCACAAGAAGGGCAGAGATGTGAGCGAAGATTTGAGGGATTACCTCCTGAGGAGCTCGAAGCACTAAAGGTCAAAATTTTTAAAAATGACGAGACCGTAGTTGGTGAACTGGCTGTAATCGTTGACTCACTCATGGAGAATGAACTCAATTTTTCGCGCATTTCTAATGAATGGTTCTCGGCAAACTATCTTAAGATCCTTCAATCAGCAATTCATGAATGGGTAGGTCGCTTCGTTAAGCCCGACTCAGGCGTCAAAGAGCCGTTTGGAAACTACATCCTAAGACAACATTGGAAATTGATACACGAAAAAATGGCTCAGCGTATCGTTGATCTTTTGATCGACAAGGATCCCAATGCAATGACATTTATCAAGTTCTATTCAGGAGATGTGGTGATGGGGGTAGATAAACGACGCTGGAGGCTTCCTGAGATTATCGATACAGAGAACAAGAAATGGAACTATTCGACGATCTTAGCGATTGCACTGCAAAAACGAAAAAACCTCGATGCGCTCAAAGCGCGCGATCAAGTCGTTCGTGAAATCCAAAAGAGTATTGCTGAATGTGATGAATCGATAAGAAAAATTGAACAAGAACGCGAGTCATTAGAAGCGGAGCGTGAGGCTTTACTCCAAGAGGCAGCAACGACTGAAACTTTTATCTCCGAGCTTGAGGCAGCGCTGGCGAGTCTTAGAAGTAAACTTAAGGCAAGTGAGGGTGAGGCTCGAACAGAGCTCCAAAAAGAGATCAATGAAAAGATGATTCTGATTAAACGAACAACGATCAAAGAAGATGAGATCTATAACCAGCAAAAGCGTCTGGATGCTCAGTTTAAGCTCAGTGAGTCTAAAATCCAAAAAACTCAGCATCTTAAAAATAGCTATATTAAAAAGTTGCGTGAGGAGAATGAGAAAACCGCGCAACTGATCAAAAGCCAGCAAGATGTTGACCAAAAATATGAGATCATGATTGCGGCTGTTGCCAAGGCATTAACCAAGAAAAAGGTACCTGTCTAATCCATCTTGAGTTTCAGATCGCTCATGGCGCGCGCTAAGATGGCTTCATCTGCGGTTGGATCAAACCAACGATACTCCCGCCCACTTTGCTCATGACCTCCCACAAGATCACCTGAATGGCGAAGCTTCAAATCAAGCTCGGCGATCGCAAAGCCATCAGTTGTTGCAGCAAACGAGGCAAGTCTTTCGTTATTTGGGTTGTGGGTATAAAGAAAGCAGTAGCCATCAAGGCCATTTCTTGAAACCCGACCACGAAGCTGATGAAGTGTCGCTAAGCCCAGCCGCTCGGCACCAACGATGACGATGGTCGAAAGACGAGGAAGCGAAATGCCCACCTCGATCACGGTCGTTGCCAAAAGGATCTTTCCTTCTTGCGCGAATTGCTGAAGAATCTCATCTTTCTCTTTTTGGCGCCCATGCACAACAAAGACCCCCTCATAGCGCTGCTGCCAATAGGGCGCCCCTTCCGTGAGTGATTGATAGTGATGATGCTCGCTCTCATCAACAAGGGGATAGATAATAGCAACTTGTCGGTCGGCCTTGATCTGCGTATCAATATGGGCAAGCAAAGCTGGGAAGTCGGGTCGGCTAATGATGCGTGTTGTGATTTTTTTGGCAAATGGAAGTTGTCTGATTGTTGAGAGATCAACAAGGGCCGAGGCAATCATCGCTTGGGTGCGCGGGATGGGGGTGGCTGAAAACTGCAGGGTGTGGGTGCGGTTTTCCTTGTCGGCGGTAAAGATGAGTTGGTGGCGCTGTTTGGTTCCAAAACGGTGTTGCTCATCGATCATCAGCAGGGCAACAGGTGGAAGCTCTCGGTGCAACAGGGCGTGGGTACCGATGATGAGCTTGGCCTCATCAAGCGAACCTTGATAGTTGCTTAAGTACTTTTTCCCGGTAACGAGAGCAACAGGCAGATCGGGAAGGAATCGGCATGCCTCTCGATAGAGCTGATCGGCTAACACCGAGGTTGGCGCCATCAGTAAGGAGCGATGCGGAAGAGCCATTTGGGCGGCTGCTAACATTACCATCGTCTTGCCACACCCAACATCTCCAACAATAAGCCTTCTGGTAGCGACGGGACGCTGCAAATCTGCTTTAATCTCACCAATAACACGTAATTGATCTGCTGTGAGCTTAAAAGGAAGTGTGGCGATCCAGCTACTAAGATAATCATTTGTAGCGAGCGGTATGGCTGGGAAGTGGCGTTTTTTAGCATGGAGCACTTTGAGGTGGCGAAAAATTTCGGTATATTTAAGAACCTCGATTTGAGCTGGCGTAAGCTCATCTGGCTGCGCATCCAGCGGAAAATGGATAGCATAAAGTGCGTTGGCGATGGCGGGGGGTAGGCCTGTCTTTTCAAGCTCAGCAAGGGTAAGGTAGCGTTCGATCAGCAACCGAAGCGATCGCTCAGCCAGTAGGCTTTTGTATCGTGGAATAATGGCACCAATCTGACGAGGAAGGGTAGGGTGGGAGAGCTGAAGGCGTCCAGCCTGAAGCGATAGTCGTCCAAAAAAGTAACGCCTCGCTCCAACCAAAAACTGCTCTTTTAGATAGCCTTTGGGGGAGAAATAGAGAACATCAACTGTGCGCGCGATATTGTGAGCATAGATTCTAACCATCAGCCGTTTGGGACTTAGATCGATCGCATCAATCGTTGCGTCTAAAAGCATCGGTTTGTCTGTTGTCAGTTCGCTCCTAAGACACAGATCGTCATATCGATAAGGAGCATAAAGCGCAAGCCCGAGGAGATCAGCCACACCGAGCTTGGCAAACTTTGGCCGATCAGTAGCCAGGATCGTCATTTCTTCGCAGGTTTGGCAGTGACAATGGCAAAGGAGAGATTGGCAATCTCGCCGTGGGATGCGATAAAGCTATTAAGCTCATCAAGAGTTAAATTAGAAATCTTGGTTAGCTCTTCTTTGGAAAAGCCCAATTTTAGACCATTATAATACTCTGTAAAGCTACGAGAGAGACGTTGAGAGAGGGTTTCATTGCGTAGCGGTTCGCTTCCAAGCAAAAACTTTTTGGCCCCTTCAAGCTCTTTGGCTGTGGCGCCATGCTTAACAAATTCAGCAACAACCTCACGAACAATCTTTTGGGCTTCCGCTTGACTGGCAAGTTTTGTCTGGAGGTAGCCACTAAAAAGGCTATGTGATTTATTAAGTTGAAAACGACCGTAGGCTGAGTAGGCAAGCCCTCGCTTGACCCGTATCTCTTCCATCAGCCTACTTCCAAATCCACTTGCCCCAAGAATAAATGAGGCAACCTTTCCTTTGTAGGCATCTGGGCTATTGATCTCAAGGTTAAGAGGTGCTCCAAAGTAGAGATAGGCTTGTTGGGTTTCGGGTTTGATAATTTCACTATATCCACCTGTGGCGCTAACGCTATAGCGGGGTGTTTGGCTTGCTGCCCCTTCAGGCAAAGATGAGAGAATTTTGATGGCAGCCTCCTTGGCCTCTTGAAGCGTCACATCACCACCGATCACAACAATAGCGTTGCGTTTGGTTAGGTGGGTAGTGATAAATGTTTTGGTTGCGGTAAGGGTGATCTTCTCAAGACTCTCAAGTGTTCCATTCTGAGGATATGCTAGTGGTGTAATGGGAAAGAGGAGGGCTTTCAGGGCAGCATCAGCCAGATAGTCATAATCATTTTCTTTGCGTAGAAGACTCGCGCGCGCCATTGTTTTGACTTTTTTAAATGTGGCAGGGGTGAGGTTAGGATCACTTAAAAGCTCTGCTACTAAAGCAACACCGTGAGGGAAGTTTTCTTTGAGTGACGAAAGATCAAGGGTCATCGTCTCATAACCATTGCCAACTTGAAGCATAATCGCTTTTTCTTCGAGTGCTTTGGCAAAACCTACTGAGCCGAGTCGTTTGCTTCCTTCGTTAAGAATTCTTGAAGCGATTTTGGCTGTTCCTGGAATAGGATCACTTAGTGAACCAGCATTGGTAAAGACAATCTGAGCCGAAACAATCGGTAATGTGCGCTCCTCTTCATAAATGAGTGGTATCTCGATCGTGCCAACTTTGACCGATTCAAGCGTTGCCGCCATGACTACTCCTTGAATAAACAAATATAAAATCACCGCTACAAGTTTCTTCATCGATAGATCTCCAGTCGCTCATAAGCGGTATTGCGTTTGGCTGGAATCTCCCCAACATCTTTAATCAGTCGAATCATCTCATCTTGTGCCATACGGTGTCGCGCCCCCGCAGCTGCTACAACATTCTCTTCCATCATCGTACTACCCAAGTCATTGGCACCAAAAAGAAGGGCTAACTGGCCAATCTCGCTTCCTTGCGTCACCCAAGAGCTTTGGATGTTGGGAAAGTTATCAAGATAGAGCCTTGCCACAGCCAGAAGCCTCAGGTAGCGATTGGCTCCTGCTTTGACAATATCAGGAAAGCGCTCTTTAAGTTTGGTGTTCTCAGGCTGAAATGACCAGAGAATAAAGGCGCGAAAACCACCTGTTTCATCTTGAAGCTCGCGAATAAGGCGCCAGTGCTCAACAATCTCCTCATCGGTTTCTACTGACCCAAACATCATCGTTGCTGTTGATTTGATACCCAACTGATGAGCCGTTCGGTGGACATTAAGCCATCCTGCAGTATCAACCTTTCGGGGCGCAACAATATCCCTTACGCGATCCGAGAGAACCTCAGCCCCAGCGCCAGGAATACTTGAGAGGCCAGCAGCTTGAAGGCGGGCAAGGGTCTCGCGGATAGAGAGTTTTGAGACTTTGGCGATATAGTCAATCTCAACAGCTGAAAAACCGTGGATCGTGATCTGTGGGTATTTCTCATGGATGTGGCGCACAAGATCTTCATACCACTCAATCGTTAGCTTAGGATGAACACCCCCTTGAAAGAGAATTTGCGTCCCTCCAGCGGCAATGAGCTCATCGATTTTGGCATCAATCTCATCAAACGAGAGGATATAGGCATCTTTGTCTTTGAGGTGACGATAAAAGGCACAAAAATCGCAATCGATATGGCAAATGTTGGTATAGTTGATATTACGATCGACAATAAATGTCGTGATTTTTTCAGGATGGAGCTCTCGTTTGCGCGCCAATGCACGCTCTCCAAGCTCAACAAGTGGTGCAGTTCGGATCAATTCAAGTGCTTCTGTTTCGGTTAATCGTTTCATGGGGTGATTATACCAAAGATGGGCTTTAGCTAGGTGCTAACTTATGAGAGCCAAGTATATTAATTAAGAAGATGATTGCTTGGTGAACTTTGAAAAGGTTAGAAAGATCACGCTTCAGCCGACCGTTATAAGAAAACGGTTATAATCGCGCATTCACCAATTATTGTATTCAACCAGGAGTGCGGTTAGCAGATGCTTGATTTAATCGTTGTGAGTATTACAGTTTTTTTGGGACTAAAAGGAATATTTAATGGATTTTCGAAAGAGCTTTTTGGCCTCATAGGTCTTGTTGGAGG
>JAINCO010000110.1:0-9590 GCA_036574095.1 Campylobacterales bacterium | reverse complement strand
AAGGGACTTGAGATTAGTGAGAATCAATTCATTCGCTTCTACCCTTATATAGAGACACTCGAACCACTTGTAGGCTATGTTCGCAAAGATAGCCTCACGGGGATTGTTGGAATTGAAAAACAGTATGATCAGTATCTCTCGCCTCAGCGCGATGCCACCTTAGAGGGAGTGCGCGATGTGGGTGGCAATATCATTCTTAACAAAATCTCCTCAATTAACTATCACGAAGATGGTTATGATCTTGAACTCTCGATTATGATGCCCCTTCAAAAGGAGCTTGAAGAGACCCTCACTGCCTATCGCAACGATCTTCAGGCAGATGAAGTGATGGCGGCTGTCATGGAGAGCAAAACGGGACGCATTCTGGCGATAGCCTCCTCAAACCGCTATACCCCCAATGCCATCAAGCCCCGAGATGTCCCATCGATCAAACTAGGGATGATTCAGTATATCTTTGAACCTGGATCGATCATTAAGCCTATTGTCTTCTCGATCTTACTTGACCGCGGCAAACTCTCTCCTGACCAGATGATCAATGGCTATGGGGGTCGTTACACAATGGGTACGAAAGTGATTACCGATGAGCACAAAATGGGGATAATGAGAGCAGAAGAGGCGATTATCTACTCAAGCAATATCGCCATGGCGCAGCTATCACAGCGTCTTGAGGCAGAAGAGTATATCGAGGGACTGCGAGGATTTGGTTTTGCCCAAAAAAGTGGTATTGATCTACCTTATGAATATAGCGGCGATATTCCCACACTCTCTCAAATGCGAAGCGAGATCTATAAAGCGACAGTCTCTTATGGTTATGGGATGCGTGCCAACTTTATGCAGCTCCTTAAAGCCTACAATGTCTTTAATAATGACGGCAAACTGATTACGCCTCGCGTTGGTCTTGCTCTTAGGAATGGGCATACACGTTATACGATAGAGCAACCTCAGCCCGTCCAGATCATTTCGCCCCGCACAGCTCAAACAATGATGTCAATTCTACGAAAAACTGTCACCGAAGGAACAGGCAAAAAGACAGATATCGAAGGGGTTTTGATTGGAGGTAAAACAGGAACTGCCCATATTGCGCGCGCTGGTCGATATCAAAATTTTTATAATAGCTCATTTTTTGGCTATGCCAATGATGCCAAACATCGCTATACAATTGGAACAGTTGTCATCAATCCCAAAACAAGCTATTTTGCAAGTGAAACAGCCGCCCCCATCTTTCGCTCAATTGTCGAGCGGATGGGAAAGCGGGGTATGATTTACATCCCACCCCTTCCCGATACCAACACAACCGACTCTTTTACTGGGCATTTCCCTCAAGTTCAATGATAATTTTCACTTTATCGCCAACGACAAATCCACCTGTTTCAAGGAGTTTATTCCAGTTAAGACCAAAATCTTTACGGTTAATCTCGCCAGTTAGTGAGAGTGAGCTTTTTTGATTACCCCAAGGATCAACAGCTGACCCCCCGATATCGGCATAAAAGACAACCGGCTTGGTTACCCCTTTGATAGTCAGATTTCCAAAAACCTTCCCGCGTTTTCCTTTTCCTTGGTACTTGGTCATCTCGAAGGTCATCTTAGGAAATTTCGCTACATCAAAAAAATCAGCGCTTCGCAAGTGATCATCACGCTTAGGCTCTTTGGTGTCAATCGAAGCAACCTCAACCTCCCCTTTAAGTGCTTTGAGTATGTTGCTTTTTTCATCTAAAACATACGAACCATGAAATTTACCAAAATAGCCCTTGACATTACTAATTCCTAAATGCTTGATGCTAAAACCAACACTCGAGTGGGTCGTATCAAGGGTGTATTCACCGGCATAAAGCCCAAGTGTGGCTGCTACCAAAGCTGTCATCCAAAAATGCCTCATCACTCTGTTCCTCCTCTTTTAAAGATAAATTATCCTAATACAAACCTGCTTTGGATAAACTTAAACCATTCATATCTTTTTTAACTTTAAGCTGGCTATATCCTAAGATACCCTACAATGATACTATTAAAACAAGAAGGATTACGATGCAAACACTTCTTTTTGAAACGATCACACCCATCAATAGCGACCTTGTCAAGCGATTTCAAGCTCGTTTCAAGCAAGAGTCTGCCCAGATCAGTGCTTTTGATGAATTTTTCTATCTCCTCGCGAGTCTCATCGACTACAATGAGGGTGACTTCAAAGTGCTTGCTGCCGAAGTGTGTGATATTATTGGATTTCAGAATGCTCAAGAGGCCGAACTTTTTGCCAATGACTACCTAACCTACTACAATAGCATTATCGCCTTGATTAAATCAACGCGCGAAACACTACTCAAAAACGGTGATGAGCTGCACGGTATCGCTTCAATCCATCAACTCGCGCGTGCTCTTGTTGCGCTCAAGATGGAAGAAGAAGATGATCTTACCGAAGCCCTTATTCACCATGCAAATCTCGTCGTTGGCACCCTCTTTGAAAAATATTGCCTTGAGCTGACAGAAGATTTTGAACGATTTGAACAAGACCTTGACAAAACCTTTAAAGATCCCGCGATCAGCGACCTACTTCTTTTTTTGCTTGAGATGCTTTTTGGTATGGAGACTGGCGAAATCGAAGCGACAAGCGAAATCGCCGAAGAGATGGTCTATGCGATGATTATGGTTGTTACTCTGGCTGGCGATATTGGATTAGCTGTTGAAAAAGAGTTAAAAAAACAATGAAGCGACTTCTTGTTGGCTGCCTCTTGACACCCGCCGTTGTTATTGGCGCTATTCCAACAGGTCTAATCTGTCTAAAAGATGCCTATCCTTGGGCGATCGCCTCCGTTGGCGAGAACAACATCACCTTTCACGACGGCACCACGATGACCTATGATGAACCCAACACCCCAACCGAATGGAAGCTTCTCATCAACCACGCCGATCTGGCTGCCCAAATGAGCCAACACTATCCGCTTGGATGGAACTACCACTCTAAACTCACCCCCAACTACGACCCTGGCCGCCTGCGCTATCAGCCTTTTTTTGAAAAACTTTATGGCAAAAATGAGGCAGAGGTGAGGCGTGATCTCGTATCTATCGACTGGATGCCCAAAAGTGGCGGAGGAAAACTTCTTGTGACTAAACGAGGGGGTGTGGCGCAAAAGTTTCAGGCTATTAGCGACGAACTTGATCGACTACCACCAAGCTATCGCGTTTATCTCTTGCCACCTGGTGGAACCTTCATCTGGCGACCAATTGCTGGCACCAAGCGCCTATCGATGCATAGTTTTGGGATCGCGATCGACATCAATGTCCCTAAATCTCACTACTGGCGCGATGAAAATCCTAATGAAGATGCTCCACTAACCTATCGCAATACAATCCCTCGTCAAATTGTTGAGATTTTTGAGAAACATGGATTTATTTGGGGTGGTAAATGGTATCACTATGATACGATGCATTTTGAGTATCGCCCTGAGCTTCTTGATCCGCGATGCGCAAACAAACCCTGAGAACTATTTTTTCGTCGCTATAAGCGGAAATTAAGGCTTTTTGTATTATCATCACAATAAGTCGCATCAATGAAACTACAAAGTCGAGCAAAAGATAGAAGCTTGTTCCCTTGATCAATAAAGAGGGAGCAATACCCCGAGGAGATTGTTATGGCCCAATCACTCTCACTATCACAAGCAGGAGGGATTGAGATCCCTTTTCCAGAGGGTGAGTTTATTGTCTCAAAAACAGATACACAAGGGCGTATCACTTACGGTAATTCAATCTTTGTTCGCATCTCTGGCTATAGTAAAGAGGAGCTCATCGGGGCACCGCATAATATCCTCCGCCATCCTGACATGCCTAAAACTATCTTCCACCTTCTGTGGACGACGATTAAAGGGGGGTATGAGATTTTTGCCTATGTCAAAAATCGAACAAAACAAGGAAACTACTACTGGGTCAAAGCCCATGTCACACCTGATTTCAACGAGCGAGGCGAGATCATTGGTTATCACTCTGCTCGTCGTCCACCAAAACGCAACAACATTCCCACCATTGAAGCTCTCTATAGGGAGCTAAGTAGTATTGAACGCCGTGAAGGGATACCAGCAGCAGTTGCTCATCTAAATCGTGTCATTGCGGAAGCTGGTAAAAAAAGTTACGGTGAATTTATTTTTAACTTATAGGAGCATCTATGCGGCACTCATCGATCCAAAAAGCGTGGTTAGCCAATTTTACAGTTTTAGCAACAGCCTCATTGGGGTTACTGCTCGATCTGATTGTAGATAACTTTTGGCTCCACATGGTTATCGCAATTATTAACTTAGGCTTAATAGCAACAATCTTTACCTATCTCAATCGGACAAAAAAGAGCATTAACGAAGTGAGTCAAATCATTGCCCAAGCCAAAAGAGGGGAGTTAAGCCATCGTCTTGCTACTATAGAAGATGGGGGAGAGATTGAGCAACTTGTTGATGGTATCAACGACCTATTAGATATGATGGAGCTCTTCATCCGAGAGATTATCGAGACAATTCAGGCAATCGAAAATAGAGAATTTTATCGTCGTATAGTCACCGATGGACTCAAAGGGGTTTTTGGTCTCAGTGCCCAAAAAATTAATAACGCTTTAGAAGGAACAGTTGAGGGACTTAAGCACCAACAACGCGCTCTTGTCAATGAACGATTTGGCTCTATCGGCAAAGGTGTCGTTGGCGGTATGAGCATCGTCCAAAATGACCTGAAAATATGTATCGACGAGCTTGATGGGGTTGTTGCACGTAGCCACAAAACAGCCGATAATGCCCTTCAGACAGTCGAATCGGTCAGCAATGTTGCTAAAAAACTGAATGAATTAATCGGTCACATCGAACAGAGTCACCATGCGATTGAAGGGCTATCAGCGCGCGCCAACGAGATTAGCTCTGTGGTCAATCTTATCCGTGAAATCGCCGACCAGACCAATCTCCTTGCTCTCAATGCTGCGATTGAGGCGGCACGCGCAGGCGAGCATGGGCGTGGATTTGCCGTTGTGGCCGATGAGGTGCGCAAGTTAGCTGAACGCACCCAAAAAGCGACTGGTGAGATCTCAATCGCCATCCAAACTCTGCAACAAGATGCGGGCGATATTGCCAATGCAAGCGATACGATCAATGACATTGCCCAGAACTCCGCAAGCGTCATCAATGCTTTCCACACCACTGCTGAAGGATTTGTCACAGAGACCCATCAGACGGCGGGGCTGGCCAAAAAACTCTCGGCTAAACTCTTTGTTGCATTAGCTAAGGTTGATCATGTCATCTTTAAATCGAACGCCTATAGCTCTCTCATTCATGGCGTTAAAAAAGCGGAGTTTGCCGATCATCATAACTGTCGGCTGGGCAAATGGTATAGTGGACCTGCCAAAGAGCGCTTTGGGCATCTGCCAGCCTATCGTGAGGCTGAAGCTCCCCATGCTGAAGTTCATAGTCGTGCCTTTGCGAACCTTGCCTATCTTGGCGATGAAGAGAGAATTATCGCGGAAACCGATACAATTGTTAAGAACTTTGAGGCAATGGAAGAGGCAAGCGATAAACTCTTTGAAAAACTTGATCGTATGGCTGAGGATGGGGGCAAATAGCCCTCACATCCAGCTCGTTCGCAAAGCACAAGGGCTCTTTGCTTCCTCTTTTTTACTTCTTCCATAATCCATACAACATACCCGAAACAAGAAAGCCACCCCCAATCGCCCAAGTTATTGACTCAGGCTGCCAGCCATAATCAATCAACAAACCAATTGTGATGGATGTAAGGGCGGCTGTTGTCGTAAAGAGCATATCATTATAGGCGATGACACGCCCCAAAAAGGCAGGCTCTGTTCTCTCTTGAAGCATCGTATAGGTATAGCTCCAGATCGTTGATGTCCAAAAACCGGCCACAAAAGTTCCAATAAGTGAAAGCCAAAAATCGTGTTGCCACCATCCCCAGATAACAATCGCCACCCCCTGAATCACCAAAAGCCATACCAGTCGTCTGGGCGTCATCAGGCGCCCCAAAAACATCGGTCCAACCATTAAAGCAAGGGCACGAATCGCATTGATCCAACCAATCGCCAATGCAACTGCGATCACATCACGATAGTAAAAATCAGCCAATAGTGCTACCAGTGCATCATAGGCAGTTAGCCCTACTGTTGCATGCAGCGCCATCAGCCCTAAAAGCTTAGGGTGAGCCCAAAGATAGCGCCACCCCTCTACAATCATCGCTCCCATCGGCTCAGTAGCATTGCCTTTTTGGCGAGGAAGCGGCGCCTTGGCAAGCACAAACCACGCTAAGATAAAGAGGGAGCAGTCAATTGCAATCGCCATCGTTGCTCCCCACCAATGAACGGCCAGCCCACTGGCTGCCATTCCAGCCGTATAACAAAATGACCAGATGATCGAGTGGATCTCATTGGCTTGACGCAGCGCCTCACCAGAGAGGATTTTAGGCAAAAGAGACATCTCGGCAGTAAAATAGAAGCTTGCCGCACTCATCCGTACAAATAAAAGCCCCAACAGCAGCCACAAATCCTCGCGACTATTGACGATAAGTAACATTCCTGTAGCCGCAATCTCAACACCCAACAACCCCATCATCAACGCCCGCGCTGGCAGGCGATCGACCAGTGGACCTGAAAAAGGAGCCTGCATAATGCCTGGCAAAAGCTGCACAACAGCAATCATGCCAATCCAAAAAGCCCCCACCCCCCACGAGAGAGCCATCGTATAGATGGCAACATTTGAAAACCAAGCACCAAAATAGGTAAGTGTTTGCACCGCGGCTAAACGCGCTACCAAGGGATGGGCGCGCAAAAAAGTGCCATAGTGCCTCACAGCTCTTCCAATACCTTAAGGCGTATCTGCTCCTCGATTGTCTCCTGTCCCATCTGTTGGTACAAAACCCAATAATACAGGACAAAACTACGCACCTCACCCCCGGCTGGAAGCCAGCTTCCATCCTCCTCGCGAACCAGCCTGGATGCCAAAAGTGGCGCAGGATCGGCTTTGGCTAAGTAGTAATTTCTTACAAGCTCCTCGTAAAAATTGGTAAAAATCCTAAAAAAGTGATCACGCCGATCGTCTTGAACAAGGAGTTTCTTGCCATCAAAGCGAAGATAGCCACTCTCAAACATTAGCGACAAATGCAAAAGCGCTTCAATATAGTAAGCTAGCGCCTCCGAACTTTCACGCCATGCTAACAAAGCAACTAAGCGGCGTAGATGATCAACCAGCACCGCTTCTTTGAGACTCTCATCCTGTGAAGAAAAAACCGCCACAAGCCCTCCAGCTGTTGCTTTAAACTCCTCGATATTTTTAAATTGCCCCGAGATATTCATCTTTCGTTCACTCTCGCGATCGATCCAGAGGATATGGCCACACTCATGCCCGATTGTTGAGGCATCATAGACACGATACCACAACCCCTCTTCTTTAAAAAGAAGACGCCGATAGCGCTCCAGCACTGATGGCTCAAACACCTCTTCTTGGATCTTATAGAACGGCTTGGCTCGCTCGCTCTCAAGAATCATCGAAGCATAAGCAAAAATCTTTTTGCCCAACTCCCAGCTTACCGTCTCATCATTAGGGACAACCTGAGCCGAGAAGAGACCACAAAAGAGCGCGCCATAGTAAAAAAGAGGGATACCAATATGTAGCTGGACTTTTCTGAGATTTGCAACTGATATCTCTTTGAGTGCGTGATGCTCATCTGTTGAAAGGCGATCAAAGAGCTCCTCATACCATGCTGGCATCCGCTCATGCATCCTCGCCCATGAGGCATCAGGATCGTCGATGCGCAGGTCCCACTCCAGGGCAACGGCACGCCGATAATGATCTTCATAATACTCCAGAGGATGACCAATCTGGATAGGGCCAGTAATCCTCATCCACGCCCTCTCAACATCTTGCCATCGGCCAATCAATCGATGGCGATCGCGCTCTGCTAACGCTATGTACATGGCGCCAAGATAGTCTCTCCATGCTCCTGCCTCACCATAGATCTCATCCTCAAGCCCCTCCAAGGATGCCTTAAATGTCGCCAACGCCTCTAAAACCTCGCTAACCTCCTCCTCAAAAGCCTCGGCATAACTTTTGGCCACAAATGAACCATCAGCCTTTTGCACAAGGACTGAATAGCAGCGTTCAGCCACCTCTCCCTCATGGGTATCAAAAAGTTCCTCTGAAGCAAGATGTTCTATAATTTTGGCCTCATCACCCTCAAAAAGTCTGGCAAGCATCCGATTTGATCCATGAACAACTTGTGCCGTCCAGCTGCTATTAAGTTGCGACATCGCTCGCCCAACCTGATGCGCTCCTTTAAGGATCGCACGATAAAATGGCGTTAAAAGCTTTAGTGAGTCGATGCGTGCCAAGAGTCGCTCAAATTGGGATAGATACAAATCAGCAACCCACAGATAGCTCGCCTCTTTGAGCTTGATGATGCGCTCTTCATCCCATCCTGCTTGTTTCACAACCTGCACCAAAGCATCATCGCGTAGTGTCACCGCCTTTGTTGCAAGTGCCATCCATGCTCCAGGTAGCTCTTCAAGGCCATGCGCGCGCAAAAACCGCCCCATCATTTGCGCATGCTTGCCTGTACGCGAGCGTGCTGCCTCGTAAAAGCGATGGATATCTTGCTGCTCTTGACGCTTAAGCGCGATCACCATCCTCAGATCGTGCGCAAATTTTTCTTTCATTCTAAATCCTCAAATGTATCATTGGCTATCCACAACCGATGCCCATCAAAAATAAAACGCCGATCCCCCTCAATCAGCCGTTCAACAACGATCTTTTTGATTTCGGTTGTCGTTTTACCGCGGGCAGCCATCAAGGCAAAAAAAGCACGAGGGTCAAGTCCCTCGTCGCGTTGTTGCGAGGTTTCGTGTGGCAGGGCAAGATGGCGCTCATAGAGCCCCTTCATCTCAACAAAGGCCTCTTTAAGTAGCTTCACCTCGCCTTCTAAAACAGAGAGGGCACGCCGATGGCTCTCCTCTTGCCACATCAATAGCTCCCGCATCCGCTCAATCAAACGCTCTTTTTCTTCCAGCTCTCGTTTTAGCGCGCTCTTTTTTCCCATAACTTATACTTACACGCTCTATGACGTTTGAGTTGTTGTTCACAATAACGCTTAAAGCCTACACCCCACCCCGAGCCATCTTAAAAATCGAAAATATCATCAAGCGACCCTTCAGTCGCTGGCGGTGGAGCAATAAAGCTTTGGATCATTCCAGCGTTAGCGACGATCGTCTGATCCAGGACATCGACGCGTGGTGCCCCCTCTTCGAAAAGAAGACGGCGCCAATAGTTCAAGTCATTAACAAAAGCTTTAAAAAGAGGGCCAATCGCATCGGCATGCTCTACAAACTTATCGGCATGTTGTCTGATCTCTTCAGCTAAAACCCGGATAGCGGAAGCAATTGTATAGGTCTCAGTATAAGAGCTTAGGATACTTGCCAACTTGCCAAGATAGTCAGCAATTTGCATCGTATCCTCTAACTCAAGGGTCGAATTTTCAAAAAGAAGCAGCTGCGAGTTTAAGTCCTTCAGATAGTCGATGACCTCATTATAATCATAAGGATCGAGAAAATCGTAAACGTGCAGCTCTTGAGTTATGGTCTG
>JAINCO010000109.1:0-7619 GCA_036574095.1 Campylobacterales bacterium | reverse complement strand
GTCATAAAGTGGCGTACATACTCCTCCATAAAGCCGCTTGAGCGCTCTGTTAGCATACCGATTTTGTCAAAATCGACACGCCTAAAATTTTCCCTAAAAAAGATCCTCTCACAATTTTTTTCAGTATTGGTATCGATCGGTAAGCCGCTTTCATTAAAAAAGAGAATCTCTGTCTTCATGGGATTAAAGACTGAGCGGCGAAAGTGAATCCCAGCCACCGCCTCTTTATTTTCGGCAATATGAAAACGGGTGACATTGCTTGGAGAGAGCTTAAAGTCAACAACATTCACGCCCGTAGAGAGCAATCCTCCCAAAAAGGCGCGTTTAAGCATCCGAGAGGAGTTGTGGTAATCTCTGGAGACATAAACAGTCGATCCAACGGGCAGCATCGAGCCAAACGCTTCAGCGAGCTTGACTGAGATATCGCATGAAAGCTCCATGTTGGTTCTGCCTGTCACCTTACCACCCTCAAAGATCGTTGTCTTGTAACGATCGCCCCAAATGATATTGTTACTAACAATCGATCCCTCATCAATAAACTTGCTCGGCCAGACAATCACATCGCGCTCAAAACTGACGCCTGAGCCAATCTCACACCCTTCGGCAATAATGACCCCACTTTTAGCTTTAACCTTTTTACCCAGACGACAGTCATTACAAATAACAACATTAACCAGCGTACTCTTCTCGCCGATATAGACATCATTCCAGATCACGCCCCCCGTAATCTTGACCCGTTTATCAAGGCGAACGCGGTTACCTATGACGACATTCGTAAGCTCCACCTCACGATCAATTGTCACCCCATCTCCCAGGATAACTAACCCCTCGACATAAAGATCATCCGGGATCAAACACCCCTCACCATGATAGAGCACTCCCTTTTTATACTCGACACGATGCCCTACAGGAGATGAGGCAACCTTGCCCGTAAGAAGATCGGCATGGACATCACGATAGCTCTCAGGATTACCAACATCGCGCCAATACCCAAGAACTGTCTTTGCCCAAAGCGTCTCACCCTCTTTCATCATCTGAGGAAAGAGATCTTTGGCAAAGTCATAGGCCATACCCTCAGGGATATAGTCAAGAACCTCAGGCTCAAGAATGTAAATACCGGTATTAATCGTATCAGAAAAGACCTCGCCCCATGCCGGCTTTTCGAGGAATTTCTGAATTTTTCCTTCAGGAGAGGCTATGACAACACCAAACTGGAGTGGATCAGGTACTGGTGTGAGCGCTAATGTGAGTTTTGATGCTTTGGCGCGATGAAACTCAACAATCGGTGCAAAATCAAAATCTGTGACAAGATCACCACTGACAATAATAAAGGTCTCATCAAGATAGGGCTGCGCCTTTTTAACCGCCCCGGCAGTACCATAATCATCATCGGGCAAGACATAGTGAAGTGTCATACCAAAGCGACTGCCATCACCGAAGTAGTTTTGAATAACCTCTGGCTTGAAGTAGAGGAGAACAACAACCTCACTAATCCCCATATCGCGCAGCTTCAGAAGAATATGCTCCATCATGGGACGGTTCAAGACAGGCAGCATCGGCTTGGGAAGCGAATTTGTCAGAGGTTGGATTCGAGTTCCAAATCCTCCCGCCATCAGGACAGCTTTCACGACATACTCCTTTACTCTTTAGTTAATCTTACTCATGCCAGGCGCTACATGGACCAAGCAGTTGGATATTTTTCCGATAGACTTGGTGCATCTGCTCGAGGATATATTCAAGTTTTTTGATTGTATCCATCGCGAATGCTCCCTTATTTAGCATCACACACTCGGCTCGTTGAGCAAAACCTGCATCAATCACCTCTGCACGGCTTGGAATGTTGCTTTTCATCTGGCTCTCAAGAATCTGGGTTGCCAAAATCACAGGCATATGGGCTGCCTCAGCTAAGTCTAAGATCTCTTCTTGTAGCCACGCTAAATTTTCAAAACCAGCCTCGATAGCCAAATCACCGCGCGCGATCATGATTGCCGATTGTGGCCATTCTAAGAGTGCTTCTAAGATATTTGGAAGATTTTTCACTGCTTTTTTTGTTTCTACTTTTGCTACTATTCCAATATCATCTCGTCCTTTTTCACGCAACATCTCAGCAAGTGTTGCAATATCATCGGCAGATTGTGCAAAAGATATACCTATAATATCGGCAAAATCTACAACAGATTCAAAGTTTTGTCGATCTTCAGGGGTGATCGCTGGCATCTCTAAAGATGAATCGGGAAAATTGATCCCTTTTTCTGATTTCAAAGCCACAGCAGCTTTTGTAACGCTAACGACTTCGCACACCAATCCTTCTGGGCGTAAAGAACGCACACGAAGAGCAATTTTTCCATCATCAAGATAGACCCTATCCCCTACTTTGACAAAAGAGAGGGCTGAAGCGTTACTGCAGGCTACTGCTGGTAGATCATCTTCCGTCAGATTGCCAATTTGCTCTTCGGTCGTCACCAGGATCAAATCACCAACACTCAGGCGCACCGACTGTGTTAATCCACTAAAAGCCATAGGTTGTGTTTCTGCCCATTGTTTACCTTTGAGAATCTCTAAGCGACTTCCAGGGCGAACTTCGATCTTTTTATCGATCTCACAAAGCACGGTGTGCGAGGAACTTTTAAGCACAGAGAGGATGCGTGGTTTTTTCCCGTCGGTATAAAGAGCAATCTTCTTAGCATGCCTTGCCGCCTCAAAAAAGTCATTGCTAACAACAATGCGCGCCAAGGTTGAAGCTCCTGCTGTTTCAGTCGTTGCGCCAGAGGAAAGCGGAAGAAGTTCAATCTGCGTTTTTTCTCCTTTAGCGCCTGCCGTCATGACAGCTGTCGTCTGCTTAAGGCTTCCAGTTCGGATTTTGGGGCCAGCCAGATCGACATAGATACGTACGCGACGATTTTGAGGAAGGTGCTCATTGACCTCAGCAATTTTTGCTGCCATTTTACGCCATACCTCTGGGCCATCATGGGCTGTATTAATGCGAAAGAGATTAACACCCGCAATCGCCATCTCTCGGATGAAATGGTCATCCTCTACTGCTTCACTGGGGAGTGTAAGCATGATCCGTGTGCGAGCATGATAGAGGTAATCGTTTAGCTCCCCCCCAAAGATCATACAACGCTTGGCAAAAAGCTCTTGAGCTTCTTCCGCCGTCAAAACAGCAGGAGAGTCGGCAATGGGTCGTCCTAATGCCATATCAAGAATTTTCATCACCCTGTTGATCGTATCAACAACATGAGGTTGGCTGCGCCCCAGTGAGGAAAGACCAAGTCGTGTTAGTTTAGATTGTAGCATCGTGTTATCGCGCGACCTAAGTCTTAGATAGTGCCTGATATTCATAACACTGGGTGATGTTGCGCCAGTACTCTCTATCGTCTCACCTACCAGAAAATTGCGAAGCTCACCAAGACTCCAATAGACATTTTCCATTAATTCACGATCCATAAATGTCCTTCCATACGCGCAATCGTTTTTGGTAACAGCTTATTGCGATCATAAGAAATCGGTCGCCTCTTTTAATGACTCAAAATAGAGAATTCTTCGACTACGTAACAGTGCTTTTGCCTCCTCCATTACCTCACCCCCCAAAAGGATGGGAATCATCTGAAACGGCCACTCTTGAAGACAAAGGCGCGCAATGTTGGCAATATCGGTCATAAACTGAGGTGTTACCACAAGATAAAGAAGCTCCACACGCCCAAAGGATGCGATAACCTCAAGTGTTTGTTTATAACGCCCACTCATCGCATCTCCGATAATATCAACCGGGTTGCCACGCGACCAATTAGAGGGCAAGATCGCATCAAGCTTGCTCATTTCGTCTGGCGTCAACGCCACCATCTTCTTGCCGCGACCAACGATATAATCAGTCAAAATAGCAGCCGGCCCACCAGCATTGGTCACGACCAAAACCTCGCTAGCCTTGTAGCGTGGCGCGTAAAGAAGCGCTTCGATGTTATCGACCATATGAACACCGACACTTTTAAAAAGCCCCTCAAACATCTCATAATTGCCACTCAAGTTACCTGTATGCGAAAAGGCAGCCTTCTTTGATTCGTTACTTTTGCCAACCTTAAAAAGATAGATCGGTTTTCGTGAGTGGCGGATCGCATCAAGAAACTCCTTGCCGTTGCGTATCCCTTCGGCATAGATGCTAATCGCCTCGCAGGAGGGCTCATCTTGAAGCATCATAATCGTCTCGGCAAAGTTCAAATCGACCATATTGCCAACCGAAACAACATGCGAGAAGCCTACTTTTGCCTGCCATGCTTTATCCATCAGCCCTGTCAGCACCGCTCCAGATTGTGAGATAAGGGCCACACCACCACTTTCGATACTCGATGCAGCAAAGGTCAGATTAAGTCTTTTGGTCGCCTCAAAATAGCCCAGACAATTAGGACCGATCACATTAAGATTATGCTCTCGCGCTAACTTCTCGATCTCTTTTTCGGCATCTGCCCCACCAGCCTCTTTAAATCCAGCCGAAATGATAATGACATTGCGCACACCTTTGGCAATTAGCTCCTTTAAAGCATCAATCACAAGCTTACCTGGAATCGTAATAACAGCTGTATCAATCTCTCCTGGAATATCTTTGATCTCTTTATACAAAGGCCTGCCAAAAAGCTCTCCCCCTTTACGATTTACAAAAAAGAGCTCCCCCCTAAAAGAGAGGCTATTTTTGGCAACAGCATAGCCTACTTTTGTCTGATCATTGCTTGCCCCGATGACTGCAACACGCTTGTTATCAAAAAAAGTTGTAATGCGTTTAACAACAGGCTTTGCATCTTCATTGCTACCAAATTTAATACGCGCATCGACAGCAATGAGACCCCGAGAAGTAAGTTTAGTTGGATTGAGATCAAACTCTTGAATAGTCGGATTGTCTTGATAAAGTTTTTGGATCTTACGGATAAATGAGACAGCATCTTCCATCGTTACATGACAACCGCGATACCCCTCAAAAAGTTTACTGATACGGGTAGTTTTGATCGCTCGCTCAATCTCAGCCTCATCAGCCTTTATATCAATATAACAAATATCTTTATAAAGCTCCAAAAGAATTCCGCCTTTACCAAAAAGAATCACTGGCCCAAAAATCTCATCTCTTACAATGCCAGCATAGAGCTCCTCACCCTCAACCATCTCAACAGCAATGAACTGGTCAGATGTATCTAAGGTGATGCCGTGCGCAAGAAGGCGCCTAGCGATTGCATCACGTGCCAGATAAAGATCGTCAGATGAGGCAATCCCAAGTGCCACACCACCCACATCACTTTTGTGGATCACTTTTGGGGAGTGGATCTTAAGCGCAACGGGGTAGAAGTCAAGAACAGGGATCTCCCCTTGTCCTAATAACATCCACCTTGGGGTATCTATCCCTGTTTGGTTGAGCCAATCGTAAATCTCTGCTTCCATCATGGTGTGCCTCCTTTGACAAGTACCATTTTCGTTCTAAGAGCCAATGGGTGTCGATAAAAATGGACAATTGCCGCTTTGATTAGATGCGCAGCAAAACCTCCGACATGGAGCGATCCGATCTTTGCCGCCCCTTCACTTAGCCCAAGTGCTACAACCATCCCTTTAGTTTTTAAAGATGCAACTCGAGGCGGCTTACCTCGCATCATCAAAATGACATTTTCAGCTGCATGTCTGCCACTTAATTCAGCAACATAGGCTGTTGGCGGCAGAATTCTCCCCTCTAGATCACGAAGCTCAGCCGCATCACCAACAACAAAAACCTCAGGATAGCCAGGAAGTTGAAGCGTAGGCTCAACAATCAACTGGTGTCTTCGATTTTTTGCAAGTTCAAGAGAGCGAATAAGGGGCGCACCGATGATACCCCCTGTCCAAATCAGAAAATCAAAGGGAAGTGATGTATCATCGGCAAAAAAGATCTCTTTCTCTCCGACCTCAACAACCCGCTTGCCAGTAACGATTTTGACACCTAGTTTAGCGAGCTTTTTTTGCGCTTTTGTGACAAAAAAGGGATCAGTTCCTGGAAGAATCGATTCTCCTGACGAGATCAGTGTAATCGATATCCCAGAACAAACAAATCCTGATCGGCTAAAAAGACGATCTGAATAATCCGCCATCGCTGTAGCGATCTCGACACCTGAAAGACCGGCTCCACCGATAACTACATGAAACTCTCCTCTGCGCTCACAGATCCCTTCTTGCTCAATCTTGTTATAGATTGCTCGCTCAAACTGCTGCTTAAAAGAGAGAGCATTAACGAGAGACTTGACACCATGGGCGCGTTCAGCTAACCCTGGAATAGAGCTATCGATAAAGGTACGGCTACCAGTTGCCAGGATTAGATAGTCATAAGAGAGCTCTTCGCCACCCTCATCAATCAAAAGACGGCGATCGAAATCGATTGATTCGATCTTTCTTTGAAGAAACTGAACATTTTTACCAAACGAGAGCGCTAAGGCAACAAGAGAGATCGTAATGTCAGAGATATTCGTTTTATTCGCGATAAAATCATAGACTTCAGTCTGAAGATAGTGATAAGGGTGCCGATCAACCAAAACAATCTCAAGATCTCCCCGATGTTGATGCACAAGGGTTCGCAGTGCCGTTACGCCGGCATACCCGCCTCCCAAGATGACAACGCGCGCCATCTTTTACCTCGTTAGCTTGGCGCCCAGCGCCAGAAGATCGGGATCGATCTGGTATTTTTGGGCATTAATCTCCTCGATTGTAACATAATCATAAACACCATTGCGATAAACAACAACACTATTGACATGGCCTGCCACAAGAGCATCAACAGCAGCTGTGGTGAATTCAAACGCCATGAGGCGATCGGTAACCGTGGGTGACCCCCCGCGCTGAATATGTCCTAATACCGTCAATCTTGATTCTACGCCAATACGCTCAAACAGCTCAACCATCTCATGGCTCTTTTTGACCCCTTCGGCAACAACAGCGATAAAATAGCCCCTTCCTTCGTGAAGTTGGCGACGAAAACGCTCCTCCATCGCTACAAGATCGTAGTCAAGCTCCGGAATCAGCAGCGCTTCAGCTCCACTTGTTAATGCAGAGATAAGGGCCAGATAGCCACAATCTCTCCCCATCACCTCAACAACAAAAGCGCGCTTAAACGAGTAGGCGGTGTCACGAATCTCATCAATTGATGTGCGGATAACATTTAAAGCAGTATCAACACCAAGACAATACTCTGTGCCGTAGATATCGTTATCAATTGTCGAAGGAACACCCGCAAATGGGATATCAAAATCGTGATAAAATTGATTGAGTGCTCTAAAACTTCCATCCCCACCTAAAACAACCAGCTTATTAATCCCTTTGCGCATCAGATTATCATACGCAACCTTACGCCACTCATACTCAAAAAAACGCTTGCTGCGCGAGGTTCGAATCACCGTTCCACCACGATGGATAATTCCTGATATATCGCTAAATTTAGCCTTTTCGATACGATCATCAATAAGCCCCTCAAGGCCGTCATAGATAAGCCAAGGCTGATATCCAAGCTCATCAACATATTCGACAAACCTCTTGATCGCAGGGTTCATCCCGGCAGCATCACCACCGCTACACATGATCGCAAAGCCCATCAGGACGCCTCCTTAGGCAAATTTTTGTGC
>JAINCO010000108.1:0-2183 GCA_036574095.1 Campylobacterales bacterium | reverse complement strand
ACCCATGGCGTTCTCCCTGAAGAGATTCTTCTATTAACCTTCACCAATAAAGCTGCTGCCGAGATGATTGCGCGCTTAGAGCGCTATTTTGATAAGAGCCTTACAAGCAAGATCGAGGCAGGGACCTTCCATGCCCTCAGTTATCGATGGCTTAAAAGACTCGATCAGCGCATTACCCTCAAGCTGCCAAGTGAACTTAAGATGCTCTTTCGTACAGTGTATGATAAGCGAGCGTTTCATCGTTTAGGCAAGAAAGGCCGACTCTATAGCCATAGCCACCTCTATGATCTCTATTCACTCTATCAAAACTCCCTAGAGGAGGATTTTGAACATTGGATTATAAGTCGCTATCATGAGCAAGAGGAGTGGGCGTCCATCTATGCTGATATTATTTCAGAGTTCGAAGAGCTTAAGGCAGAGCTTGGTTTTGCCGGTTTTAATGATCTGTTGATATGGATGAAAAAGCGCTTAGATGGTGGTGTCTCATTAGGGTTTAAGGAGGTGCTCATTGATGAATATCAAGATACCAATCCCTTGCAGGGGGCATTTGTCACATCACTTCGTGCGCCCTCGCTCTTTTGTGTGGGAGATTATGATCAAAGTATCTATGCCTTTAATGGTGCTGATATTTCAATAATTGCCTCCTTTGCTAAGCGTTATCCTGATGCTCGTATCTTTACACTGCAAAAAAACTATCGTTCGACTGCACTGATTCTTTCGCTTGCAAACCGCGTTATTGCCCACAATGAACGGATCTATCCTAAAAAGCTTCAGGTCGTGCGCACTGAAACTCCAGTTGCTCCTAAGCTGATTGTCTATGATGATGTCTATGAGCAGTACCAGGGTATCTCAAAGATCATCGCCTTTCTTGATACTCAGAGAGAAGAGGTGGCTATTCTTTTTCGCAATAACTCCTCTGCTGATGGGATGGAGGTTGCACTAAGGAAGTTTGGTATCAAATGCCGCCGCAAGGGAAGTCGAAGTCTTTTTGAGACACGAGAGATCAAAGCGCTTCTTCATTTTTTGGCTCTTTTTGTCAATGTGCGCGATATTCTTGCCTTTATCCATCTTTTTGAGTATGCCAAAGGGGTGGGGGCTAATATTGCCAAAGAGATCTGTGATGGCCTCATGAGACTTGGAGGAGGATCAATAGTGCAGGGGTTGCTTAACCCTGATTTAACTATTGGCTTTCCTTTTGAGAAGCGCTCGCGTAATAGTGAGTTGGGGCTTTTTGATGATTTTATCGAGATTGGAAGTGTCAGTCGTTTTTCGGGTCTGGGCTTTGATGAGAGGTTTCTTGCCAATCCTGTTCTTAAGCATCCTCGCTTGCCACAAGAGGGGGCTAAGCTTCTTTATGAGCTTTATCAAGCACTCAAAAGCTTAAGCCATCGGCGCAATCCTTCAGCTCTTTTGGAAGGGATTCTTCAAAGTGCCCTTTATGGGCGAATCATCGATCATCTTGCCTTGGAGCGCAGCCTCAATAAAGATGGCACCAAAGATGAGAAACGGTATGAGGAGGCCAAAGAGAAGATCATCCGCAAAGCTTACCTGCTTGAGCAGTTGGCGCGCAACTACCGTGATGCTGAAAGTTTTTTGAATGCGATGATTTTAGGCGCAAGTGAGATGAGCGAGGGGGAGGGGGTTCATCTACTCTCTGTTCATGCGAGCAAGGGGCTTGAGTTTAGGGATGTTTTTCTTATTGACTTGATGGATGGGCGCTTTCCAAATCACAAACTAATGGCGCAGGGTGGAACGATCGAGGAGGAACGGCGCCTCTTTTATGTCGCAACTACTCGAGCAATGGATCGGCTCTGGCTAAGCTATGCCAGGCAGGATCGCCACCGCAACAAAAGCTATCTGCCCAGCCCCTTTCTGATCGAAGCGGGGCTGATTACAGCCTAACGTTTTAGTGTGATATTCCTTTAGTAATCGCACTACTCATCTCCCACATTGGCATAAAAATTCCTAAGGCAAAGAGGGTAACGAATATAGCAATAAGAAAGATCAAAATCGGTTCGATATAAGTTGCAATGTTATCGATAATATATTGGAATCGTAGACGATAGTAGTCAGCTGCTTTTTGAAGCATATCATCCAAGCTACCGCTGCTCTCTCCTGCATTGATCATCTGGATAATCATTCCCTCAAAGAGCTTAGTCTCTCGTATCGCTTCTGTAAGTGAA
>JAINCO010000107.1:0-8827 GCA_036574095.1 Campylobacterales bacterium | reverse complement strand
GCAAGACTAAAGCTGCGAGAATGAGCAAAAGTAGCTGGTTGATCTCAACGGCAAGGTAAAAAATGAGTGGTGAAGCGGCCAGGGAGGCGATCAGAGTGTAAAGTGTTCGTTTTTTCTTTAGTCGTATTAAGGCAAATGCCCCTCTAGCCTCTTCAACGGCACGAACGAATTTATCAACCGCATCTTTTTTTTTCACGCCACTCCCGTCTATTTGCACAATTTGCTCTTTGTAGATCTCTCGGGCATTATACCATAAATGTGATTGGTTGTGAGGCTTTATCTTGGGGGCAGCACCTTTTATGATCACTTGGCTATAATTTTTCAATGATTAAGACTTCTAATGAAGGCGCCTAAGATATGGGTAACTCTAAAGTTCGTGCAGCCGTTTTTTATCATCCCGAAGCCTACACGACGAGCGGCCCTAGGCTTATGGGGCGTCATTCGGCTGGCGAATCTTTTCTTCGTGGATGGCTCTTATATGGTCAAACCGATGAGTTTTGGGCGCAAGTTCATGATGCGTCCCATGCCCAACTCTTTGCTGCCTACGTAAGAAAGTTGGGTAGAAGCGAGCCAGTGAAGGTTGTTGATCGAAGATCGATTGGTGATCTTAAACAAGCAGGCACTCTCTTTTTCCCATCTCCAACAATTACAGATTTAGCTTGGCAGCGCTCTTTTTATGGGGATCGTGCATGGAGTTTATGTGGTATTACCCACACAACAGCCTCGGCAGCAGTGATGGATACGGTGGCTAATTTTTTGGTAGCACCTCTTCAGCCTTGGGATGCGATTATCTGTACAAGCCATGCTGTGCGTGACAATCTTCTAAAGATCCTACAAGCTCAGGCGGACTATCTCTCCAGGCGCCTGGGAATCAGGCGTCTCGTTCTGCCCCAGTTACCCGTCATACCTTTAGGGGTTCATATGGGGGATTTTCAATTCTCACCACAGCAGCGAAAGAAGGCCAGAGACCACATTAAAGCAGACGATAAGACCCATGTCGTTTTATTTATGGGTAGGCTCTCATTTCATGCCAAAGCCCATCCGTTGGCCATGTATCAGGCTCTTGAGCAAGCATCACGAAAGCTTCCGAGAGATGAAGAGGTTCTTTTGGTTGAGTGTGGTTGGTTTGCGAATGAGGGAATTGAGCGGTCTTTTCACGAGGCTGCTGCTGTTGCCGCACCATCGATCAAGATCGTACGACTTGATGGTCGCCATGCCGAACAAAGAGAGATAGCCTGGGCATCAGCCGATATCTTCTGCTCTTTATCGGACAACATCCAAGAGACCTTTGGTTTGACGCCTGTTGAGGCGATGGCGGCAGGTCTTCCTTCTGTTGTCTCCGATTGGGATGGGTACAAAGAGAGTGTGCGTGATGGTATTGATGGATTTCGAATCCCAACCTTGATGCCAGGCGGTGGGTTGGGAGGTGATTTGGCGATGCGGCATGCTCTTGAGATTGATAGTTACGATATGTATTGTGGCTACACATCATCAATGGTTGCGGTTGATATCGACAAGGCAGCGGAGGCGTTTAGTAGACTCTTTGGTTCGGCAGAATTGAGAAAGAGAATGGGGCAGGCGGCTAAAGAGAGGGTTAAAGAGGTGTTTGATTGGTCGGTGATTATCCCACGCTATGAGACCCTTTGGGAGGAGTTGGGTCGTATGCGTCAAGAAAGATCGGCTGAATCAACAGGTGCAGCACAGCCATGGCCAGCTCGTTTGGATCCTTTTTTTGCATTTTCTGGCTATCCGAGTATCACACTACAGATGCAGACACAGGTGGGATTACGAGAGGCAAATGTGCAGGTAGCGCGAGAAAAGCTTGAGACCTACCTAAATTTAGGGATGGTGAACTACCTTTTGGCTATTCTTCCTTCGAAGAGTGAATTAGAGAGGATGTTAGAGATTGCCGCATCAGGTCCAGTGCCAGCGATTCATCTTGTGGCATGGGCGGAGGAATCACGACGCGGCTATCTTTTTAGGATGATCGCGTGGCTATGTAAATTAGGAATCTTAAAAACATTTTAGTGCTCTCTTGTGTAGGGCATCGAGTAGAATAGCCTGTGCCACCAGCCTTTTGCTAGACTGCTAAAATTTAAGGTAATATAAAGTTTTGTTGTGATGGCATCAGGTAAGGTCAATATTTTTGCATCACTGCAAGGATCTTCGATGGACTCACCACCTCTTCCTTATCACTTAGTTTCTCCAATCACCCGTATGTCGATGCTTGCATCAAATCTCAGTAGCCAGTTAGATGGTGCCAGCGTCACTGCAACACAACATAACCGCAATCACCATCATAAAGGATAAAACGATGCGTCTTGTGATGATGATTTTGGTAGCCATCTCACTCTGGGCCAACACTGTTCCGCAACTAAATCTCCCATCAATTATTACAGCTTCGGTGGGTGAACAATTTGCTTTCAATCTCAACGCCACCGATGCTGATGGGGGCAGTATAGGTCTTCTAGCTTGATTGTAGATTTCCTTCGCCATTTGATCAACTCCTGCATGGCATTCTCAGTCAATGGCTATACAAGATTTATTCCAAGGGTGGTAACTGAGCAGGTCAGAGTCATAATTTTAGTTATCTTAAGGGATTTGATGGATCAAATCACAAGATGTTTTTATCTGGGCCATGTTTCTAACACCTTTTGAAGTTTCCAGGCGATATAATCAATCAAAGAAGCTATAGCAGTGCTTCATTAACGATAAATCTAAGTGAAAATGATGAATGAGGTAGTTTTAGCACAAACTGATACAACGGTAGGTTTTCTTTCGCAAGATGCCGCACGACTTGCCCTGATTAAAGGGCGTCCTCAACATAAGCCATTCTTGCGTGTTGTGGCGACACTTGAGGTACTTAAAGAGTTCGTGCGTGTACCACCTAACCATCGTGCGCGTGTTCGTCGTGCGACGAAGACAACCTTTATCTATCCTCAGGGTGAGGCGATTCGTGTTGTCCATGGGTCTCACGCTTCGCTGGTGGCGCGTTGGGGATGGCTTTATTCGACATCGGCCAATCAAAGTGGCAAGCTATTTGATGAGGCATGGGCGCGCAGTCAGGCTGATGTGATCGTTGAGGAGCCTAAAGGGTTTGTGGATGCGCCATCATCACGATTAATTCGCTTAGGACGAGCGCGCCTTAGGCGGATGCGTTAATGTTTACAATGATTAACATTTATTTTAACTCTTAACAAAGATTAGATGTTACAATAAACTTCTCAAAAAAACATCAAGGAGAGATGATGAGACGAATATTGGTGTTGGCTGCGGCATTGACTGCGGCAGTAGCAATGGCGATGGCGGCTGGGCCTGTGTGTGAAAGTTGTGGTTCAAAAAAAGACCTACAGCCTTCTTTTAAGCAGTTGGGTGGATGCATTTCTTGTGGTGGTTCCCATCATCATGGGTGTGGAGCTCATCGTTGCAAAGGGGATGAATTTAAGGGCGTAGAGAGCTGTGGTGTCAAAAAAACCAAAGGGTGCGGGTGTTATTCATGTGGATCGTGTGAAGGTTGTGGTTGTGGTATTAGCAGTGGCGAAGAACTTATGATGGCGATTGCAGCTCTTGATCTTTCAAAAGAGCAACGGCTGAAAATTATTGAGTTGCGTCAGGATCTGCATGAAGATATGATTCTGCTACGGGAGAAAAAACATCTTACTGAACATCCCATTTTAGGTGATCGTGAGTTTGATCCTGCGGCTTATGTTGAGCATCGAGTGGCCTTTGCCAAGGAAAAAGCAGAGAAAAAGGCTGCTTTTATTAAGGCGGTGTTGGCGGTCTTGACAGATGTGCAAAGAAAAGAGCTGACTAAACGACTCGCGAAGTAATGGTTCGATTACTCTTGGTTGAAGATGATGACGAGATTGCCTTGCTTCTTGAGCGTTTTTTGACGCAGTACCACATTGAGGTACAAATAGCTGCCTCATTAGAGGCGGCGCGTCAAGCTCTGACAAAGGAGGCATTTGATCTTGTCCTTTTGGATCTTGGGCTACCTGATGGGGATGGGCTTGATCTTTGTCGTCAGATCGTCTCCACATGGCATCTGCCAGTCATTATCTCCTCGGCTCGTAGCGATACATCGGATAAGGTTGTTGGATTAGAACTTGGTGCGGATGATTATCTGCCAAAACCCTATGATCCACGAGAGTTGGTTGCGCGAATCCATTCGGTTCTTCGGCGAAGTCGCTCGTTGCCAAGACAGGAGTCGCTGTTTCAACTCGATGAATCTAAAATGGTTATCACACTGGGTGGGCAACCTCTTGATCTGACGCTTGCCGAGTATGAGATACTTGCTCTCTTTCTTAAGCGCCCAGGCTTTGTTCTTAGTCGCGAATATATTGCGAACAATGTCTCGTCGATTCGATGGGAGAGTAGCGAACGAAGTATCGATGTTGTTATCAGTCGCATTCGCCGTAAAATTTCTGATAACCCTAAAAACCCAAAATATATCAAATCGATTAAGGGGGTAGGGTATAAATTCCTTGAAACACCCCATGAGTCGCCACTCTCTTCTTTTTAAGATTACGCTTCTTTTTTTGGTTGCGCTCGGGACATTGGCAATGTTTTTTATCCTCCTGTCGGGCGTAGAGCGCCATCGACAGCATATGGAGGTCGAGCATCGTGCTATGGTTGCGTTACGGATTTTGCACCGATTTGATGAGGAAGTGATGATTGATGAGCGACTGGAGTTGCTCGGTTTTGTACGAGGATCAGCACCAAGCAAGGAGGCGTCGCTGGTGATGGAGCGTCCACTTCATCGTGGGCGATTACGTCTATGGGAGGAGGATGGGCGCTGTTATGTTGAGCTGCAACGCCATCACGGGGTGATCTATCTGAAAGAGATTAGTCAACGCCGGTCGGCAACCTTGTCATATTGGCTCACTTTTGCGGCATCATCGCTCATTTTAGGGGCGCTCTTTTGGTCGATTTATGTGCGTCTTGCTCCTTTGGCGCAGCTTACTGATGCTCTACGCCGGTTTGGCGAGGGGGAGAGTGAGGTTGAGTTGAGCGTTCGAGGTGATGATGAGATTGCCTCTCTTGCTAAGGCGTTTAATGCGATGGTTCAAAAAACACGCGAGCTTTCGCAAGCGCGCACACTGATGCTTCGAACAATTGCGCATGAGTTGAAAACGCCAATCACCAAAGGGAGGCTCGCACTTGAGTTTTTGCCTCGCGAGAGCCCTACAGAAATCCTTTTGCGTGTGTTCAATCGACTTGAGTTGATTGTGGGTGAGATCTTGGCTGTGGAGAAGATCACGGCAAGCCAGACGCTACAAAAAGGAAGTTACAGGCTCTCTGATTTGGTGGATCACGCCCTTGATCTTCTCATTGATAAAGAGGATCATATCGATGTTGAGATTCCACCAGTGATGGTGGTCGTTGATTTTACTGCCTTTTCTCTTGCATTAAAAAATCTTTTGGATAATGCACTCAAGCATGGGGAGGATGGTCGAGCTGTTGTCCGTCTTCGCGCCCGCATGTTGGAGATTGTCAATCGTGGTTGCGAGCTTACTGATACGCTCGATTCCCTCACTCAGCCCTTTGTTAAGTCGCAAGAGAGCAAAGGACTGGGATTGGGTCTTTATATTGTCTCAAGGATTTTGGTGGCTCATGGGCTGACGCTAAATTATCGTCACGAAGCAGGGGAGAACATCTTTTGTATCGATCTAACACCCGTCGTGAGTGGTCATGAGTGATGGATATCCTTTGATTGGGGGAGAGACTATCGAAGAATACGTGGTAGTGTGATCCCTTCTTGGCCTTGATATTTGCCTGCTTTGTCGCGATAACTTGTCTCACAAACTTCATCCCCTTCAAAAAAGAGCACCTGGGCAATACCTTCATTGGCATAGATTTTGGCCGGAAGAGGAGTGGTATTGGAGATTTCAATTGTAATATGCCCCTCAAATTCAGGTTCAAAGGGGGTAACATTGACAATAATGCCACAGCGAGCATAGGTGCTTTTACCAACACAGATTGCAAGGACATTGCGCGGGATCTTAAAGTATTCAACGGTGCGCGCGAGGGCAAATGAGTTGGGAGGGACGATACAGACATCACCAACAAAATCAACGACATTCGCTTCATCAAAGTCTTTAGGATCAACAACAGTGGCATTGATGTTGGTGAAGATTTTAAACTCATTGCTGACTCGAATATCATAACCATAGCTTGAAAGCCCAAAGCTAACAACCCCTTTGCCTACTTGATTCTCACAAAAGGGGGTAATCATTGCTTCTTTCAGTGACTTCTCGCGTATCCAACGATCTGCCTTTAGACCCATTTTTATAATCCTCTCGACCATTTTATCAATTCTATGGTATTATATCATATCCTAACATAGATGATGCCACAGGAGTGTGCGATGAAGGTTGAGCAGATAAAAGAGCTTATCGAGCTTTTTGATGCCAGTACGCTGTCAAAAATGAATCTTAAAGAGGGGGACTTTGAGCTCTCCTTGGAAAAGGGCGGCGTTGTCGCAGCGCCTGTTGTTATGACTACCCCGGCTCCAGCCCCAGTTGCAGCGGCCAGTGCGCCTGCGGCAACTGAATCTTCAACTACCTCAGAGCAAACGAGTGGTGGCGAGCTGATTACATCACCGATGGTTGGCACCTTTTATCGTGCTCCATCGCCCGATGCTCCGCCTTTTGTAGAGGTTGGTTCGATTGTCAAGAAGGGCAAGCCTCTTTGCATTCTTGAGGCGATGAAGATTATGAATGAGTTAGAAGCTGAGTTTGATTGTAAAATTCTTGAAATTCTGGCAACGGACGGGCGCCCCGTCGAATACGATATGCCGCTGTTTAGAGTTGAAAGGATCTAATGAAACGCGAACTTAATACGATTTTGGTGGCCAATCGTGGTGAAATTGCGTTGCGTGCCATCCGAACGATCAAAGAGATGGGTAAGCGGGCGGTGGCTGTCTATTCAACAGCCGATAAAGATGGTCTTTGGCTCAAGCATGCTGATATTGCTGTCTGTATTGGTGGCGAGAAGAGTAGCGAAAGCTATCTTAATATTCCTGCTATTATCACGGCGGCCGAGATTACGGGAGCTGATGCAATCTTCCCGGGATATGGCTTTTTGAGTGAAAATGAGCAGTTTGTTGAGATTTGTGAAATGCATAATATCGTCTTCATTGGTCCTTCGGCCAAAGTCATGAATATGATGAGTGACAAATCGAAAGCCAAAGAGGTGATGCGCTCGGCTGGTGTGCCTGTTGTGCCAGGTTCTGAGGGGGCATTGCGAGATGTCAATGATGCCAGAGAGCGCGCTAAAGAGGTTGGCTATCCAGTAATCCTTAAGGCTGCTGCTGGTGGTGGCGGGCGTGGTATGCGCGTGGTTGAGGATGAAAGCTACATCGAAAATGCCTTCCTTGCGGCTAGTAGCGAGGCGTTATCGGCTTTTGGCGATGGAACGATGTACATGGAAAAATATATCAAAGGTCCTCGTCATATTGAAGTACAGGTGATCGCCGATAAATATGGTAATGTTTTGCATCTGGGTGAGCGCGATTGTTCGATGCAGCGTCGCCATCAGAAGGTCATCGAAGAGAGCCCCGCGATCTTACTTGATGAAAAGACCCGTGCACGACTCCATGCGTCAGCTGTGCGTGCTTGCCAATATATTGGTTACGAAAATGCTGGTACGATTGAGTACTTGGTTGATGAGGATAAGAACTTCTACTTCATGGAGATGAATACCCGCCTTCAGGTTGAGCATCCTGTGACTGAGATGGTAACGGGTGTTGATCTGATTGAGCTGATGATTCGTGTGGCTGAGGGCGAAGAGCTACCTAAGCAAGAGACAATCACCTTTAGGGGTCATGCGATTGAAGCACGCATTACAGCCGAAGATCCTAATACCTTCATGCCCAATCCTGGCAAAATCAAACAGTGGATTGTGCCCGGTGGTAAGGATGTTCGCATCGATAGCCACTGCTATCCTGGCTATATTGTGCCTCCCCATTATGATAGCTTGATTGGTAAGTTGATCGTTTGGGCGCCAACACGCGAGAAGGCAATTGCTAAAATGGCGCGCGCATTAGATGAATTTGAGATTAGCGGTATCAAAACAACGGTTGATTTCCATAAACGGATGATGGCCAACGAAGATTTTCGCGCAAACCGCTACGACACAAAATACCTCGAACGAACCCTCAAAAAATAAGAGATTTCCCTCCACTTTGAGGAGGGCTTCTCTTTCTTTTGGATTGCTCCTAGTTATGATTGTTGCCTAAATTTTTTGAGAATCGATCGTCCGATCAACCGAAATGGCCATAACAGAAGATAGACAAGTAGTGTCCATAAAAACGGGTGCACAAGTTGCAAGGGCGATGTGACGATCAAGATGCGTTCAGGGTGCATGGCGAGCGAAAGTATCAGCAGCAACGCGCTATAGATGAGCGCCTCTTTTTTGAGATGCCCTACTAGGGCTTACGCAAGACCCTTCAGCATGCCATACCAGTACATTGGTTTGAGTAGATAGACTTTCAAGAGCCACCAGATCCAGCGCTCTTGGGCAGGATCAAGGGGGAAGCTTGGCATGGGCATCGCTTTGGTGATAGGTTCTTTTAGTGCAACCTGCTCAGCATCATAGCCAAACTCAGCCATCATAATGCGCCCGCGGCGTGTAATCAATGGACAAACAGTGTAGCCATTATATTTAGCTGTCATCTCTTTACCTTCCATCAAGGCAACTATGTTGGCTACAAGCACGGGAGCTTGCTTACGTACACTTCCACCTGTTTTACCAAAGGGTGTACCGATGTTATCACCGATGCCGAAAACATTGGGGTAGCGCTTGCTTTGAAGTGTTAGCTCATCAA
>JAINCO010000106.1:0-4837 GCA_036574095.1 Campylobacterales bacterium | reverse complement strand
ATACCATACTTGGCAGCCACCTGATTGAGTGTCTGGTCTGCTCGTAACAGTTCAAGCACAACTTGGGTCTTGAACTCTGCTGTATAGTGTGTTCGCTTCTTGCTCATATCAACCTCTTTGAGATTTGTTTTATTGGTGATTCGATAAAGGAATATCGGCTACAGGTTTTTCTGTCTGAATTGTTGGGGGCATTATACGATTCGCGGTAGTTAACCCAACCTGCCAAAGACCCAAAAAGAACAACAGCGACCAATAGGGCGAGGATGAAGGTAATTTTAATTTGTGTCATTTCTTTTGACGCTTTTCTCATAGAATGATTATAGCATGTTATTCTTTGGCAAAGTTGACTTATGAGCTTTTTGGGCGCTCTATGTTACAATCACGCGATGAATGATCTTGAATTAAGTAAAGGATGAGAGAATGGCACAAATTGGTATGGGTGATCTAAAAAAGGGTCTTCGCATTGAAATCGAGGGCATTCCTTATCGTATAGTTGAATATCAACATGTCAAGCCTGGTAAGGGTGCTGCTTTTGTGCGTGTAAAGATTAAATCGTTTATCGACGGGAAGGTTCTCGAAAAAACATTTCATGCCGGCGATAAGTGTGAAACGCCCAACCTTGAAGAGCGCACGATGAGCTACTCATACTCAGATGATGAGTATATGTATTTTATGGATGATGAGAGTTTCGAGATGATTCCTTTGACATTTGATCAGGTTGGCGATGCCAAAGATTGGATCATCGAAGGGACAAAAGTGACAGTTATGTATCACAATGGCAAGCCCATTACTGTCGAAGCTCCCGCTATTGTAGAACTAACTGTTACCGAAACAGCTCCTGACTTCAAAGGTGACACTGCATCAGGTGGCCTCAAACCAGCCACACTTGAAACAGGTGCAACGATTCGTGTTCCTTTCCATGTCCTTGAGGGATCAAAGGTACGCGTTGATACACGAACCGGAGAATATCTCGACAAAGTAAAATAATCTAAGACCCCCAGCCGCCTTGCAGGGCGGCTCATCTGTCATTAGGCGCGATAGCGGGCGATCAACTCCTCGATATCTTCATAAAGAGCTTGCAGATCCTCTTCATGCATGACTTCATCAGCCAAAATTTGGCTAGCCATATTATAGGTAACGATATCTTTATCGCGTGTGATCTCAACAAGGCTAGAGTAGACACCAATCGCGCATCGCTCACCATTGATTGCTTGCTCAAGGACCCTCAAAACATCGGCATCGGTCGGTGCTTCATAGGCACAATTGGCCCACTCATGCCACTCTTTTGGATGAAGCAAAGGGGTACCGCCAAGCTGGATAATACGATCACAAACCATCGTTGCATGACGCAGTTCATCAGCGGCGTGTTGGGTTAGCTCAGCAATCGCCGCATCTTTCATTGCCCCTTTAACAACTTTTGCCTCGATGAAGTACTGATAGTAGGCGAGCCACTCATCGGCGTAGGCCTTGTTAAGAAGGCGCAAAACCTCTTCGACCTCAATTCCCTTGATAATACTTCGTCCAACTTTTCCCATTTCTGCTCCTTTTAAAAAGATGTTCGCGTTTAAAATACTCAATGGGGACTTTATATGACAAACAGGCTTTCAGTGGTTTTTTCCACGATGGATATGACCGCAAATTTCGCAAACCCAGATCTCTTCGGCAAGAGGTTATATTGTTGCGCGCTATGCTCTTGTCGACAAAAGGCTTTCATCCGATCTCTTGCCGAAAGATTTTAGGTTATCATGACCATCGATTCGCCACAGCAAACAAATGTCCCAGCATTGATATTTTGGACTTTGACTCGCTGGCGCAAAGTTAGCAACGTAAAGTTTCGTATAGACACACGAAAATTCTCCCTTAAAATGTATCCCATTGTATCACTGGCAAACTTAAAATAGAGTTATTCTAAATTAGAAAATTTTTAATTTAGTCTGGTTTTTAGGGTGGCTGGATATGAAGTAGGGTGATCAAGATTCTTACAAAAAGGGCAATCGTGTTATTTGATGAAATATGGTACAATTCTACTGATTGTAGATATTCAGGAGCCCAACAAAGCTTGGCATGATTCTTGGCGTAAAAAGTAAGAGGAAGAGATGAAAAAGTGTATAATGATCATTTTACTGTTAACTCTTGCGCTCGAAGCCAAACCGATGACAATCAAAGAGATGACCGAGTGGGTTCAAGCCAACCATCCATTGACTGAAGGGGGGGCGACTACGATTAGAGGCTTTGAGGCACCAAGGTCTATTGGAGCATGGTTGGCGTGAACCACAATTGACTCTTGGGGTTGCCTCGACAAGGCCTATGGGTCAAGGGGAGTATGGTGAGTTTGACCTTCAGGTCGTTCAGCCTATGTTGCTACCCTCATATCGTAGCGCCATCCAACAAAAAAGCACTTTGATGCTCTCTCGAGAGTCAATAGCTTCATCGGCGCAACTCAATCGTCTTTTAGCTAGGTTGCGTCGCCTTTTTCGAGAGGTGGTTGTCGCAAGAAAGGAGAGTGCACTATTGACCGAAGAGTTGCAGCTTGCCAAAGAGGCATCCAAGATTGCCAAGGAGCGATATGAGAGTGGTTTAAAACCAAAAACAGATTGGCTCTTGTTGCGCCAAGAAGAGGAGAGTGTTAAAAGGTGGCTAGCATCTACTCAAACAAAGACTACATCGCTTTCGATGCAACTTGAGCGTGAATGTAGCTGTGGTTCGATTGATCCAGTTGAGACGCCACAACAATGAAGTCTTAAGAGTGGCGATGCAGAGAATCTTTTGGCCAACTCTCCTGAGGCGGCCTTGCTTTTGGCTGAAGAGAGGGTACATGAGGCTATCATCGAGGAGCGTCGAAAGGCAAAATGGGGAGTCGTTGATGTTGGTTTGGGAGCTGCTAAAGTGTATGATCAACGCTCCTTTGTAGTGACGCTATCGACAAAACTACCAGCCTGGGGAGTTTTTGAGCGCGATCTTGAAATTGCGCGACTTGAGCAGCTTTTGGCAAAGCGTGAAGGTGAAGTGGCGCGGCGAGAGCTTATGGGTCGTTTAGTTCGCTTTCTTGAAGAGGCAAAAGAAGCCTCTAATCAGCAGCATCGTTTAGCGGTGGCAAGAAAAGTAGCCTTGGAGCTTGTAGATCTTGCACGACAAAGTTACGAAGCGGGGCGTTCAACCTTGATGGATATTATTTTGGCAAGAAACTCTCTACTCAAACTTGCCACTGAAGAGAATCAAAACCATCTTCGCCTCATAGAAGCACTTGAAGAGATTGAATCGATGGTGGGGGTTAGTGAATGAACAAAGTAGGAATTTTGTTCTTATGCGTTGCTACATGGGGGTATAGTGTAGTAGTGACGCTCTCGGCAGATCAAGAACGTCGTCTGGGCATCAAGACGGTCTCTATTGAAAAAAGTATCGAAGGTGCCTCGTTAGTATTGCCAGCTACGATCTCTCTTCATCCTGCGCATGCACAGGGTCTGGGCCTTCCTTATGAAGGGGTGATCCTTCAGGCTAGAAAAGTTGAGGGTCAGAAGGTCTTAAAAGGTGAGCGCCTTATGTTGCTTGCTATTCCCCGTTTAACGGAAGCTTACCGCGAGGCCGAACAAGCACGCATCAACGTAGAGGAACTAACCAAAAAAAATCGAGCGTGCTAAACCATTAGTTCAAAGCGGCAGTGTAAGCAAGCAAGAGATCGAAGAATTAGAGAGTCAGTTAGCCCGTGCAAAGATTGCCATTCGTCACTACAATGATCTACTTTCAAGTTTCCACTTAGAAGCCGCTGAGGGTGGGTACTGGTTAAAAGCTCCTAAAAGTGGCATCTTACCAAGACAACGAACGATGCCAGGCGATCCCATTGACCCAACCACACCTTTAGGACTCATTGCCGACCTTTCTGAAGTTATGCTTCTTATCCAACTTCCTGCCTATGCTGCTGGACAGGTTAAAATAGGTGCCGAAGTTGTTGTTGAAGGAGAGAGCGGACGGGGCAGGGTAGTTGGCATTGATAGGAAGGTATCACCAGCCAATCAAAGCATCGAAGCTAAAGCCTTCTTTCCTAACCAATCGGGAAGACTCACAGTGGATCGATTTGTCCAGGTGCGCCTTGTTTCACAAACTGACAATACTCTCTTGATTCCCAAAGAGGCACTTGTTCGTCTAAAGGGAGGTGATGCGGTCTTTGTCAAAACATCCAAGGGCTACGAAGAGCGAAGTGTCAAGATCGAGTCTGAGAGCATGGGGAAGGTTCGCATCAAAGGTTATCTTCGCCCAGGAGAGCATGTTGTTGTCGTTGGGGCTGCTAGTCTGAAAGGAGTAGTAGCAGGATTGGGAGGAGAGTGATGGTTTTACGGCTCATAGAGCTATCACTACGCCAACGACTGGTTGTCCTTCTTGGTCTGTAGATCTTGATTGGTTTCGGGCTCAAGGCGTTCCATGAGATACCCATCGACGCCTTTCCTGACGTCTCCACAACACAGGTAAAAATTATTCTCAAGGCACCAGGATTAACGCCAGAAGAGATCGAAAACCGTATTGTCGCACCTATTGAGGTGGAGATGCTGGGAATTCCTCACCAAAAAATCTTGCGATCGACGATTAAGTATGCCATTGCCGATATTACGATCGATTTTGACGAAGAAACTGATATTTATTGGGCTAGATCCCAGGTGTCCGAAAAGCTTACCGGGATTATGGATGCTCTGCCTCCGGGGACGACAGGAGGATTGCCCCCGATTGCGACACCACTTAGTGAACTTTTTATGTTCACGATTGAGGGTAATGTTTCCAAGCAAGCAAAATGCAATCTGCTTGATTGGGTGATACGACCCAGACTGAGGACAATTCCTGGAGTTGC
>JAINCO010000105.1:0-3033 GCA_036574095.1 Campylobacterales bacterium | reverse complement strand
AAAAAACTTCTGTGGCATGCTCTTTGGGATGGTATCGACCTTGCTGGCGTTACAATGCCTCGAACGGATCACTTTTTATCAAAAATCTTCGAGGCATATCGCGACAAAAAATATACAAAAAAGGGTGAGCGCTATATGATGGAGATTGACAACATTCACTACGAACTCTGGCTTGATCGAGAGCGCGAAGGGGGGATGATCATGATCGAAGAAACAAGCGGCGCCACAACACGACGCCACGCCATTTGGTAAGATCATGATCACGCAAAAGATTCGCTTGGGCGACCTCCTTAGACAACGGGGTGCGCTCAGTGAAGAGCAGCTAACAGCTGCACTGGCATACGCCAAAGAGCATGGGGTGCAGCTTGGACAGGCAGTGATCTTAATGGGACTGGCAACCGAAGAGGTTATATTGGGTGCCTTGGCTGATCAGTTTCATCTAAACTTTATCGATCTTGAGACCTACGATATCGACTACCGTCTGACTGAAAAAGTTCCTATTCCACTTCTGAGGCGCTATAATGCAATTCCTATCTCAGAAGATGATGAGTTTATCTATCTTGTCACCAATGATCCACTCAATCTTGAAGCTCAAGATGCGATTCAGCGTCTCTTCCCACGTAAGCCGATAAGACTGCTCCTAGCCAAAAACGAGCAGGTCCAGAGAATGATCGGTAAACTTGCTCTCTCTGAAAATATCAAGGGATTGATTGCTGAGATTAGACGAGAGTTAACGACAACACAGATGACCGACACTGGGGAGTCTTCTTCGATTTTACGTCTTATCCAGGTGATTATCGAAACGGCCATTTCATCTCGTAGTAGCGATATCCATATCGAACCAACCCAAAAAAGTTGTCTTGTTCGTTGTCGTATTGATGGTATGCTTAATGAAACTTTTGCCTTTGATGTTGATATCTACCCTCCCCTCTCCTCTCGCCTTAAGCTCCTCTCTAGCCTTGATATTGCTGAGCGCCGAAAACCCCAAGATGGGCGCTTTTCTATGACTGTCGCAGGACGCGAATATGATTTTCGTATCTCGACACTGCCTACTGTTGATGGTGAATCAATTGTCATGCGTGTGCTTGATAAGTCAAAAGTTTTGATTAAACTTGAAGATGCTGGCATGGGACCTGCTAGCTATGAGCGCTTTACAAAGGCACTTAAAGCCCCTTATGGTATCATCTTAGTCACTGGCCCCACAGGTAGCGGTAAGACGACGACCCTTTATGGCGCCCTTAATGCCGTCAAGAGCGTAGAGAAGAAGATTATCACTGTTGAAGATCCTGTTGAGTACCGAATGAATATGATCCAACAGGTCCAGGTCAATGAAAAAGCAGGGTTAACCTTTGCGGGTGCTCTTAGATCCATTCTGCGACAAGACCCAGATACGATCATGATTGGTGAGATTCGCGACGAAGAGACACTGCGTATCGCCATCCAGGCAGCCTTGACTGGACACCTCGTTCTCTCTACGCTTCATACCAACGATGCCATCAGTGCGATTACGCGCATTCTTGATATTGGCATCGAGGCCTATCTTGTCAGTGGCGCCTTGGTTGCCATCGAGGCTCAGCGACTGGTTCGTAAGGTTTGTCCTCACTGTGCTGAAGAAGCCCATCTGCCAATAACCGTCTTCGAAGAGTATGGTCACCTCTTTGGCCCAAATCCCATCTTCAAAAAAGGGGTTGGCTGCACCAAGTGTGCACACTCGGGCTATCTTGGGCGCGAGATGGTGAGTGAGGTTTTGACAGTAAGCGACAAGATCGCCCACCTGATCGCTCGCAATGCAATAAAGGAGGAGATTTTGCGCCAGGCACTCGATGAAGGATTTGAGTCAATGCTTGTCGATGGTATGCGTAAAGTCAGCCAAGGTATCACAACTGTTGAAGAGGTTCTTCGCGTAACCAAAGAGTAGGAGTAAAACCATTGGCTTATTATCAGATTGTCTATAAAGAACGGGGTCGAAAAAAGTCAATCAACATTGAAGCTCGTAATAAGGCTGAAGCTATCTCTCTTCTTAAATCTCGCCACAACGGAATAGCCATAAAAATACGAGAGGTTGCGCCTCCTTTGATGGTGCGACTCAATGAACTTAAAGAGCGACTTCTAAGCTACCGTCCAGCCAAAACTGCCGATATTCAAAAGCTTGCTGTTATTATTCGCCAAATTGCTGTCATGATTAACGCAGGTCTTTCATTTAATATCATCTTAGCAGAGGTCATCGCCTCAACAGATGATCCATTGCTGCACGATATCTTCAAAAAAGCGCTGGAGGATATTAATGCTGGATTAAGCTTTTCAGAGGCACTGCGTAAATTTGAATATGAGCTGGGTGGACTGACAGTTTCAATGGTTGAATTGGGTGAAAAGACCGGTAACATGGCTCTTGCACTACACTCAACGGCTGATATGCTCGAAGAGATCAGGGATAACCGCATCAAACTCAAAAAAGCACTACGCTATCCCATGATGACAGTAGGTGCTATTGTCATTGCCTTTACTATAATTGTTATCTATGTTATTCCAAAATTTAAAGCAATCTTCAGTAAATTAGGTAGCGATCTTCCCCTTCCTACACAGATTCTTATCGCTATCGAAGAGGGATTGCGTAGTTATGGCCTGCCAGTGTTGGGTGCTCTTGTCGTGCTTATTGTAAGTGTACGCTATCTTTATCGTACGCAACCTAATTTTCGTTTGGCTTTTGACGCCAACCTTTTGAAAATCTATCTTATTGGACAAATTATTCACTTAGCTCAGATGGCGCGCTTTAACCTCTCGTTAGCTGAGCTAATGAAAGCGGGTCTTCCGGTTGCCGAAGCGCTCGAAACAGCTGTAGCCACTGTTGATAATGCCTATATGAATCAGCGCCTCAAATCAGTTGGTATTTCGATCTCTCGAGGTATTTCACTTACAGAAGCGATACGAGAGACTAAGCTCTTTGAGGGAATGATTATCCAGATGATCAATGCAGGAGAGAGCAGCGGTAGCTTGGATGATATGCTTCAAAAAGCAGCTGACTACTATCGTCTA
>JAINCO010000104.1:0-6482 GCA_036574095.1 Campylobacterales bacterium | reverse complement strand
AGGTTACTATAGGCATCAGCATAGTCTGGCTTAAGCGTTATAGCCTGGCGATACCACCTTTCGGCCTTCTCATACGCACGTATCGCCTGAGCGACTACTGCGGCTGAATTATAGATGGTAGCATCCTTAGGTTCAAGCGCTAAGGCCTTTTCATAAAGAGTTAGTGCTTCTTTGAGGCGTCCACTCTTTATAGAGCCATCCGAGGTTATTGTAGGCTCCTATGTACCCTGGGGCAACGTTAATGGCTTGTTGATAGGCCTCTTGCGCTTCTTGGAGTTTACCCGTATCTCGATAGAGATTTCCCAGGTTATACCACCCATCCGCATGGGTTGGTGAGAGCTCGAGGGCACGGCTATAGGCTTGCTTAGCCTCCTCATAACGCCCTAAAGCCTTGAGGATAACCCCATAGTTGGTATAGCGAATCGCTGAGGGCTCAAGCGCCACAGCTTCTCCTACTAACCGAGCGGCTTCTTCTACGTTACCTTCTTGTCGTTGGATTAATCCTAGTAGATGAAGAGCCTCAGCATGATGGGGATTATGGGCTAAGATCGCTTCATAACCAGCTTTGGCTTGAGTTAAATCTCCTTGTAGGTGGGCCTTGTAGGCTTTAGTCAAGAGTTGTTGATCATGGCTTTTACCCACAAGCTTGGCAAGGGCTTGGGCCACCTCCAGGATGGTTTCATGCCATTGGCCACTCTGCTTTTGTCGAAAGAGTCTAACAACCCTGGGATACCAAGGAGAATCCTCGCCTCTATCCATCCAAAGCCAGAATGTTCCTTGTCTAGGTACAAATACCCAACAAGGTTTTCCTAAGGCACCCGCCAGATGGGCGGTGGAGGTACAAGTTGTAATGACCAAATCCAACTGTTCAATAATAGCCGCTGTATCGGCGAAATCCTCAAGATCACTTCCTAAGTGGATGAGCGGTTGGTTAGCGGGGGGATGCTTTGCCTCCTCCTCCCCTACTCCCTTTTGTAAACTAATAAAGCAAACACCCTCAACATTCCAAAGAGGGGCCAGATCGGTTAAGGATCGAAGGGAGCGGTGAATATCGACGGGCTGGTCGGGGTTACCACGCCATACAAGCCCGACGCGAAATCCTTGGGTTGGGAGTCGAGGGCGCCACTTCTCTAGGCGCTCAGGTAAGGCGCGTAGATACGGTAGTGTGGCGGGTAACTCCTCAAGCCCAATCTCAAGCCATCGGGGGATACTCATTGGCAGTGTCCAGGTATCGTGCTTAGGGATGATCATCGTCTCATGCTCTTTAAGCTCAATCAGATGATCAATCCCTGAGCACGTGGCAAAAAGAGGGATGAGAGGTTTAGGACAAACCAGTGTCACATGAGATGCACCATGAGCCTTCAAAAGAGCGGCAAAACGAACAAAGATAATCTGATCCCCAAATCCCTGCTCAGGCCAGATGAGGATTGAGCGCCCTTGTAAGGGTTCGCCACGCCACATGGGGTAGGGAAGAGGGGGGAGGGTGACAATACGTTTACGCAACCTCGCATCATAACGGGCTTCATGATAACGCCATCCCTCCTTGAGTCTTCCTTGCCGCAAAAGCAACAAAGCCATGTTCCACGCAATCTCTGGATTATCAGGCTCAAGGGCTAATCCTTTCCGATAAGCCGCCTCAGCCTCACCATACCGCCCCATCTGCCCTAAAAGATTACCATAATTATACCAGCCGTTCACATCCTTTGGATTGAGCACTAACGCCTCTTCATAGGCTTTGCCTGCCTCCTCGAAGCGACCTAACGACTTAAAAATAACGCCTAAATTGACAAGATAACATGGCGATCGTTTAACTCTCAAGGCACGATCGATAAGTGCCAGCCCCTCCTCGCTGCGCCCCATCTGATGCAAAGCCAATCCATAATAGTGAAGTGCATCAGCATGATTAGGATGAAGCCGAATGATTCCATCATATAGCCTGATCGCTTCATGAACTTGTCCTTGTTGATGCCAACGAAGCGCCACTTCAAGCTGATCCTTTGGATAGCGATCACGCCACTCTTGCAGAGCCTTTTTGACACGCTCAACACACTCATCCCAATCAAAACCAGAGGGACGAAAGAGCCTCATCAGACCTGGATACCAAGGCGACTCATCCCCTTGATTGAGCCAGCGCCAATCACCTCCAAAAAGTGGTAAGAGAACCCAGGCTGGACGCCCTAAGGCACCGGCTACATGGACAATGGAGGTATCAACACTAATAAGCAAATCTAACTGCTCAACAATAGCTGCTGTATCGGCAAAATCCTCAAGATCGCTTCCTACATGAATGAGGGGCTGGTTGGCGGGAGGGTGTTGTGCCTCCTCCTCGCCAGCACCTTTTTGTAAGCTAATAAAACTAATCCCCTCAACCTCCCACAGGGGAGCTAAAGCGGCAAGAGAGGGAAGGGAGCGATAAGAGTCGTTGCTATGGGTCACACTTCCCTTCCAGACCAATCCAACACGAAGTCCACGCTCTGGAAGCCTTGGGCGCCAGCGTGCAACGCGCTCAGGCAGGGTAAAAAGGTAAGGAATGGTTTGAGGAATCGTTTGCAATGTTGTTTTGAAATAGAGTGGCAGCGAGAGAGGAAAACTCCAGTAGTCGTGGCGCTCAAACGTTTTCTCGCGACTAAGATCAATCACACCATCAACCCCCAAACCCGTCTGTATGAAAGGTACAAGAGCAGTGACACACCCGACTGTTACCTTTGCTCCCCTCTCTTTCAGCAGCGCCGCATAACGAACAAACTGAATCTGATCCCCAAATCCCTGCTCTGGCCAGATCAGAATCGATTTTCCCTCAAGCGGCTCCCCCTTCCACTGGGGAATAGGAATCGAGGGGGCATAGGCGCATCTATTGGCCAGCCGTTCATAACGAGCTTCATAATGCTCCCACCCTTCCTCATAGCGACCCAATAATAAAAGAAAAAGACTCAAACTCCAATGAAGATCAGGATTATGTGGATCGATCGCTAATGCACGGCGATAGAGCACTTCAGCTTCGTCATATCGACCAAGATCTTTTAGCATAATGGCAAAGTTTTTGAGGGCATCAACATAGTCGGGCTTTAGCTCAATTGCTTTGCGATAAGCCTGCTCGGCTCGATCAAAAGATCGTATTTTTTGAGAGACAACTCCAATGTTATTGTATAGACTCGGATGGGTTCTACCAAAAGGCTCCCCGGCTTCAAAAATCCTTAAAGCCTCCTCATGGCGACCTTGCTTCGCCAAAATCGTCCCAAGATTAAAATAGGCATTGTAGTAATCAGACTTGAGCGCGATCACCTCTTGATAAAGCGAGGCTGCCTCCTCTTCTCGACCCTGGCTGTTGATGCAAAAGGCCAACAAAAAAAGAACATGAGCATCCACCCCACCCACTTCAAGAGCACGACGATAGAGCCGTTCGGCCTCTTTGAGATCTTGTGTGACTGAAGCTAAATTGCATAGATAGGTGGGGGTTTCTTTGATCGAAAGAGCCTTTTGAAAGCTCTCGTTGGCTCCATCAAGATCCCCTAAGGCTTTTTGGGCTTGCCCCAAAAGATTCCAAAGCTCTGCATGAGTTGGCTTTTTTTGTACTAACTTGAGCGCAGCCTCTCGAACCTCTTCATACCTACCCTTCTTCAATGTAGCCACAAGCTGATCGATTAAAGGGGGCGTTGTTAATGACGAGGCATGCGATCGCTTCATGGCTTTGCCAAACCTTTAGGTCATAGAATTTTCTTAGTCCAGCAAATATAATACCACGATCACGATCGCACCATCCTTGAAGTTTGATGTGTGTTGATCAAGTGAATAACTATCAAAAGCGGTATAAAAGGAGGGGTCAGTTATGCAATTAGAAGTAGTCTTTAAAATGATGGTGCGGCTGGAGGGACTTGAACCCCCACGCCAAAGGCACTAGATCCTAAGTCTAGCGTGTCTGCCAATTCCACCACAGCCGCATAGTGTAATTCATGGCGGGCCCAACAGGACTCGAACCTGTGACCCACGCCTTAGAAGGGCGTTGCTCTATCCAGCTGAGCTATGGACCCCGATCAAGGGGTGGCGCGCACGGAAGGACTCGAACCCTCAGCCCTCAGATCCGAAGTCTGATGCTCTATCCATTGAGCTACGTGCGCCGATCACGGCAATGGTGGATCATGTAGGACTCGAACCTACGGCCCGCGGATTAAGAATCCGCTGCTCTACCAACTGAGCTAATGATCCGAAAAAACGAAAAGAAGATGGGGTAAGTGATGGGAGTCGAACCCACGACCTTCAGAGCCACAATCTGACGCTCTAACCAACTGAGCTACACCTACCATTCGTTCATTCGCAGAAGATCCAGCAGGACCGATGGTCGGGGCGAGAGGATTCGAACCTCCGGCCCCCTGGTCCCAAACCAGGTGCGCTAACCAGACTGCGCTACGCCCCGCCAACCAAAACAGGAGGGGAATTATACCCAATTCCAAACCATGTTGTCAAGCCTTCACACGATATTTCTTGCGTGTCATTTGGCTTGTTTGTTGACTCGGGTAATTTTCGTACACATTTTGCCTGTTATCGATAAAAAGATCCTAAGGCGCTTTCCATGACCCAACAACAGCTTTATGTCATCGTCCAAGCCGGAGGACGAGGAAGCCGACTTCGTCACCACACCTGGAATAAGCCCAAATGTCTTGTCTCGGTCCAAGGCAAACCATTACTATACCATCTCTTTGATAGAATGCCCCAAGCGAAATTTATCATCATTGGTGATTATGCTTTTGAACAGCTTGAAAAGTATCTCGAGGTCAATCGACCACGCATCACCTATGAGCTCATTCGTACGACTAACAAAGGAACGGCTTCTGGCATCGCAGATGCCTTAATCAAAATCCCAGCCGATGCGCCTGTGGTTCTAACATGGAGTGACCTGATTTTAGGAGATCTGCCACCATGGCCAGACACGAACAAACCCGTTGTCTGCATAACATCAGCCTTTACATGCCGTTGGTCCATAACACCGCAAAAAACTTTAGAAGAAGTGCCCTCTGCCACAAACGGCATCCCGGGGCTCTTTTTCTTTCCTAAAGCCTCTCTCTTTCCCACACCACCAGCAAGCGGTGAGTTTGTCAAATGGTTTGCCGCCAACATCCATGATTTTGAGTTGCTCGAATGCTCTGACATCAAAGAGCTGGGCGATTTCTCAACGATTGAGGAGAGCAATGATCGAGCTGGCTTTTGCCGTTTTTTTAACAAGGTCGAGATCGGCGAAAATCGTGTTGTTAAGACTGTTGTCGATCCTCTTTATGAAGAGCTACATCAACGAGAGATCGCATGGTATCAAGAAGCACGCCGCCTTGGCTTTCGACGTATCCCCAAAGTCTATTCAGAACATCCACTGGTTCTTGAGCGCATTAAAGGTGATCATGCTTATCAAATGACTGACTTAAGCGAGCGGGAGCGGCGCGCTGTGATGGCTGACTATCTTGATGCGTTAATTGCCCTGCATGACAGCGACACTATACCCGCCTCCCCTGCTGATATCAAAGAGGTTTATCTGGACAAAACAATTGCTCGCGTCGAAAGTGTTGCTAAGATCATTCCGGGTTTCGAGCGTGAATCGATGACAATTAACGGAAAAAAATGCCGTAATCTCTTTGCTTCCAAATATCGAGGTATTCTTGAGACTCTTTTGCCCGATCTTCAACCCGACCACTTTGTCCCTATTCATGGCGACCCAACATTTTCTAATACCCTCATCGATGACAAGTTGCGCGTCTGGTTTATTGATCCAAGGGGCTATTTTGCCAAACCTGGCATCATGGGCGATGCGTGGTATGATTTTGCGAAGGTCTATTATTCGGCAGTTGGAGGCTACGATGCGTTTAATAGGCGCAAATTTAAACTCCATATCGATGAAGAGACAGTCGAGATTTTGATGGAAGAGCCTCTCTTTGCCCGCACAGCTAAACTAATCTTTAAAGATTACTTTGGCATGGAACTTTCACGCATTGAGATACTCCATGGCTTAATTTGGCTGGCTCTTTCAGGTTATGCCAAAGATGATATCGATTCCGTGATAGGATCCTTTTATCTTGGTCTTTATTGGCTTGAAGTTGGTCTTGAAAAACGATAAATGGTATCCAAACAGGAAGGATAAGATGCTAGAATGTCAGGTAAAAATGGTCATACTGGGCATTAAAGATTCGATGATAAAACACCCGTAGGAGGATAGGTAATCCAATGGGGCCTTCTAATAGCCACCCCATCCACGCTACTACGACGATAAACAAGGAGACTTATGAGCCTAGTTGGAGATTTAGCCCGCCTTGGCGTATCCATTGTGTGCGAGGTGGGAGAGAAAAATTCCTTATCGATTCAAGAAAAAAACTCCGAAGAGTGGCTGCTTCCTCCTTTTTTGGGAGAAATGGGGGTAGAGATTGAGTTTTTTTTAGCTTCTGTTGAACCCTATCTACGCTCAGGCTGGAAAATTCCGGCCCGTCGCCCACAGCTTTATCCAA
>JAINCO010000103.1:0-7139 GCA_036574095.1 Campylobacterales bacterium | reverse complement strand
AGATAGCGTGCCACATCCTCGACCACGCGAATGCCTTCGCGCAATCGATTGATGTTGGCATCAAGGAGCCTAAAAAGCTCCCTCTTATTCGTCGCTGCTTCCAAAAATACCCAAAAGCTGCAAAAGTGAGACAAAAAGATTAAAGAAATCTAAATAGAGCGCAACAGCTGCCGAAATTGGCGAATCATACATACCGCGAACGATATTTTGTGTATCATACAGAATAAACATACTAAACAGAATTGCGCCAACGGCAGCAATTGCTACCTGTAGGAGCGGACTTTGCATAAAGATATTAACAATGCCACCAACAATAAGGACGATGAGAGCAATCAAGAGCATTTTGCCCATTGACGAAAAGTCACGGTTGGTGCTCATTGCAAACAGCGATAGACCACCAAATGCCACCGATGTCATCAAAAAGGCATTCGTCACAATCCCCGCACCCCCAGGCATCTTCAAGATACCAGCTAAGAGTGGCGTCAATGTTAAGCCTGTAACAAATGTAAAGGCAAAGAGCATGGGTGCAGCATAGCTTTTATGGCGCGCAAAGCTAAGCCCAAAGATTAATCCAAGCTCCAAGATCACAAGACCCCAGTAAAAACTCTGAATTGTTGCCACTGCCTGCATACCAGCATAGGCACCTGCCGCTCCTGCCAGTAGGCTAGCAGCGAAGTATTGATAGGTCGAGGCGATAAACGATTTTAACGACGCCTCATCGCGTATTGGCTCATACGAGACATTACCAACATCTCCCCAAGGAAGCCTCGACTCCTCTTGTGTGGCTCTACGTTCACGGGCAGGCTCTTTGCCATAACTGGCAGCCCAGTCACCTTTATTAAATGCCATTCGTCTCCTCCATCAAAAAACCAAAATTGTTAAGCGCAACTATTCTATCACAATTAATTCGAAAATTCAAGAGACAAATTCTCTTCTTTTTTACCCTCTTGACATGCTATGACTTTTAGGGCACAATCACTCGTATGATAATGCGCCCTTATAGCTTATGGATCCTCTTTATCGCCGCTTCTTTGCCTCTTTATCTTAATGACCTTTTTTATATTTATATGCCACTCGATGCGATCGGATGGATCATCGTTGATTATGGCAGCCGCCTTCTTGTTTTTGGCGCTTTGATTGTTTTTGTCGCCAAAGGCCTGATCGGACGTAATGACCTTGCCCTATCGTGGCTCCCCTTAGACTCTTTGATAGGATGGACACTTCTTCTTAGTGCTGTGGGCATTGCGATTGATCACTACACCTCATCAGCATTAAGAATGCTCTTTCATAATAGCGCCTTGGCCTCCTATCCCGATTTTAGCAAATTGGGTGCCTTTAAGCCAATCGACCTTACGCTGGGCCTTTTCATGACGGCTCTTTCAGAAGAGCTTCTTTTTCGAGGTCTTCTTCTAACACTCCTGCAACGCACCCTCTCTCCCATGAGCGCGATCGTGATCTCCACTCTTTTGTTTGGGTTGATCCACTGGTGTTACGGCCCCTCTTCTATTCTAAGCGCTGCCCTCTGGGGACTCTTGCCAGCACTCATTGTCATTCGCACACACTCTCTTTGGCCTGCCATCATCGCTCACTATCTGACCGATCTTGTCGATTTTTGGTAATCTTTATGTTATAATGTCGCAAGGTTTTGTGTCAATCATTCTTGCGGAGATTTTATGTACCTTTTTACATCCGAAGTCGTCTCTCCTGGCCATCCCGATAAATGTGCCGATATCATTGCCGATACCCTTGTTGATGCCTACTTAGCGGGTGATCCCTCCAGCAGGGTTGCCAGTGAAGTCTTTTTTGCCGGTAAACATGTGATTATTGGCGGTGAGGTCACCAGTCGCACACCGCTTTCGGTTGAACGCATCGAAGATCTTGTTCGTGGTGCGGTTGAGAAGATTGGCTATCGCGAAGAGTCAGCCTTTACGCGCGAACAGGCGATTCGCCCCTCCGATCTTATCATCCAGGTTCTTTTGAATCGTCAATCTCCTGACATCAACCAAGGAGTCGATCAGACAACTGGCGAGATCGGAGCAGGAGATCAAGGGATTATGTTTGGTTTTGCCAACAGTGAAACAACTGACTATATGCCTGCCGCGATCACCTATGCCAGAATGCTGTGCGATAAAGTCTATCATTACGCCCTCGCCCATCCTCACAAACTTGGGGTTGATATCAAGACACAGGTAACCGTTGATTATGGCACCAAAGAGAACTATATCCAGTGTAAACCCCAAAAAATTCATACAATCGTTGTCTCGGCCCCTTGTGTGGAAACGATGACAATTGACGAGGTGCGCGAACTCATCATGGGGCTTATTAATGACACAGGACTACCACCCACGCTCTTTGATCCCGCTCACTGCATCATTCACATCAACCCTACAGGTCGTTATGTCAACCACTCGCCCCTACACGACTCAGGGCTTACAGGGCGCAAGCTAATTGTTGATAGTTTTGGTGGCTATGCGCCTATCGGTGGTGGGGCCCAAAGCTCAAAGGATTACACCAAAGTCGATCGCTCTGGACTTTATGCTGCGCGCTGGTTAGCGAAGCATATCGTGGCTGCGGGACTGGCTAAAAAAGCTCTCGTACAGATTAGCTATGCCATTGGGGTTGCTCACCCTGTCTCAGTAACGGTTGATACGATGGGAACCAATATCCCTGAGATCTCTGATGAAGCCTTGTCGCTGCAAATTGCCGAGAAATTCCCCCTCACACCTCGCTGGATTACCGAGAAGTTTCACCTCGATCGCCCCAGCGAAGAGACCTTTCTTTATGCTGATGTGGCTGCGCGCGGACAGGTTGGACAAAGCGACTATCCGTGGGAGAAACTAGACGAACTGGCGTGGTTTAAAGGACTCATCCAATGAAAGGCATCATTCTTGCTGGCGGCTCAGGCACACGCCTTTACCCTCTAACGCGTGCTGTCGTCAAACAGCTATTGCCCATCTACGACAAACCAATGATCTACTATCCCCTTTCGGTGCTTATGCTTGCTGGTATCAGGGAGGTGCTCATTATCTCAACCCCCGCTGATCTTCCTCGCTTTCAAGAACTTTTTGGTGATGGATCAGAACTTGGGATGCACTTTGAGTATATCGTCCAGCCCTCCCCCGATGGCTTAGCACAGGCTTTTATCCTTGGGCGTGAGTTTATCGGTCATGACGATGTTGCTCTTGTTTTAGGAGATAATATCTTTTATGGACAAGGACTAACCCACCTGTTGCGCCGAAGTGTTGAAACTGTTACCAAGGAGCGTCGCTCTGTTATCTTTGGCTACTATGTCAACGATCCTGAGCGCTATGGTGTTGTTGCGTTCGATGACCAAGGACGGGCACTTAGTATCGAAGAAAAACCGACTCACCCCAAAAGCAACTATGCTGTGGTGGGGCTTTACTTTTATACGAATGATGTGGTTGATATCGCTACCCAAATTCGACCGAGTGCACGCGGAGAACTTGAGATTACCGATGTGAATGCCCGCTATCTTGCCGAGGGACGACTGAATGTTGAGGTGATGGGGCGAGGATTTGCCTGGCTAGATACCGGCACGCATGAGAGCCTTCTTGAAGCTTCGAATTTTATCGAGGTTATCGAAAAACGACAGGGGCTAAAGGTTGCTTGCCTTGAAGAGATTGCCTGGGAGATGGGCTATATCGATGATCATCAACTTAAAAAACTTGCCGAGAGGCTCAAGAAGAGCCAGTATGGCCTCTACCTGCTTCGTCGTCTTGAGGAAGGAAAACTCTCATGACCTTAACACGCTTAGCTATTCCTGATCTTATTCTCATCAAACCTCAAGTGCACGGGGATGAGCGTGGCTATTTTGTCGAGACCTACCGACAAGATCGACTCGAAGCCTTTATGGGTCATCCACTATCTTTTTGCCAAGATAATGAGTCCAAGAGCTCTTATGGGGTCCTTAGGGGCCTTCATTACCAGCTTCCCCCCTTTGCCCAAACCAAACTTGTGCGTGTGATCGAGGGAGAGGTTCTGGATGTGGCTGTTGATATTCGCGTAGGATCTCCAACCTTTGGACAGCATGTAACGTGTCGCCTTTCAGGGGAGAACAAGCACCAACTGCTTATTCCACGAGGATTTGCCCATGGGTTTGTGGTGCTGTCTGAAAGCTGTATCGTTGCCTATAAGGTCGACAACTACTACGCCCCTGACTATGACCGGGGTATTGCCTTTAATGATCCAGCCTTAGGTATTGATTGGATTCTGCCCGAAGAGCTGCTGCAGCTTTCGGCCAAAGATCGCAAACAACCAAGACTGAGTGAAACCAACGAGCTCTTTGAATTTGGGGTTGATTATTATGCTTAAAGTCTTAGTCACGGGTGCACGTGGGCAAGTTGGAAGCGAGATTAAGGAGTTAGCCTCCGCCTATCCCTACACCTTTTATTTTTGTGACAAAGATGAACTTGATATTACTAACCAACAAAACCTTGAGGCGTATGTTGTTGCTAACGGCATCAATACCATCATCAATTGCGCCGCTTACACCGCTGTTGATCGGGCAGAACAAGAACCAGAGTTGGCCGACCAGGTCAATCATCATGCCGTCCACAATTTAGCTGCCATCGCCAAAAAGCATTCGATCAGACTGATTCATCTATCGACCGATTATGTCTTTGATGGAACAAACTTTAAACCCTATCGCGAAGAGGATAACACTAATCCCCTCAATGTCTATGGCAAAAGCAAACTTGATGGCGAAAAGGCGATTCTTGCCCTCAACCCCCAGCGCACCATCATCATCAGAACCTCATGGGTCTATAGCTACTATGGCGCCAATTTTGTCAAAACGATGCTTCGTTTAGGAAAAGAGAGGGAGTCGCTCGGTGTGGTCTTTGACCAAGTTGGCACCCCAACCTATGCCAAAGATTTAGCCAAGACGGTACTTGAAATTCTTCCCAAAATCGATAACCTTAGTGTAGAAATCTATCACTATACCAACGAAGGGGTCCTCTCGTGGTACGATTTTGCTAAAGAGATCATGAAAATGGCCAAACTTCCCTGCCATATCAATCCAATAGAAACACACCAATACCCAACCCCCGCCAAACGACCCCACTATAGCCTACTCAACAAAGCAAAAATCAAAGCAACCTTTGGTATCGAAATACCCTACTGGAAAGATGGTTTGGATGAGTGCTTAAGAAGGCTTGGGGAGAGGCGGTGATGGCCAAAATAGATAAAATCAAGGAAACTTTAAACTCCTTAAGAGTTGGGCTCAGTATTATATCTGTGCTACTTATTACTTTAGGTGGCACGATAGGAGGGCTGTATAGAAATGGTGAAATTGATATAATATTCTGGATATCCAGTTTTCTATTTTTTGGTTTTCTTTTAGTTGGGTTTATTATCATTCATTTAATAAGAATCAAAACAGACGAATTGGAGGATTTATAATGAGCACTTTGGTTATCGTTGCCGGGAGTATAGGATTGCTAGCCATGTTTGCCTACCTGATCATAGAGTTAAGTGCTGATAGAAAACAAGGGTCTCATCACTGATATTAAAACATAGCCTAATGTTTTCTAAAGCATGGGATAGAAAGATGTATGCGATAGAGTTTGAGTCTGATATTCGTGATAGAATCATTCGGATTCCAGATGAATATAAAAATGTTCATAACAATATCCATGTAAAGCGTCTTCTGATCATCGACGAGACGAAACAAAAAACTGGAACAAAAAGAAAAATGAACGCTGTCTCTATCGATACAAAAGGTTATCAATTCAACAGAGATGAAGCAAATAAACGGTAAGGTCTTCATTTGTCAGATTATAATAATAAACTAACAATCATTAACCCATTTATCAAGGACAATGATGCAAACTAAAACAATACTCGTAACAGGGTGTGCTGGCTTTATTGGCTCTAATTTTGTACCATATTTCTTAGAAAAGTATCCAAATTATCATATTATTAATCTTGATTTACTCACCTATGCTGGTAGTTTAGATAACCTCAAAGAGATCGAGAATCATCCACGATATACATTTATCAAAGGCGATATTTGTAATCGTGAGCTTGTTGAGTTTATCTTTCGTGACTATGATATACAAGGTGTCATCCACTTTGCCGCAGAATCTCATGTCGATAACTCCATCAAAAACCCGGGGATCTTTGTCCAAACAAATGTCCTTGGAACCTATACTCTCTTAGATGTTGCCAAAAACTATTGGATGGAAAGGCCATTTATCTATAAGCCAGGCTACGAAGAGTGTCGTTTCCACCACATAAGCACCGATGAAGTTTACGGCACACTGGGTGAGACTGGGCTTTTTACCGAAACCACCCCCTACGCGCCCAACTCCCCCTATAGTGCCTCAAAAGCCTCAAGTGATATGATGGTGCGTAGCTATCACCATACCTATGGGCTTAACACCATCATTACCAACTGCTCCAACAACTACGGCCCCAAGCAACATGCCGAAAAACTCATCCCCACGATCATTCGCAAAGCCCTTGCCGGCGAGGCCATTCCCATCTATGGCGATGGCAATAATATCCGCGATTGGCTCTATGTCCTTGATCACTGTCGGGGCATTGACATCGCCTACCACAAAGGTCGCGCCGGCGAGACCTACAACATCGGGGGACGCAATGAGCGAACCAATAACCAAATTGCCCAGCGTATCTGTGAACTACTTGATCAGATGAGACCCCGTCCTGATGGACGAAGCTACAAAGAGCAGATTCGCTATGTCGAGGATCGCCCCGGCCATGATCGCCGCTACGCCATCGATGCGACAAAAATCGAGACCGAACTTGGCTGGAGAGCCCAAGAGACCTTTGATACAGGGATTGTCAAGACAGTGGAGTGGTATTTAGCACGATTATGATCAATCGATTAGCCCAAACAGAAGAGAAAAAGAGATTGCTCTCAAACTTTGCCGCACTCACTTTGTTGCAAGCCGCTAACTACCTTCTCCCACTCATCACTTTCCCCTACTTGGTTCGTGTGCTGGGTGTGGACAACTTTGGTCTTTTAGCCTTTGCTGGGGCAACGATTGCCTATTTCGGGCTTATCACGGACTATGGGTTTAATTTGACAGCCACACGAGAGATCAGTATCCATCGAGATAACAAAGCAAAACTGACAGAGATATTTTCAGCCGTAA
>JAINCO010000102.1:0-14022 GCA_036574095.1 Campylobacterales bacterium | reverse complement strand
AAAAAAATTAATTAAATAGACCTTATGTGTCGCAGTAGTTTTTCTCGATATCACCTGGTGGTTGAGGTAGAGTCACAATGAAAGGATTATATCTAATAACGGATGGTTTTCCAGTGATGAGTGATCTTGAGGAGGCGCTTAAAGGAGGCGTGAGGATCGTTCAGCTACGCTACAAAGGTAACTGGGATGAGACGACGCTCAATCAAGGACGTCAGATGACGCAATTATGTCACGAAGCAGGAGCTAAGCTTATCATTAATGATCGATGGGATCTTGTGGAGAGAATTGGTGCCGATGGTGCCCATGTAGGTAGGGAGGATGGTTCGTTAGAAGTTGTGCGCAAGGGCTTAGAGGGAAAGATCATGGGTGTTTCATGTTATGGAAGCCTTGAGTTAGCTACCAAGGCCGTAGAGGCGGGAGCCGATTATATTGCATTCGGTGCCTGTTTTGCCTCATCCACCAAGCCGCATGCTCCCACGATTGGGCTTGAGGTGATCACACAAGCCCGTAGGCTTGGGCGTCCTATTTGCGCTATTGGTGGAATCACACTTGAGTGTGCCTCTCGTGTTATTGAGGCGGGAGCTGATATGATTGCTGTCATCTCTGATTTTTGGAATCATCCTCCCTATCGTGTGCGTGCCGAAGTATTTTCCTCTCTTTTTAGCCATTCTTAACCTAAGTTACTCTACTCTTCTATTTAGTTACAACGATCAAAATGGGTAAGTTATGAAAAAATTTGGGGTCTGGCTATTATTGCTTTTCTTAACGCTAGAAGTATGGGGAAAAGATGTCTATATAGGTGTTCTTGCCTATCGTGGCGTCGAGCAGGCTAGATCAATGTGGCAAGCAACAGCCGATTATCTTTCTAAACAAGATCCATCGAATCGCTATCGAATTCTTCCACTTTCATTTAGTCAAATTCCTATCGCCTTGGCATCTGGATCGATCGATTTTGTGATCTTAAATCCAGCATTTTATGTTCATATGGAACACGATTATGGGATTAGCCGAATTGCAACTTTAATTAATAGGGGTGCTTCAGGCAAAGGAGAGACACTCTTTGGGGCGACTATTGTGGCGCGTCGTGATAATGACAAAATTACAACCTTAGCCGATGCAGCCGGACGAAGATTAGCGGCTGTCGATCCTGAGTCGCTGGGGGGATGGCAGATTGCCTATCGGGAGTTTATGCGTGCCGGGGTTGATCCCTTGCGAGAGTCATCACTAATCTGGTCAGGGACGCATGATGGGGTTATTGCGGATGTTTTGGCTGGTCGTGCCGATCTTGGGGTTGTACGTAGCGATACGGTTGAGCGAATGGAAATGGAGGGAAAGATCGACCCGTCTCAATTAAAAGTTATTCGTCCTATGCATCCTGAATTTGCTTACAAGGTCTCAACACCGCTCTATCCTGAGTGGGCATGTGCCAAGAGTCGTGCAACACCACCAGAACTTGCCAAGAAGGTAGCATTGGCTTTGATAGGCATGGATCCAACATCACAAGCAGCACTTCAAAGCCATTCAGCCGGCTGGACAATCCCCTTAGACTATCAGCCCGTTCATGAACTTATGAGAGAGCTCCATCAGGGTCCCTATGCCTACTTAGCCAAACCAACACTACAAGAGCTTCTCTACCATTATCGTTATGAGCTGATGATGGCAGTGTTACTATTAGGGGCGCTGACAGGGGGATTTTTTTATTTTAGACATCAAAGTAGAGAGCTTTCAAGACGTAATGCCATCATCAACGAGTTAAATGCTAAGTTGGAGACGGAAATCGAAGCACAACGGGGAGAGGTCTACCAACGCAGGCTTCAGTTAGAACGTCTTACGATGGCTATGGGCGAGGGGATGATTGCATTAGATCGTCGTATGCGGATCTCTTTTGTTAATCCTGCGGCCTTGCGTATGTTGGGGTATCGTGCCGAAGAGGTACTGGAGGCCGATATGAATCTTCTTGTTGATAGGGATGAATTGGCATCTCGCATAGCTACAGTGATGGCGGCAGGAAGAGAGTTGCGTGTAGAAGAGGGAAAATTTAAACGCCAAGATGGCTCATTTATAGATGTCTCGTTCGTCGTGACTCCAATAACTATTGAAGGAGAGCTAGACGGGGCTGTTGTGATCTTCAGAGACATGACACGACTCAACGAAATGGTGAGGGCTTTGCGCAAGAATGAACGTGTCCTCGCCAAATCCCAAGAGATTGCTCACTTAGGAAGCTGGGAGATCTCGTTAAATGGGATGTTTGAATGCTCCGATGAGGTATGGAAAATCCTTGGTGCACCTCATCCTATTCGTAGTATGACGATCGATGATCTACTGGAGTTTGTTCACCATGAAGAGCGCAAGTTTGTCGAACGTATGCTACGCCAAGCGATAGAAACACAAGAGGCTGTCGAGATCGATTTTAAGGTGATGGGGGCTGGCGAAGAGCGCATCGTGCGGCTGCAAGGACAGCCTCCAGTGGGTCGCGAGAGTCTCTTCGAGGGAGTTATTCAGGATGTGACGATTGAGTTTCATTGGGAACGGCGGATGGTTGAGATCTACGAACGAGAGCGCTATCTGCGGGCTATTTTGAAAACCGTTGCCGAGATCAATCAGCTTTTAATCACTATTCCCGATTTGGAACAACTCTTTCAAAAGTGCTGCGAAACTTTGGTCAATCATCCTGATTATGTTGGCGCATGGATCGCAACGCTTGTTGATGACAAGCTCGTCTGTCGTGCCAAAGCGGGTCATCCGGAACTCTTTATTGAAAGTGAGGATCCATCGAACGCTGTTCCTTCCCATCTACAAAAGAGTATCGAGTCGGTTCTTTTTGCACGCAAGGAGGTTATTATCCGCTGTCCTGATGAGTGTCGTGGGTCAAAGTCGCTACAACAGCTCTTTAATGCTCATGCTTACGGTGTGGCAATTTTGCCACTGGTGAGTAAACATGATGATCGATTCATTGGTGTTATGGCGATTTGGACGGGGCACGAAGAGGGATTTGAAGAGGAAGAACTTTCGATGCTTCAAGAGTTAGCAGGGGATATCGGCTTTGCTGCAGGAGCGGCGATGCAGCGAGCTAAGGCAAAAGCATTAGAAGAGGAGAGGGTGCGCCACTACAAAGAGTTTGTTTTGGCACTTGTTAGCTTTATCGAGCAGCGTGATACCTATACAGCTGGCCACACCCGACGTGTCGCAGCCTACTGTACCATGATTGCCAGGGAGCTTGGTTTGTCTGATGAAGTGATTGAAAAACTCGAAGAATCAGCTCTGTTGCACGATATTGGTAAAATTGTCACCCCCGATTCGATCCTCTTAAAACCTGGGCGCCTTACACCTCTTGAGTATTCACTGATCAAGATGCATGTTTCAACGGGCTATCAAATGCTTGCTCAAACAAAGATCTACCAAGAACTTGCAGAAATCATGCGTTATCACCATGAGAGGCTTGATGGAGGCGGCTATCCTGAGGGGCTCAAAGGCGATGAGATCCCACTTCTGTCGATGATTATGAGCGTTGCTGATGCATTTGATGCGATGACGACCAATCGTATCTACAAGCCGCGCAAAAGTGTTGCTGCAGCTCTTGAGGAGCTTCGCTCTCTCTCTGGTGTCTGGTATCGTCCTGAAGTTGTTGATGCGGCATGTCGCGTTCTTAAGGATGTTGTGGTGGAAGAGGGGGTAACCCAGCTTCCATCGACGCCCATCGAAAAAGAGCGCTTTGCCTACTTTTTTAAAGACCAGCTGACCGGTGCTTACAATAACAATTACCTGTCGATCGTTCTTGAAGGTAAGATTGCTTCTGCGCCCATTCGATATGCCAGGCTTGTAGAGCTACGCCACTTCTCAGATTATAACCGTGCTACATCATGGGATGAGGGGAGTGTGTTATTGACGACTCTTGCTGAAAAATTGATGAAAGAGGAGCCAGAGGCATTTGTTTTTAGATTTCATGGTGATGATTTTGTCGTTTTATCTGAGCGCTCTCCTAAAACAAGTAGCCTCAATAGTTGGCTACATGACAATTTCCCTGCAGCTGTTAATGTCACTATCTCCGAGCGTGTCATTGACCTTAAAGAGGCAGGTGTGACAACACTCGAGGAGCTCAAAAAACTCTTAGGCTAACCCAACCGATTATTTCTCATCGAGGGTTTGAAGCGCTTCAAAAATAGCGGTGCCGCGCTTCTCTCCAAAAATCTGACGCAACTCTTCAATGGATGCGTGACGGATCGCCTCAAAACCACCAAAGTAACTAAGCAGCTTTTTTTGGATCGCAGGGCCGATACCATGAGCTTGCAAAATGGAGCTTTGGAGGGCCTGTTTGGTTCGTTGGTGACGATGATAGGAAAGAGCAAATCGATGCGCCTCATCACGCAGTCGCTGTAGGAGTTGCAACCTGGGATCTGAGGGTGGGAGTTTGATGCTGCCTGAGAGGGTATAAAGAAGATCTTGTGCCTTTCCTTTGGCGCGTTTGGCGCGTCCTTGATCTTTTTCTTTGGCGATAGCAGCAATAGCAATATAGACGCCAGCACTATCAAGAAGCTCCTTGGCGATTTGAAGTGCCACAGCGCCCCCATCAAGTAGCCATAGATCGGGGGGTGGATTGGTAGCAAAGCGTTCGATGCGTCGTGTGAGCATTTCACGCATCTGACTAACCTCATCGGAATGGGTGAGGTTGTAGTGGCGATACTCCTCTTTGCGAAACTCTCCCTCCCAGACGATCATAGAGCCAACAGGAACATTTCCGCTAATATGTGAGTTATCAAAAACTTCAATTCTCTCAATTGCCCCATCAACTCCCAGTAGCTCGGCCAATTTTGTGGCATTTTTTTCTTCAGAGGCTTTAAGTGCCGCCTGAACTCTCAAAAGCTCCAAGGCATTGGTAATAGCCAAATCGGCTAACTTTCTCTTTTCACCAACTTTTGGCATCAAGAGTTTGACGCTACGGCCACAATGTTGGGAGATGATCTGCGCAATCTCATCCATATCGGCAATTTTATGCGCAAGGTAGATCTTGCCATGGGTGAGGGGGGTATCTTGGGTATAGTACCCTAAGAGTGCATGGCGATAGACCTCATCAAGCTCAACACCATGGCGCGCTTGGGCAAAATGATGAGCACTTGAGACAAGTTTACCATGGCGATAAAAGAGCCTAACGATACAAACACGCACCTCATCAGCCTCAACGGCAATCAAATCAAAATTATCGGTATTAGCAAGATCGAGGGTGCTTTGGATCGAGATGTTTTCGAGGGTTTTGAGTCGATCACGCATGATTGCGGCCTCTTCATAGCGCTCTTCGCTGGCTAAGCGCATCATCATCTCTGTGACAGCCTCTCTTAGACGCGCTGGGGAGTTGATGAGCTCTTCAGCCTGTTGAACAAGTTTGCTATACTCTTGTGTTGAAACTCCCTCTTCGCATGGCCCTAGACAGCGGCCAATTTGAAAAAAAAGACACCGTTTTTTACCTTTTAGGCAACTCTTTTTTTGCACTAAAGGGAATCGTTCATAGATTGTTTGGAGTATCTCTTTAGCGCCCGATGTAAAAGGGCCATAGTAGCGAATATTCCCTCCCTTCACAACCCGTCTGGTGATCTCAAATCGTGGATAGGGCTCTGACATATCACAATAGATATAAGGATAGGTTTTGTCATCGCGCAAGAGAATGTTATATTTGGGTTTAAGTTGCTTAATAAGGGAGTTTTCTAAAATCAGCGCGTCATGTTCGCTGCCTACGATGATTGTGGTTAGATCGGCGACCTCCATGACCATTTTTTGGATGCGACTTGAAAGTCCTGGGGCAGGAATAAGGCGATCTTCATCAAAACGAAAGTAGCTTCTAACTCTTTTTTTGAGACTTTTGGCCTTGCCGATATAAAGCAAGCGCCCATTGGCGTCAAAATAGTGATAGACTCCTGGTAGATCAGGCAGAGAGCGCAGCTTATCGGCGAGCATGAGCCTCCTTGATAATGGCGCGAATCTCCTCTAATAAAGCGGCATTCTTGGGATCTATCAAGGGATTGTCAAACGCACCTGTTGCCAACTCTGCTAAGCTGATCGCCTCAAGTTCACCTTTCATCTCATCGCGTGCCTTGAGTATCTTGGATCCATAAAAGGCTTTGATCTTCGTGATGGCTGCCAAGCTCTCATCAGGTGTGTGTTTAAGCAGCTCACCTAATAACCCTTTTATCAAACTCTGTTTATAATTGTACTCAGCAACAAGCGCCTGGTTGGCGACGACGAAGTTGAGTGTATCGCCCCGAATATACCAAAAGAGGGTGTTTTCACGCAAAAGAGGTGGCAGGAAGTGGAGAAGCTCATAGATAAGACGGTGACTTTTAGCCTTAGGGCTTGTCGCCAGCGGCATGGTCTGCAGGATCTCGTGCGCAGTTTTCATGTAATCATTATACCATGCCTGCTGTTAATCTCTCTCTTTGCAAGCGGTTGTGGCTATAAAGCGCCCCCCTACTATCCAGTTGATTCCAATCAAAGCCAAAATCGATGAGGTTTGATCTCCTCATAATTGGCTCTGGTGTTGCCGGGCTTTACACAGCACTTCATCTACCAAGCGATTGGCGTGTGGGGATTCTTTGCAAAGATACCCCGAATGAGTGTAATACCTATTATGCGCAAGGGGGCATTGCAGCAGCGCGAGATGAAGCTGATATTGAAGTGCATAGTGCTGATACTTGGAGAGCAGGGTGTGAAGTAGGGGATCGAGAGGCGATTCACCTTCTTTCAAAAGAGAGCATAGAGGTTATTGCCGATTTGGCCAAGAGGGGGATGCCCTTTGATCGTGATGCGCAGGGAAATTTCCTCTACACACGAGAGGCTGCCCACTCGTGCGCACGCATCGTTCATGCTGGTGGCGATGCAACAGGGGCAATTCTCCATAACTTTTTGATGCGGTCTAATCCTCATCGTATCATTGATCACGCGATTGTATTGGATCTTCTTTTTGATGGGTCTCGTTGTGTTGGGGTGACGGTACTAAGGTGTTGTTCTGAGACGACAGTTGGCTATACAATCGAAAACTACTACGCAGGATCGGTTGTGATCGCATCAGGAGGGATCGGAAGTCTTTATCACTATCATACAAATGCCAAAACAGTCAGTGGCGATCTTCATGGAATTGCGGCTGAAAAGGGGCTTGCGCTTCGTGGCATGGAGATGACCCAGTTTCATCCTACGGTCTATGTGGATACCTCTTATGCGCGCAAAGTCCTCTTGACCGAGGCGCTTCGTGGCGAAGGGGCGACGGTTATTGATCGTGAGGGGCGCCGTTTTCTTTTTGATTATGATCCGAGGGGTGAGCTTGCTGCGCGTGATGCTGTCAGTCGGGCGATCTTTAAACACAAAGAGAAGGGGCTTGGTCCAGTCTATCTCTCCTTTGAGGCCTTTGAGCCAACCCATTTTCGCGAGCGTTTCCCAACGGTCTATCATGCCATGAAGGAGTTTGGTTATAACCTTCCTCATGATCGTGTTCCTATCTCTCCCGCGTTTCATTATATGACGGGTGGTATTGTCTGTGATCTTGAGGGGCGTATTCCAGATCGAGAGGGGCTCTATGTTGTTGGTGAGGCGGCAAGCACCGGTGTGCATGGAGCCAATCGATTGGCCAGCAACTCTTTGTTAGAGGGGCTTGTTTTTGGACGGCGCGCAGCAGCGGCGATTGCAAAGAATCGCTTAGCGCCCCCCTCCGTTGAGCTTCCACTTCCCCAATTTGTCCCAATGCGTGAAGGTGACAAAGAGATCAAGAATCAGTTGCGCCATCTGATGTGGCAAAAAGTTGGTATTGTCAGAACCCACCAAGGACTCTCTGAGGCCTTAGCGCAAATTGAACAGTGGCTTGCGCAGCCAGTGGGTCGCCTTCTCTATCTACGCTTGTTGGCAGCTCGAGCTATTGTGAACGCTGCCTTGACCAATCCTCATAGTCTTGGTGCGCACTATCTGGAAGATGAGGGGTGAGCGTGATTGGCCTCATCGGGCTACTTTTATTTGTCTTAGCCTACACATTGATTGCTCTTGAAGAGAAGATCCATCTGCCCAAATCCTATCCAGCGCTCTTTGCTGGAACGGCGATCTTTGTGGCTGTTGGTATTGAACATGCGATCAGTGGGACGATCCCCGATCGATTTCATGCCTCCATAGAGCATCTAATTCTTGAGATTGCGAATATCTTCTTTTTTCTTTATGTGGCGATGACATTTATTGAGGTTCTTGTTGAGCGAAATGTTTTTGGGGCACTTCGCCATCGCCTTATAAGCCGTGGGTATAGTTATCGTCGTCTTTTTTGGTTAACTGGTCTTTTGGCCTTTTTTATCTCTACCGTAGCTGATAATCTTACAGCAGCACTGGTGTTGGCAACAATTTTGGTGACAATTGAACGTCATAATCACGCTTTTTTAAATGCAGGAGCGATCAATATTGTTGTAGCCGCCAATGCCGGTGGTGCCTGGTCGCCATTTGGCGATATCACGACGCTGATGGTCTGGAGTGCTGGCAAGGGTGATTTTTTTGACTTTTTTTATCTCTTTCCGGCGGCCTTTTTGGGTTGGTTGATCACAGCGTTACTATTGGTTCGGGTGGTGCCTGTCGGGATCCCGCAAGCTGCGCAAGCCGATCAAGAGGGTGGAGTGATGAAGCCAGGAGGAAAAATGGTGGTGATATTAGGTTTCTTGACAATCGCCCTATCGGTGATCCTCCACCATTTTTTCCATATCCCTGCGATTTGGGGGATGATGTTAGGGCTTTCGCTCTTAGGCTTTTTTGCACACCAGCACAAACGGCGCAACAATGATGATATTAGGATTTTTGAGGGGATGAGTCGTATTGAGAATGATACACTCCTCTTTTTCTTTGGCATCATGGCCGCTGTGGGTGGATTGGGCTATTTGGGCCATTTGGCGTTTATTTCTGAGGCCTATTATACCCTTGATCCAACTTTTGTCAATATCTTGGTTGGTTTGGTGTCGGCTGTTATTGATAATGTTCCTGTTATGTATGCAGTCTTAAAAGCTAATCCAGCGCTTGATCATGCTCAGTGGATGCTTGTAACCCTGACAGTTGGTATCGGTGGTTCGCTCATTAGTTTTGGATCAGCAGCCGGTGTTGGCGTGATGGGCAAACTCTCAGGTATCTATACCTTTTCAAGCCATATGCGCCATGCCTGGGCTGTATTGGCAGGTTTTGTTGTCTCGTTGGCTGTATGGTATCTTCAATTTGAACTTATGAATTTTTATTAAAGGTTGCTAATGAAAAATGTTCCGATTCTCATTCTTGACTTCGGTTCGCAATATACCCAGCTGATTGCACGCAGACTGCGTGAAATGGGGATCTATTGTGAAATTCACCCCTTTCATGAACCCTTTGCGTCGATTAAGGCGATGGCTCCTTCTGGTATCATCCTCTCAGGTGGTCCTGCAAGCGTTTATGATGAGGATGCCTACCGTGTCGATGAACGAATCTTTGAGATGGGGCTTCCGATTTTAGGTATCTGCTATGGGATGCAGCTGATCGCTCACCATTTTGGTGGATCTGTGGTGCGTGCTGATCATCATGAGTATGGTCGTGCATCGCTCACATTTGTCGGTGAGTCACCCATTTTTAAGGGGACACGCAATGGCCAGATTGTCTGGATGAGCCATGCTGACAAGGTTGATCGCCTACCTGAAGGATTCATTCGTATCGCTTCAAGTCCAAATGCTGAAAATGCCGCAATTGCAAATCCTTCCAAAAATATCTACGCCTTCCAGTTTCATCCTGAGGTGGCTCATAGCAAGGAGGGGGCGCAGCTGCTCAAAAACTTTGCAAAATATATCTGTGGTCTCGAGAGCACCTGGAATATGGGGAGCTTCGCCAAAGAGCAGATCAAGAAAATCCGTGAAAAGGTCGGTTCAGATAAGGTTCTTTGTGCTCTTTCTGGCGGTGTTGATAGCTCTGTTGTGGCTGCATTATTGCATGAGGCGATTGGTGATCAGCTTGTGCCTGTTTTTGTCAATAATGGATTGCTGCGCGCTAACGAGGTTGAGCAGGTTCAAAATATCTTTCGTGGTGTACTCAAAGTCCCTCTGATTACCGTTGATGCTGAAGAGATCTTCTTGTCTCGACTCGCCGGTGTGCGTGACCCTGAGGCTAAGCGTAAGATTATTGGTCATACCTTTATCGAAGTTTTTGAGGCAGAAGCCAAAAAACATAGTGGCATCAAGTATCTTGCCCAGGGCACCCTTTATCCTGATGTCATTGAGTCAGTGAGTGTCAAGGGCCCCTCTAAGACAATTAAATCGCACCATAATGTCGGGGGACTTCCTGAGTGGATGAAGTTTGAGCTTATTGAGCCACTCCGCGAGCTCTTTAAGGATGAGGTGAGGGCACTTGGTGAGGAGCTGGGGCTACCTCATGATATGGTTCACCGCCACCCCTTCCCAGGGCCTGGATTGGCTATCCGCGTAATGGGAGAGGTTACTAAGTCTAGCTTGGAATTGTTGCGCAAAGCCGATACCATCCTTATCGATGAACTAAAAGCCAGTGGTTATTACAATAAAGTATGGCAAGCCTTTGCGGTGCTTTTGAATGTTCAGAGCGTGGGTGTGATGGGCGATAATCGTACCTATGAAAATACAGTCGCGATTCGAACTGTAGAGTCCTCTGATGGGATGACAGCGATTTTTGGCCGTCTGCCGTATGAGCTTTTGGATCGTATTAGTACCCGAATTATCAACGAAGTTGATGGTATTAACCGCGTTGTCTATGATATTTCAAGCAAACCACCAGCAACGATTGAATGGGAATGATGCCAGAGAATATCCATCTCTCAAACCATCCCTTGGTAATCCATCTTGTCACAAAATTACGAGAAGAGCGCTATCGTGGCGCTGCTTTTAGACGCATCGTAGCCCAGTTGGGTGGGCTACTTCTAACCGAAGCCTTGGCAAAGGAAGAGTTAAGAGATCGTAAAATTACAATGTGGCAAGGGGAGAGAGAGTTTCCCTCGCTGGATGAGTCATCCTATGTCGTCATCTCGATTCTTCGAGCAGCACAACCGATGGTTGATGGGGTGCTTGAGCTATTACCTGATGCTTCCGCTGGATTTTTAGCGATGCGTCGAGATGAAAAGACACTTCAGCCAACCCTCTACTACGACCGTATTCCTCCTTTGGAGGGCAAAACAGCAATTGTATGCGATCCAATGGTTGCTACGGGAGGTTCGCTAACCGATGCACTGCATCTGGTAACCTCTAAACATCCAGCGCGTATCTTCTCCCTTCATATTCTAAGTCTTTCTGAGGCACTAATAAAAGTTGGGGGAGTGTTTCCAGATGTGAACTTTTTTGTTGCTTGTATTGATGAGAAGCTTAGCAGTCAAGGCTTTATTCTGCCAGGTTTAGGTGATGCCGGAGATCGTGCCTACAATACGCTTTAGCTCTTTTTTTGTATAATACCACTTTTTATTTTATAGAAAGCCTATTAGGTCCGACTAAACAATCCGTTGACGGTTTAATAGACATGATGTTAGAAAAACTACATACGCGTCTTTCTCCAGCTTTACTGGAAAGTTTACAAGAGGGTTATAGTCGTTCACTCTTTGTGCGTGATGCCTTGGCGGGCTTAACTGTTGCAATCGTTGCGTTGCCATTAGCGATGGCTATCGCGATAGCCTCAAATATGCCACCAGAGCGGGGTATCTATACTGCGATTGTTGCTGGCTTTTTGATCTCTGCCTTAGGGGGGAGCCGTTATCAGATCGGTGGGCCAACAGCCGCTTTTATTGTGACCGTTAGCCTTGTGGCTGCCAGACATGGGTATGAAGGGTTAGTTCTGGCAACCGTCATGGCTGGAGCGATGCTAATTGTTTTTGCATTTCTTGGCGCCGGAAAGCTTCTGAAATTTATTCCTTATCCTGTTATTACAGGTTTTACATCGGGTATTGCATTATTGATCTTTTTTACGCAGATTAAGGAGTTTTTAGGGCTAACCTATAGCGGTACTGCGATCGATTTTTTGCATCGTTTTCAAGCCTATTTAGGGGCGTTGCATACGACCAACCCTTGGGCGCTGATTGTGGGGCTTGTTAGTATTGGTATCATTGTAGCAACCCAGCGACTTGTGCCACGCATCCCGGGGCCTATCGTTGTTGTGATTATCTCATCGTTGGCTGTTTGGGCTTTTGATATCCCCGTCGAGACAATCGAAGAGCGTTTTGGGGCATTGCCAGTTTCATTACCGATTCCTACATGGAGCGAGTTTACATTCGAAAAGGCTAGAATTGTTTTTCCTGATGCGGTGACGATCGCCGTACTCGCTGGTCTTGAGTCGCTCCTGTCAGCTGTTGTTGCCGATGGTATGACAGGTAGTCGCCACAAAAGTGATGCTGAACTCTTTGGTCAAGGGGTTGCGAATATCGCATCAGGATTATTTGGTGGTATTCCAGCTACTGGTGCGATCGCTCGTACAGCAACCAATATTCGTTCAGGTGCCAAAACCCCCGTAGCAGGGATGATGCACGCTGTATGGCTTTTGCTCTTTCTTCTTCTCTTTGCCCCATTGATTGTTAAGGTTCCACTGGCGGCTCTTTCGGCGATTTTGATGGTTGTTGCGTGGAATATGAGCGAGATTAAGCACGTGCGTAAAATTTGGAAAGCGCCTCGAGAAGATCGTGCAGTGTTACTAACGACATTTGTGCTAACAGTTCTTGTTGATCTTAACTTTGCCGTTCAAGTGGGTATTGCAATGGCGGCGCTTCTCTTTATTAACAAGCTGATGCAATCAACGCAGATTGAGGACCTTGTTGCGGTTCAAGATGATCCAGATGCGACAAGCCGCAAGGAGATCCCTGATGGTGTTGAGGTTTATGAGCTTTCAGGGCCCCTCTTTTTTGGTGTTGCGAATAAACTCCTTGATACTTTGAGATTACTCGAAAAGCCCCCTCGTGTCTTTATTTTACGAATGCGCCATGTTCCTATCGTTGATGCGGCAGGATTGCATACACTTGAAGAGATGGCGCGCCATTGCAAGCGCGATGGAACAGTTTTGATACTATCGGGTGTTCGCCCAGAAGTGCGTCGTTTCTTGTCCAAATCTGGTCTTGAGCGGATGTTGGGAGCTGAGAATATCGTTGGCCATATTGATGATGCGCTTCGTCGAGCGCGTGAGATTCTATGAGGATCTATCTTCTTTCTGATCAAAAGGTGGATGGGGCAATTTCGCTTCCCATGCTCACCGTCAACTATCTTCCCCCAACCTCTCTTCCTTTGGGATATGAGGCACTTATCCTCACATCTCGCCATGCCCTCACATCACTCACGCTAAGTAACCTTGACTGGAGGCAAATACCCGCTTTCTGTGTGGGCAAAAAGACAGCCAAACGAGTTGAACAAGAGGGGGGGGTTATTGGCGGCATTGCCCCTGAGGGGGTTGGTGAACAACTGTTAATACCAATGAGAGAGTCAGGCTTTAGGCGTTTTTGGTGGCCAAGCGGGCGCGACGTTGCTACGGATATTGTAACGATGGCCAAAGGCGAGGGGTTTGAAGTTATTCGTACAGTTGTTTACGAAACAAGATGCACAGATACTACTTCAGAGAATCAACGGCCACTTCCTGGCTCGACAATTATCTTTACATCACCCAAAACAGCACACTGCTTTTTGGAGCGTTATGGCTGGGAGGAGGGATGGAGGGCAGTTGCTATTGGCCCCACAACTCTTGCGGCGCTTCCTGACTCTCTCAACGCCTCTTTGTCACCCAAGCCAGACTTTGAGTCAGCTGTTGCCTGGGCTATGGGACTTTTAAAGAGAGTTATTGAATTTTGAGCCAAAAACCTTCGCCAGCATTGATGCTATTAAGGCGTGCGATTCCCGAAGGATGCGAACTCTCGGTTTTTTGCCACAGATACCATTCTCCATGACGATAGGCCCAAATGATGAGGTAGTTTGATGGGTGTGTTGCCCCCAGTTTGGCTGTATCGATTGCATTAGGTGTTGAAAAAAGATGCCAGCCAGTCCCGAAAGTTGAGAGATTAAGATCGGATGCCTC
>JAINCO010000101.1:0-3799 GCA_036574095.1 Campylobacterales bacterium | reverse complement strand
TGGCGCATTTGTCTGATCTCTTGTACACTTCTAAAGCTTAAAAGATCATAATAGCGCCACATCAACTCATCGGAAATACTAAGAATCTTAGCAAACATCGTCTGAGGATCCTCTGTGACGCCGATGTAGTTGCCTAACGATTTACTCATTTTAGCCACACCATCCAATCCTTCAAGGATAGGCATCATCACAACGGCCTGCTGGCTCGTTGCTCCATAGCTTTTTTGGAGTGTGCGACCCATCAAAAGGTTAAACTTTTGGTCTGTTCCTCCTAGCTCAATATCACTCTTAAGCACCACGGAGTCATACCCTTGCAAGAGAGGATAGAGAAATTCTGAAAGAGCAATTGATCGTCCTTCTTGAAAACGCTTTGTAAAATCATCGCGTTCAAGCATCCTTGCCACAGGGTAGAGACTTGCGAGTTCAATCATACCTGCTGCGCCTAATTGCTCAATCCATTCGCTATTAAAGACAACCTGTGTGCGTTCAGGATCAAGGATTTTAAAGACCTGAGCCCGATAGCTTTTGGCATTCTCAGCCACCTGCTCTCGCGAGAGCTTTTTTCGCGTCTCACTCTTACCCGTAGGATCCCCAATCATTGCCGTAAAATCGCCAATAAGAAACTGAACGATAGCACCATGGCGTTGAAATGTTGCAAGTTTATTCATCAAGACCGTGTGGCCCAAGTGCAGATCACTCGCCGTTGGATCAAAGCCAGCCTTGACAAAATAGGGTTGACCCTCCTCATACCACCTTTTAAGGCAGGCAACAATCTTCTCTTCATCAATGATCTCTGCCGTGCCGCGGCGTATCTCTTCTAAGGCTGCTTCTATCATACTACTTCTCTCCATAGGCATCTTTCGTAGAATGAAATTCTATAACTTTAAATCGACGCGCAATATTCTCTCGCACCTTTTTGGGGTCTTTACAAACCTCAATCTCAACCTCACAATACTCAGCAACACTCTCCGTCTCGCTGCGCCTAAGCTGCAATGAAGTAATAAAAAGATCCTCTTTAGCCAAAGCTGTCACAAAATTTGCCAATGACCCTTTTTTATTCTCTAAACTTACAACAAGCTTGTAGTGGCCACACTTATTATCGGCCCAAGCAACAAAAACCATAGGCAGATGCTGAGCAATCAGCTCATCACAACGCGAACAAAACTTATGATGAATCGATGCTTTACCTTTATTATAAAAAGCGATCACCTCATCACCTGGTTTGGGATGACAGCAAAGGTTAAAGGTTACCTCGTGTATGGGCTTGGGTGAGTAGAAGAAGAAACGATCGATACGATATTCGCGAAGTTTTGGCGTACCTCTAAGCCGTGTCAAGAGAGACTGACTGCGCAGTCCAGATTCGCGCCGCACACGAACAAGAAAATCTTTAAAAAAGTCCAGTGATGTGGTTAGCTTATCGATCGAAGCGGAGTAGTTGGTTTGATCAAGCCAGTCTCGCAACTCCTGATAGTCAAAATCAAAGGCCATCGCCAAGATATTTTTAGCAACTCGTCGATCAAGTTCGCGTGATTTTTGAGCACACAATGTCTTCATAGCCACTTTCGCGCGGCTTGTCTTGACAGCATTAATCCATGTACAACGTGAAATCTTTGTAGGCCCAGTCTCGATACGGCAGATATCACCATTTTTTAGAATATGCAAAAGCGATGTTTTTTGCTTATTGACATAGGCTGCTACAGCCCGATCACCAATATCGGTATGGACCGCATACGCAAAATCAAGAGCTGTCGCTCCTCTGGGCAAAGTAAAGAGATCCCCTTTGGGGGAATAGACGATGATATCCTCTAAAAAGAGATCATTTTTAGCCAGCTCATAGAACTCTTCGATATTGTCATTCTTAAATTCAATATTATTGAGCCACTCAAGATTGGGAACCGCGCCACTTTTATAGGCCCAGTGAGCAGCAATCCCATACTCGGCCACCAAATCCATTTCGCGGGTACGAATTTGAACTTCAAAAATTGAGTTATCATAAAAAAGTGTGGTGTGTAGCGTCTGGTAGCCATTATCCTTAGGAATAGCAATATAGTCTTTAAAACGAGAGATAATCGGTTTAAAATTCTGGTGCAGTATCCCCAAAACTCGGTAACACTCCAAAGGCTCTTGAACAATGATGCGAATTGCGAGTAGGTCTAATACCTCCTCGATTGAAATACCTTTACGTTGAAGCTTCATAAAGACTGAATAGTAGTGCTTCACGCGATGGCGAATCTCGTAGCTCTCCTCAGGAATCCCGGCTTTGGCCAACTGCTCTTTAACCGCACTAATAAAGAGATTAAATCCAAGGTTAATACGTTGACTATTCTCAAGAAAATAGCGGTCAATCCGAGCATATTCATCAGGAAAGAGGTAGCGAAAGCTCTGATCTTCAAGGATATTTTTAATCGCGCCCATACCTAAGCGATGTGCAATCGGGGCGTAAACAACTAAGCTCTCTTCGGCGATGCGGCGTTGTTTGGATTGACTAAGGACTTCGAGTGTCAGCAGATTATGGATACGATCGCATAGCTTAATGGCCAACACCCTCGGATCATGAACGGCATGCATAAGCATTTTACGAAAAGAGAGAGCAGAGGCAAGAAGTTTTTGATCAGATGCACTACTGACAAGCTCGTGCTCGCGAATCTCGCTGATTTTAGTTAACCCCTCAACTAAGTGCAGTACATCTTCACCAAACTTCTCTGCAATGACGCTTCCAGCAACACCGCAATCTTCTATTACATCATGTAGTACCGCCGCAAGAACCATCGCTTCATCCCCACCAAAGTGGGTAACAAGGGCCGCAACGAGCAGGGGATGAACGATATACGGTTCGCCGCTTTTTCTAAATTGTCCACTATGTTGCTCAAGGGCGAAATCTATCGCCCTCTCAAGATGCTCAGACTTTCCCACAAGCCCTTCGAGCATCTCGCGCGCCTCGTTGATCGTTCGAATACGGGCACAATCAAAAACAAAGGGATCCAAGGGGACCAGCTATTTTAGACGATTTCTATTGAAATCTTGTCGGCTGCAATCTCCATGAGTGCCACATCAGGTAGCTTCGTTTTTTTGAGATCAACATCGACAAGAGGTTTCGCTCCCTTAGAAAGCTGTTCGGCACGACGACCCACAGCTTCTGCCAGAAGGTAACGATCTTGTCCAGCTTTGTCAAGTGCTTGAGCATAAATTTTTTCATATCGCATCGTAAATGATCCTTCATTTATATTCTTTTAACGAGGCGATCCAATCAATTAATCGCCTTAACAATCGAATAATGGTCGCTTTTGCCTTGAATAATGCTCAAGAGATTACCTGTTTTAAACATATCGCAGACAATAATTGGTAGTTTATTGTCTTTTGCGAGCGCAATGGAGGTATCATCCATTACCTTAATATGATCCTTGAGCGCCTCATCATAACTTAGTACGGGCAAGCGAACAGCATCACTGTATCTCATCGGATCTTTATCATAGACACCATCAACTTTCGTTGCCTTGATAATAACATCCGCGCCAATTTCAATAGCTCTTAGTGTTGCCGCTGTATCGGTTGTGAAAAAGGGATTGCCGGTACCTGCCGCAAAAATAACGACACGCCCTTTTTCGAGGTGACGCTGAGCGCGACGAACAATAAAACTTTCGCAGATTTGCTCCATTTTGATGGCACTTTGAACACGGGTAGGAATCCCTTGTGATTCAAGAGCCTCTTGGATAGCGACAGAGTTGATCACTGTCGCCAGCATCCCCATATAGTCAGCACTGGTGCGACGAATCAAGCCCTCTTTGGCTGCCGTCACACC
>JAINCO010000100.1:0-2562 GCA_036574095.1 Campylobacterales bacterium | reverse complement strand
ACTGTCGGGATGCGACCAAGCTTCGCACAAACAGCGGCCAGCTCAGCACTGCCCAGATAGACGCGGGTATTTTTACCCAATCGGTTATCAAAGTTACGCGTCGAGGTCGAGAAGACTGTCGCACCCTCGCGGCTTTGGGCCTGGTTACCCATACATAGCGAACATCCAGGCACCTCAGTGCGTGCACCTACAGCCTTATAGATATCATAGTAGCCCTCGTTAATAAGCTGCTGCTCATCCATGCGGGTGGGTGGAACGATCCAGAAGGTCTCAACAGCAATTTTACCTTCGCCACGCATGACCTCACCGGCTGCGCGATAAAGACCAATGTTGGTCATACAGCTTCCAAGGAAGACTTCATCAATTTTATCACCCGCTACTTCACTTAAAAGCTTGACATTATCAGGATCGTTGGGGCATGCAACGATTGGCTCTTTGATCTCATTGAGATCAATCTCGATGATGGCCGCATATTCAGCATCAGCATCGGGCTCAAGAAGTTCAGGATTCTCAAGCCATGCTTTCATCTTGTCAGCGCGGCGTCTGAGTGTGCGCGCATCTTGATAGCCATCGGCAATCATCGCTTCTAACAGAGCGATATTTGATTTGAGGTACTCAATCACGGGCTCTTTATTCAGACGAACTGTACAAGCTGCCGCACTGCGCTCAGCTGAGGCATCGGTAAGCTCAAATGCCTGCTCTACCTTCATGTTGGGCAGACCCTCGATCTCAAGGATACGGCCGTTAAAGATATTCTTTTTGCCCTTCTTCTCAACGGTCAAAAGTCCCTGTTTGATGGCATAGTAAGGAATCGCATTGACCAGATCGCGTAATGTAATACCTGGCTGCATCTCGCCTTTGAAGCGCACAAGAACAGATTCTGGCATCTCAAGCGGCATTGAGCCAGTTACCGCCGCAAAAGCCACAAGTCCCGATCCGGCAGGGAAGCTGATACCAATAGGGAAGCGAGTATGGCTATCACCACCTGTTCCCACAGTATCTGGCAAAACCATGCGATTAAGCCAACTATGGATGACGCCATCACCCGGGCGTAGAGAAACACCACCGCGTGTGGTAATAAACTGAGGAAGAGTTGCATGGAGTTTCAAGTCAGCAGGCTTAGGATACGCGGCTGTGTGACAGAAGCTTTGCATGACAAGATCAGCCGAGAAGCCAAGCGCGGAGAGCTCCTTGATCTCATCGCGGGTCATGGGACCAGTTGTATCCTGGCTACCAACAGTGCTCGTAACTGGCTCACAGTAGGTACCGGGGCGTACACCAGGCAGACCACAGGCGCGTCCGACGATCTTTTGCGCGAGTGTATATCCTTTGCCTGTATCTTTGGGCTGCTCAGGCTTAGCAAAAATCGTCTCAGGCTCCATGCCAAGTGCGGCGCGCGCTTTGGTTGTTAGGCCACGACCAATGATAAGGGGAATGCGCCCACCCGCGCGAACTTCATCGCGGATTGTATTAGGACGAAGGGTAAAGGTTGCGATCTGGACACCATTTTTCGTGATTGTCCCCTCTTTGGTGTTGATGACCAAAATATCACCCGTCTCCATCTGTGTCACATCAGCCTCGATGGGCAACGCGCCCGAGTCTTCGCATGTTGCAAAGAAGATAGGCGCGATAATACCACCAATCACAATGCCGCCTGTGCGTTTGTTAGGAATTCCGGGGATATCTTCACCTAAATGCCACTGAAGCGAGTTGGCTGCTGATTTACGGCTTGACCCAGTACCGACAACATCACCAACATAAGCGATCTTTTTGCCCAATTTCTTAAGTTCAGCAATTTTAGCCAGGCCATCGGGCATTTTAGCAGAAAGCATTGTTGTAGCATGCAATGGAATATCCGAGCGCGTAAAGGCTGCACTCGCCGGAGAAAGATCATCGGTATTGGTCTCACCAGGAACTTTAAAGACAACAACCTCCATCACTTCAGGGATCGCGGGACGGTTGGTAAACCACTCGGCATTCGCCCAGCTGACAAGAACCTCTTTGGCGTACTTATTGGTTTTCGCAAGCTCAACGACATCATTGAAGGCATCATAGACCAACAAGATATTTTTAAGCTCATCAGCAGCCGCCTGCCCAAGCTCCTCGATCGAAAGTGCATCGATCAGAGGTTTGACATTGTAGCCACCAACCATCTTGCCAAGCATCGCGATGGCCGCTTTTTTGTGGGCAATATCACCAACAGGTGCATCAGCTAAAAACGCCTCAACCTCTCCTTGGACTACTTGATGCAAAAAAGCTGCCTTCACATGGGCACCATCATCAACACCGGGATTAACCCGTTCAGCCAACAGTGTCACCAGCTCAGCGTTGTAGCTCTTTTGAGCTTTGAGAAGCTCTACGAGGCTCTCAACCTGGGCTTTATCAAGTGGAAGCGGGGGAATTCCCAATGCCGCACGCTCTTCTACATGCTTAGCATAGTCAGCCAAAAAACTCATTCTCTTATCCTCCAAGCTTTTGATAGCACCATCATAACATATCTTCAATAGCGATCGAAGAAAAATGTTTCGAATCGTAATATATGCAAGAGAAAGTGTTACATTT
>JAINCO010000099.1:0-31047 GCA_036574095.1 Campylobacterales bacterium | reverse complement strand
CGCAGCTGCTTATAGAGTGCCTCACGTATGAGATCTTCTTCTGAGAGCGACTCACTGCCACCAACAACAGCTGAAAAGGAAAGATCACGCGCCACCAGTTTGACAAGCTTTTTTTCAATCTCTTCCTTTTGACACATCAGCTCGGTTTTAAGCAGCTTAAGCTGATTCATATTCATCAGCAAAGCCTGCTTGTGCCCCTCAAGAAGCATAACCTCTCCTTCAAGCTTCTCTCGTTTGGCATCGACCTCTTTGATGGCCTGTTGTTGCTCTTTAATCTGTCGTCCCGAACTCTCCAAAATTGAATTGATCTTTTTAATTTCTCGCTCTTTCCTCACAATCTGCTGACGAGTCTTAGCAATCTGCTGATCAACCGAAGGAGCCCCCCATAGCACAAAAACAAACAGAAGAGAAGTGGCGATAATCTTCATAACTCTTCGCTCTTGCGCATAATCACAGCTATCACAGCAAGGATTGAGATCGTAAGTGCAATCCCAACCAACGCCGCACCGTCAATCAAGGGATCAAAGATGATCTCCCCAAGCCCAATATACTCCAGTAGATCTGTCACTGTCGGATCATATCTGAGGTAGAGAAAAATAGCTATGACAAGAAGTGCCGAAAGAATTGAATCGATCGTCGCAAGCCGAAACAATACAGCACTACGCAACCAAAGTGGTGCCCCAAAGATCTCCATGATGTGCATTCGCACCTGATGCTCATACCGCCACACCTCCATCTGCTTGACCATCAGCAGCAAACTAATCGCCCCGATCGTCACCAAAAAGACCAGCAAAAGGTAATTGACAACCATTAACAACTGGTAGATCTTGCTCTGACTGCGTGCAAAAGTCTCAACCCTAATGATGCCAATATGACCTTTGAGTTGCCCTTCTAACTTTGCTAACTCTTCACTCGAAGGATAGTGCTTAAGTTTAAGTCGGTAGAACTTTGGCATTGTGACTTTCAATAACTGAAAATTCTCTGCACTTAAATCTCCCTTAAGACTCTCGAGGACCTTATCGGCACTGATGGGCTCAACCTCAGCAATGATCGGATACTGCATCGACAAATCGGGGGTACTAAGTGGATGTGCTGAAGAGACAATAATCGAGTAATCATTAGCTAGCACCGCCTCATAGCGCTTTGTCATTCGCTCAAATGAAAGATAAAACTGTAGCGAAAAGAGGATTGCTACCAGTGCAAGCATAAGGGAGAGATGGTTTCTAAGAGACTTCATGAATCACTCCCTCTTCAAGGTGGATATGTCTAAAGGGAATCTCTAACTTGGGCATTTTGTGTGTTGCCATCACAACAGCCACACCAAGTTTATTGGCCATCTTAAACATCTCCATGACAACATGGCTTGAAAATTCATCAAGATTACCTGTCGGTTCGTCAGCCAGCAATAAGACTGGGTTATGAGCAATGGCCCTCGCAACGGCAACACGCTGCTGCTCACCACCTGAGAGCTCTTTGGGATATTTGCCCACCTTGTGTGAAAGCTTGACATAATTAAGTAATTTCGTTACCTGTTTATCGCAGACATCTTTCGCATAACCAGCAATGAGGAGCGGCAGCATAATATTTTTCTCTATTGTCCACTCATTGATCAGTTTATAGTCTTGAAAAACAACGCCGAGATGGCGACGAAGCTTATTAAGGCGACTTGGCGTAATACCACGAATCTCCATGCCACAAACTTCCAAGCGTCCACCTTGAGGCTTAATGGCACCATAAAGCGAGCGGATCAGCGTTGTTTTGCCACTACCGCTATTGCCTGTAACAAAGAGAAACTCCCCGGCTTTAAGAGAAAATCCTCCACCTTTTAAAACAACATTCTCATCATCATAGGCAAAGTGCAGATCGCTAGCTTCAATAACTCGAGTCAAATTCATTTGCCTCCCCTTTGACTATCTCTAAAAGCTTACGGTGAGCTTGATATCCGGCGCGTGTACAAAGCGGTGGTGTCGGATAATACGAAAGATTTCCCCCATGAATCAAAAGATAGCGCTTCTCAGGGCGCATCATTGATCCCATAATCAATGGTATCAGACCACTCGTGGCATCGATGGTATATGCACTGCCAACTTTGAGTAGATAATCTGGGCCAATCACTGGCTTGAAGGCCGCCAATCTCCTCACTACTTCTGTAAACGAAAGCTCACAATCAAAGCTCATCGAACGAAGCTCGCGCTTACTAGCCACTGGATGGGTATTGTAGTAGATAACATCGGCAATCTCTTTGCCTTGTCTACGCCATCTTGCCTCATACTTACTCATTACCTCGATGTTGCGATCTTTCGCGACCTCAAAGAAAGCATGCGGTGTATCAGCAAGAATCTCTAATGCCCACCCAAGATACCATCGATCATCGGTGCGCAGCTCAAGGGTGCCACCTGGTTTCAAGACCCGCCTTGCCTCATCCACAAGCTGCCAGCAAAAGATATTCCGCCCTGGTGATTTAATCCATGGAATTGGAAAATGGAGATAAATCGTCTCAAGTAGGCCATCCGGGAGGGTTTCTAAAAAGAGATTAGCATCGTAATCAACAGCCCGAACATTAGTTATGCCCTGAAGGTGGCACTGCTTTAAAAGCTGCTCTAAGGAGGGCTTATGGATTTCAACTCCGATAAAAAGAATCTCAGGACTCTCCTTGGCTCGCCATAGCAGATGACGACCGCTTCCAAAACCAATCTCCAACGCCACACGAGAGGGCCATGGATAGCCAGCACAGGCAGCATCGGGTGCCATCTGGCTGTCAGCTAAAGGGGGGCGGTTTTTGGAAGGGATATTATCGGCATAAACAGTAGCATTCGTCACTCTTGCAAAGGTACGAAGAACCCTCTTGAGCTCTTCGATATCGCTACTTCGAGTTAACTTATCACTTTTAACCAGGACTCCGTGCGTATGCGGCACAACATTAAAAAGATAGGCATTCTGACCAACAGCTGTGCCCCAAAGCTCTTTTTTCTCACCTTTGGCGCGCCACAAAAATTCAACATCGTCATAAGTTGTTGGTAGGGATGGAGGAGAATAAGAAGAGAGAATAAGATGAGGCACCCTATTTTGCCCCCTCAACCGGCTTAATGACTACTTCCGCCTCCTCACTTGGATCAGAAGCTAATCCATCATCGTCAATTGCGATCACACGATAACGATAGGTCACACCTGGCACAAGTTTATCATCAACAAATGAGCGGTCAGTCAAATCCTTCGTAACCTGCTCTTCCCATTTAAAACCTTTGCGCTCACTGCGAATCAAAGTAAAACGGACAGGGCGATCATCCACCTCTTGCCAACGAATTGTCACGCGACCATGTTCGGCAAGTGTCGAGACAAGTTTGGGAGGTTTTGGACGACTTTTGGTTGCACCCAACACAGGCACATCTTGCATGACACTCTCTAAACCGGTGCTATCAACAGCTGTGACTTTATAAAAATAGGTTACCCCATCACGATTGACTTGGTCTGTATAGTTAAGATCTACAGTGCGTGTTAAGGGCTCAAAGCCCCCACCCTCTCGACTGCTACGATAGATCTGGTAGTATGAGAGATTTTGATCCAACCCTTTCCATGTCAGAACTATCCGCTTAGGTAGGGTCTGTGTTGCCATCAAGCCACTGACGCGCTCAGGTTTTTTGCGTGTTAGCGCTTCAACGATCGAGGAGGGCTTAGAAAGAACGCCATCGAATGTGCGAGCAAGAATGCGGTATTGATAGTGCATACCATCCTCAAGCGGCGCATCGATATACTCGGCATTGAGTCGCCCCTCTAAGACCGCCAACTCTTGCCATGTATTATTTTTTGTTGGATCATTGCGCAGTACAAGGTACTCTTTAATGGCAGGATATGGATGAGGACGCCAGATAATTTTAACCTGCTTAGGAAGCTCTCCAATCGCCTCAACCCATGGAACCGCCTCAGGAGGTGGTAGTGTCGTCGCACTCACCAATCCACTCGGCATCGATTCGCGTCCTTCACTATCAATAGTCGCTATCCGATAATAGTAGTTTGTCTGTGGTGAAAGCTTCAGATCAACTGTATGCGAGGCATAACGCCCTTTAACAACGGCAACTTTAGTAAAGTTCCCCTCGCGACTCTCTCCACGATAAACAACATAACCTTGAACCTTGAGGTCATTAACAGGTTTCCACTCTAAGCCAACAGAAGCCATATCGGCAAGTGTTTGTACTTTTGTAGCATCAACACCGGGAAGAGATTCATTGATGGTAGGTTTTGATCCTGGAAGTGGTAACTGCGCACAACCGCTCCAAAAGAGCAAAACGGGTATCAAGAGTTTCAAGAGTTGTTGTTTCATCGATTCCCTTTATATCAAAATAGTCTTGCAAAAACTGCTTCATATCATCAAACAGCGGTGCCATTAAACTAACCGCGTCACCTGTACGAGGATGGGTCAGATAAAGACGCCAGGCGTGGAGGAAAGGACGCTTAATTGTATCGCCCCTCTCTTTAAAGCCATATAAAGTATCGCCAACAATATGGCGCCCCAATGAGGCAAGATGGACACGTATCTGATGGGTTCGTCCTGTATAGAGCTTACACGCAATAAGCTCATAACGCCCATCGATACTGGTTGCCAACTTTAAAAAGGCAGTTTTGGCCGGGCGTCCATGGGCCACAATCCCCATTTTGAGTCTGTTGGCAGGATGGCGACCAATTGGTCGATCAACGATCGTCTCCTCCTTCAAAGGGGCATCAATAATGGCAAGATAATAACGCCCCATCGATTTATCCTGAAGTTGAGCCGCCAATGCCGTATGAGCCTCGTTGCTCTTAGCAATTACTAAAACACCAGTCGTTCCTTTATCGATGCGATGGACAATACCTTGGCGCTCCTCGCCACCTAAGGTCGAAAGCGCAATGCCATACTCTTTAAGCCAGTCAACAAGTGTCGGTTCTTTCGTTCCTGGTGCAGGATGAACAACAAGATAAGCCGGTTTATTAATAACCAATAGATCCTCATCTTCATAAAGAATCTCAATCGTACCACCCTCCCAGACAACTGGTGTGCGAGGAGGGAGAAGTGGGGTGATGAGCTCGACAATCTGACCAGGTTTAAGCTTGAGGCCATTTTTGGTCGCTGGATGACCATCGACAAGAACAAAGCCGTTTTTGATTGCAGCCTGAATTTGATGGCGCGACTTCTGATAAGTTTGGGCAAGAAATTGATCGAGTCTCATCTGCTTGTCAACCTCAACAACAGCCATCACTCTCCTTTAAACCTGATCCTAAAATGAGATTATAACTAAGCGCTCCTTGATGCCCCTTTGGGTATCATTGCATTATGGTTGATATTAATCGGCTTGATCGCCGCGTCCAATGTCACTTTGACTATTTGATCCCGCTCCTATTGCTACCGGTGATTGTTACATCGGTATGGCTTGTTTATGAAATCAATCCATCTCTTGCCTATAAACAAATAGGCTATATTGCTGTTAGTTTTGTGTTAGCGGGTCTACTCTTTTTGTTGCCCTTACGCAAATTGATTTGGATTGCGCCCATTCTCTACTGGATCGACATCCTCCTGCTTATTTCAGTCAAATTTTTTGGTATCTCCATTTTGGGCGCCAAACGATGGCTTGAAATTCCTCTGATTGGCCTAACGATTCAGCCTTCGGAGATTATGAAGCCCGCGCTCATTCTCATGCTTGCCTACCTCATCCAAAAAAACCCTCCCCCTGATGAAGGGTATGATCTCAAAGAGTTTCTTAGAATCGGAAGCTATATCTTGATTCCTTTTATTCTCATTGTGATCGAACCAGACCTTGGAAGTGCGACGGTTATTTTGCTCTTGGGTTTTTTTGTTCTTTTTATCATGGGTGTGCGCTGGAAAATCTGGGCAACCTTGGCTGCTCTTTTTCTCCTCTCCTCTACCCTCATCTATGATAATCTTCGCCCCTATCAGCAACAACGCATTAAAGATTTCCTGAGCGAAAAACCGAGTTACCATGTCCAGCAAAGCATCATTACCATCGGCTCAGGTGGGCTTTTTGGCAAAGAAAAGGAGGAGGCAACTCAGACACAATTAAAGTTTCTTCCTATTGCCACAAGTGACTTTATCTTTGCCTATCATGTCGAACGATTTGGCTTTTGGGGGGCGTTTTTGCTACTTGGAATCTATTTTCTTCTGATCATCCACCTCTTCACCCTCTCACAAAAAACACGCGACGATCCCCTCTCGACCGTATTAGCGCTCTCGGTTGGCGCTCTCTTTTTTATCTATGTCAGCGTCAATGTCATGATGACGATCGGCTTGGCCCCGGTTGTTGGCATTCCGCTTCCCATGTTTAGCGTTGGTGGCAGCTCGTTTATCAACTTCATGATCCTGCTAACAATTTTAGAGAACTTTATTGCCTTTAGATATAATTTCTGATATAATTTCACCCCCTTAGGCTATTCAACGGGCCCTTAGCTCAATGGTTAGAGCAACCGGCTCATAACCGGTTGGTTGCAGGTTCGAGTCCTGCAGGGCCCACCAGCTACAACAAGCATGCATTACTTCTGTTATTGATCTGGGTGCTCTATCTAATCATCCACTATCTGTGCTATAATAACATCCATGAATGATCAAGCCACACCACTACCAACAGATAGTAACCAAGAGCTTTTAACCAATCTTTCAACACTCATCGAGCAGACCTATATTATCGAGCAAGAGTATAAAGAGATCAAAAAAAGCTACGATAGGCTCGAACATCTTTTTAAAGGGGTGCTCGAATCTCTGCCCAATCCCATTTGGGTGATTGAGTCTGATGGCTCACTCTTTCTTTGCAATACCCCCGCCAAAGAGATAGGCCTCACACCCCCTAACTCCTTTGCCCAACCAGGCGAGTGCACCCATGCGGGGCATGTTTACCTCGTCAATATCTCTCGTCTTGCTACCCAAACGATCATTCAAGCAACCGATATCTCAGAGCAAAAACGACGCGAACGACTTGTTGCGATGGGCCAGGTGGCAGCTCACCTTGCCCATGAGATACGCAATCCCATCGGTTCTGTCTCTTTGCTTATTTCATCGATCTTTGGTAAAGTGGACAAAAACCTTAGACCCGTTGTCTATGAGATGCGACGAGCAATTTGGCGTGTTGAGAGGATTATCAAGGCAACACTGCTTTTTTCTAAGGGAATCACCCTTAACAAGCAACGTATTACCCTCGATAAACTCACCGAGATGATCGATGAATCGATTGGCTACTACACCTACACCAAAGATATCCATTTCATCACCTCTCTTCCTCCTGTACCGGCAGAGCTGGATCCGGAACTGATTGGTATGGTATTGCAAAATCTTATCTATAACGCGATTGATGCCATTGAAGAGTCTGATGCGGATGAGGGAACAATTGAACTTGAATATGTCGAGCGACCAACCACTCACCACTTCCGCCTCTACGATAGCGGCGTCCCCATCAAAGAGCCCCATCGCCTCTTTGAACCCTTTATGACAACCAAAACCAAAGGTAACGGCTTGGGACTTGCCTTGGCCAAACAGATCGTCGAGTCCCATCATGGAACAATTCGACTCACACCGGGACGCAAAGGATTTGAGATTGTTTTGCCCAAACGGCCTTGGGAGCCACTTGATGAGGAGTTTCTTTTAGGACAAGACCACTAAAAGAGGGGTGGTTGCGACACTAAAGCGGGCAGCTAACCCCTGACCATGTCGGCAAATTGCTTGAAGAGATATTTGCTCTCATGAGGACCTGGAGAGGATTCTGGGTGGTATTGAACACTAAAGACGGGCTCATCTTTGTAGCGCACACCCTCGATACTGTTATCAAAAAGATTGATATGGGTAATCTCGGCAATCTCAACAATATCATCAGGAACATTGTAGTTATGATTTTGTGCGGTAATTTCGACCATACCCGTCGCCAAATTCTTAACAGGGTGGTTACCGCCATGGTGACCGAACTTCAGCTTGTATGTCGGCTTATCGTGGGCAATTGAGAGAAGCTGATGACCCAAGCAGATCCCAAACATCGGGATTTTATGAGCAAGAAGCCTTTTTATCGTTGCAACCTCATCTTTTAAAACCATCGGATCACCAGGGCCATTTGAGAGAAAGACACCCCCAATTTCGCCGGCATCAAAACGGGCAATAATCTCATCGGCCGAAACTGTATGGGGAACAACCTCAACACCAAGCCCCACCGCTGTTAGCTCATTAAGGATATTGAGCTTGGCACCAAAATCGATAGCGATGATTTTTTTTACCGGACAAGGTTCATTGTAGCAATGAAGCTTCTCATTCCATGCGCCACGGCTATGATGGTAGGCATCTGTTGTTGAGACTTCGCGGATATAGTTGATCTCTTCGATGCGAGGCGAGGCTTTAAGTATGGTCGCGAGCTCATTTTTATCAAAAATCTCTGTCGAGGCAATCATCATCATCGCCCCCTCATCGCGGATCATCTGCGTCAAGGCACGCGTATCAGCCTCGCATATACCCAAAATCCCTTTGCGCTTCAAAAACGCCGAAAGGGGCTCTTGACCACGAAAATTAGAGTAGCCTTCTTGGTAGCTACGAACGATAATCCCTTTTGTGTAGGCTCCCCGACTCTCATTATCATCGTCATTCACGCCAACATTGCCAATTTCGGTTGCGGTAAAGACAATAAACTGCCCGGCATAACTTGGATCGGTAATAATCTCTTGATATCCTGTCATGGAGGTGTTAAAAACGATCTCACCAACAGCCGTCCCTTCAGCGCCGAAGCCTTCCGCTTCAAAATATAGCCCATTTTCGAGATAGATTGCCGTTCTCACATCATCCCCCTTTTGCGCAACTCCTCCTCAAAGAGCTTGGTAACCATCATATCGTACTCTTCGCTACCTTGAACAACCTTGCGCTTCATCTTCTCCATTCGATCAAGAACGGCTTTCTCTACCTCATCGAACTTGCGGAAATAATCAAAACAGGCTTTGACAATGATATTTTTAACCTTGATCTCAGGAACATCATACTCCATCAGATCATCATTCCATGCGATATCAAGAAGCTGATGGGCAATTGAGGAAAAACGCTCCTCTTTATCGAGCAAAAGGCCATACTCTGGTGCCAATCGGCGTTTAAGCATCCAAAAAAGCTGTTTTTGATCAGCTTCTGAATACTGAATCTCCTCCTCATGCTCTCCCATCAACTCCTTAACACGCACATCGACGCGGTTTTCAAGATCGACCTCGCGCTCAAGGATCTCTTGGGCAACTCCGACAATCTTTTCAAGCCCACTCGTGAAGCGCACGATCCCACTATTCGCTAAATCGATAGCGATTTTGTTGGCGATGTATGGGGCATCAACATGCCGTAGTCTCATAGCACAACCTTCTTGCTAAAATGGCCTAATGGTAGCAGAAAGTCGATAAAAAACCAATGAAGGAGCTCTATGGTATAATCATAAGCTGTGTCACAAATGTAAGGAGAAAAACGATGCGATTCATGGTGGTGCTTATCATGGCACTCTTTGCCAGTGCGGCAGAACTTCAGTGGGTTAAGGGGTATGATCAAGCTCTCGCGATTGCTAAAGCAGAAGGCAAAGGGGTCATGGTCGTCATGACAACCAAGGCCTGTCCATGGTGTCAAAAACTAAAAAGAGAGACGCTTAAACATCCTCGCATCATGGCAAAAATTGCCTCTGGTTTTATCGCTACAGAGATTGATCGTGATGAGGATAGCTATCCCAAACAGCTCCACACAAAACTTGTCCCGACAACCTTTTTTCTTTCAAATAGTGCAACACCACTTATTCGCCCTGTCATCGGCTATTGGGATGTTGAGAATTTCGAAAGTTATGTAGATGACGCGCTTAAAGCAAAGCGTTAAAAGGGGGGACCTTTAGCGAGGCGTTGTGTTACCTCGCTCGCTTTTTTGGGATCCATCTTGCCAAGAATTTCGGCACCCTTTTTCACATCGAGATTAAAGATTACCGCGGCAGCCTCAGAGGGATTCATCTCGGAAAGAATCGCGGCTGATGCGGCTGCGCGCATCTTTAAAAACATAGCGGCAATTTTATCATCTTTGGCTTTTTTAATCTCCTCAAGGAGCTTTTCGTTTTTGGCAATGAGCGCCTTAATACTCTCCTCTTTTTGCGCGACTTGCTTCAGCAGCGCTGCGGCCTTGCTCTCTTTTTGGGAGGCGCGCAACTCACGATCATCGAAATATTTCTTTTGAGCTCTTTTTAACGCCTCAAGCTCTTGCTTTTGCTCATCAATTTGTTCTAATAAAAGCATCAGCTCTTGTTTGCGCTGATTAAAAACTGCCGAACAATCAATTGTCTGAGCCCCATAAAGAGATGAGACCAACAAAGCAATGGGCACGACAACTACTTTCATTATACTCCTCGGTTTGTAAAGAGCGTTAGTCCAATCGCATCAAGCTCTTTAGCCTCGCGCTCTTTGGCGCGCTTAAGCTCCATAGCAAGATCGCGACTTTCAAGATGGCGCATCTTTTCATACTCAAGATTGGCTTGCGCCATGCGCTCGACAAGAATCTGTTTTTGGCCTTCAAGCATCTGGATAATCCCTTGTTTCTCTTTAATCTCCCTCGCATAAATCCCCGCTCTCTCTTTGAGAGCAAGCATTAGGGCTAATGAGCCTTGTGGCGGGTAGTGAATGTTGGCTACCTCATCCTCAAGGCGTCGGATCTCCTCTTGAGTACGTGCTATCTGTGCCTCCAGAAGCTGCCGCTCCTTTAGCAAGCGATCCAGTTTAAATTTAGCAATCTTAGCAACCGGTGTAAATCGAGAAGCCATTAGCGTTTAATCGTATCCAACCTATCGGGCGAGGTAGAGATCAAGCGAACTCTTACCCCAACAACATCTTCGATCTTTTGGATATACTGCTTAGCCGTCTCTGGCAGTTGGTCATAGTGCCGAATACCTACCACACTCTTCCATCCTGGCATCTCTTCATAAACTGGCACAACACGCGAAAGATCGGCCGGCACATAATCGATTCTCTTGCCATCAACCTCATAAGCAACACAAACCTTGATGCGCTCAAACCCATCTAGACAATCAAGCTTCATTAAGGCGACATCATCGGTACCATTAAGACGGCAGGCATAGCGCATCGCAACCGCATCAAACCAACCACATCGCCTGGGGCGCCCTGTTGTTGTTCCAAATTCAGCTCCCGCCTTTCGGATACGCTCGCCATCCTCGCCATGATCTTCGGTAGGAAATGGACCGTTGCCTACCCGCGTGGTATAAGCTTTGGCAATGCCGATGACCTTACCAATCTCTTTAGGCGCAAGACCAACACCACTACACGCACCCCCAGCAATCGTCGTTGAACTGGTCACAAAAGGATAGGTTCCATGGTCAATATCAAGCAGCGTTCCTTGGGCCCCCTCAAGCAAAACGCGCTTATCCCGATCGATCGCATTCCAAACAATCTGCGTCGTATCGGCGATAAAAGGAGCTAAGGCCCGCGCATACCCCTCAATCTCTACCGCTACCTGCTCATGCGTAGGAATCGCCACGCCAAGAGCCTCAAACAGTGGTCGATGCTCCTCATAATAATCCATCATCTTTGCAACAAGCACTTTAGGATCAAGAAGCTCTCCGATACGAAAGCCAGCCCTTGCGACCTTGTCAGCATAACTTGGACCAATACCGCGCCCTGTGGTGCCAATCGCATTCTTGCCTCGACGCGCCTCTTTGGCAGCATCGATGGCAGCATGGTGCTCAAAGATCATGTGCGCCTTGTCACTTACATAAAGGCGCCCTTGAAGATTCTCAAACTGTGCCATCTCTTTGATCAATGCTGCAGGCGAGACAACAACACCATTGCCTATGACATTGATCGCTTTTGGGTTAAGTATGCCTGAGGGGATAAGATGAAGTGCATACTTTTTGCCATCAAGCACAATCGTATGACCTGCGTTATGTCCCCCTTGGTAGCGGACGACATAATCAAACTCTTGCGCTAAAAGATCAACAATCTTTCCTTTACCCTCATCACCCCACTGCAATCCTACAATCAGGTCAGCGCGCATCATTATCCTTTTGTTCTGTAGTTATGACATGAATCATGGCATCAAGATAGAGAGCAAAACCGGCCGCTTTGCCCTCATCGGCATCATAGCACCCACCCATCGCCAGTGTTTCATTACCCGCGATGAGCCTAAAGAAAGGACCATTATAATACGCCATCGATGCGTAGGCTAATGCCTCAATCCTTCCCCCGCATGCCTCGGCAAGCATCACAAGTGGTGTGAGTAGATCACTTAGTTCTTGAGGTAGCTTCGATGTGGTGATCATCTCTTTAAAAATTGTTGCATCAGCCCCCCACACAAGCTCTCGCACCCAACTAGGAATCCCCTGATGATCCCTCAGAGCATTTGGTGTTAATTCATGCTTACGAAGCCCGATCTTCTTTTCTAAAAAGGAGACGATTCTTGGATCAGATAGTTGAATCACGGGAGAGATACCAAAATGACGCACAATTGAGAGTGCCTGCTCCAACAACGGCGCTAACTCCTCTTGCTCTAAGATCTCAACCCCGATCTGATAGATCTCATGTGCTGGATAGCGAAATACTGGCTGAATATAAAACCAACGCCGATGGGCCGTTGTTCGCCCCAATCGTTTGGTAATAAGCCGCGCCACATCAAGCGAGCTATCATGACGAAGAACAAGACGCTGATTCCCTTCGCCACTAAAGCGAATTAATCCTGCTCCCCCCTCTATCTGGTGAGACTCATAAGAAAAGTAAGGGGTTACAATCTCTTCATATCCCTCTGCGCTCAACACCTCACTCGCATAATGCTCAATAGCCCGCTTAAGCTTAGCCGACTTTCCAAAATAGAGTCTTGCCCCTGAAGGGATCTCATGTTCGTAAATCATCTATGCCCCACAAAAACTCTGCATAAAGAGGCGATTGGCTGTCCCATCAAAAGAGCGCACACCCATCTTCTCAAGAACCATTTCAATAGCATTGACAGCCCATGCTGCTTCATAGATTTCGACATGCCCCATATGGTTAATACGAAAGATCTTATTCTTAAGATGATCCTGGCCGCCTGCTATATTGACACCAAACTCATTTTTTAGAATCTTGCGCATCGTATCGGCACCTTCAAGGCAAAAGGTAGAGAGACTGGGCGCTGGATGTTTGGGGTACTCTTGCAAGCCAATACCACGAAGTGCTGCGCGCGTTGCTTGACCTAATTTAGCTGTTTTAGCATAGACTGATTCGGGTGTTTTTTCAATCATCTCTCTCAAGACCGCCTCTAATCCGATAATCAATGTCGTTGCTGCTGTCCAAGCGGTCGTATTTTTGCGCTGATTTTTAAGCTCGGTTGCTAAATTAAAATAAAAACCTGCGGGCTTCGCCTCAATTTTGCGTAAAGCAGCCTCAGACAGGCCAATCATCGCAAGCCCTGGAGGTAGCATAAAGGCCTTTTGGCTACCGGTTATCAGCGCATCGATATGGGTGACATCGATTGGCTCAACACCAACAGCCGTAATGCCATCAGCGACAACCATAATATCAGGATTGATCTCTTTGGCTGCTTTGGCTAACTCTTCAACAGGATGGCGGGCACCCGTTGAGCTCTCTGAGATCTGAACAAAAAGAGCATCGATCTCAGGATGAGCAAGAAGTGTCTCACGCACACGCTCAACACTTACCGATTCACCCCACTCAACAACAATCTCAACCGGATCAAGACTATAAGCTTTTGCGATTTTTGTGAAGCGCTCACCGAATTTACCACCATTGATTGTCAGCGGTCGTCTGTGGGTTAGATTAAGAACACACGCCTCCATGGCTCCTGTTCCGCTACTTGCAAGCATGACAACCTCATCAACGCCCATCACTTGTTTTAGATAGTCGCGGGCACGGGAAAAAATCGCCTCAAATTCAGGTGTTCGGTGATGAATCGTTGGTCTCGCCATTGCTTGGCGTATATGCTCAGGAACAGTTGTTGGTCCAGGTGTTAATAAAATCATCCTCTTCCTTTATGATCGACCCTCACTCAAGCGGGGTGCATCTCGTAATTTTCTTGCTTAAACTATAGCATACCCTCTATTTAGATATGATAAATGAAAAAAATTTTATATCTTAAGCCTTAATTAAGAGTATATCAGGTAAAATCGCGCCCATAAAAGTCCCTCGGGTGCCAGCACCAAACATGCGGTGCGACCGGTTAGGATTTTCGATCCATCGAAAGGTAGTGTGTCAGGTAAACTGGTACCTAACTAGGTGGAAGGATTGGCGTCGAAACTGTGTTAACAGTTTTCCAAACATCAAGACACATCACACAAAAAGGAAAGGTCATGAAAAAAATCGCTCTTACAACCCTCATCGCTCTCGGACTCGTTGCTGGTTTTGCCGGCTGCCAGAAAAAAGAGGAGGCTCCTGCTGTTGAGGCTAATGCCACTGAGATGAACACAACTGAAGCAGCACCTGTTGTTGAAGAGAACGCAACAACTACAGAAGCTAACGCAACAGAAGCTAACGCAACAGAAGCTAACGCTACTCACTAAGCATCTACTAATGGCCCTTCATGGGCCTTCTTTTCATGATTATTATCTTCATTAATACATGTTATAAGCTGTAAAGGCTGTATCAGTTTTTTATTTTTAAACTATCCAACATACATAGTTTGAAGCCAACCGGTTTTACCCGATTAGCTCCTTAGCGCGTTTGGCAATCATCTTTGGTGTAAATCCAAAGTGGGCAAATAGCTCTTTATCTTTTCCGCTGGCACCAAAACTCTCCATCGCCACCACATCATCAGCAATTTTATACCACTCTAACCCTGATGCGGCCTCAATCGCAAGAACTTTGGTTGTTGGAAGAATAATTGACTCTTGATAGCTTCGATCTTGTCGCACAAATAGATCATAACAAGGAATACTAGCCACATTCACACCAATACCTTCAGTCCTCAACAACGCCGCTGCCTCTTGCGCTAAGGCAACTTCACTTCCGGTCGCCACAAGAGTAATAACGGCATGTTGTGATGTTGATAAAAGGTATCCTCCTTGATGCGCGCTTCCAATAGCCTCGGATTTATCTAGCACCGGAAGTCCTTGTCTGCTAAGAACAAAGGCACTGGGACCATCATAAGTAAGCGCTGTCTGCCACGCAACAACATTCTCCTGGGCATCCGCAGGGCGCCAGACCATTAACTTTGGTAGCGCGCGAAGGCTTGTAAGATGCTCAATTGGCTGGTGTGTCGGGCCATCCTCACCAACACCGATGCTATCATGCGTAAAGATAAAGAAGGCACGAACGCCCATCAATGCGGCAACACGAAGACTTGGCTTAAGATAGTCAGAAAAGACAAAGAATGTTGCCGCAAAGGGTAAAAAGAGTCCATAAAGCGCCATCGCATTCGTAATAGCACCCATTGCATGCTCTCTAATACCAAAATGGATATTGCGCCCTGCAGGAAAGTCACCCATACCTTTGAGCTCGGTTTTATTCGATGGGGCAAGATCGGCACTACCTCCCAAAAAGCCTGGTAGCGCTTGCGCGATAGCTTGGAGAATTTGACCATTTGAATCACGCGTGGCAATGCTCTTTCCTACTTCAAAGCTAGGCCAAGAGATCGTCGCATACTCTGGGTTCTTTAACTTCTCTAAAAGCATGCGTTGCTTAGATGAAGACGAGGCTACTTTTTTATTCCATTCGCGCTCATACAAATCACCCATCTCAATCGCACTGCGAAAACGAGCCAACACAGCATCAGGAATAGTAAATGGCTCAGTTGGAAAACCGGCTTTGATTTTACTTGCCTTTATCTCATCTTGACCTAACGGCGCCCCATGGGTATGGTGACTCCCCTCCATCGTGGCAGCACCTCGAGCTATTTTTGTCTTGGCGATGATCACAAAGGGTCGTTCTTGCTTTTGCGCCGCCGAGAGCGCAGCATCAATGGCATCAAAATCATGCCCATCGATAGTCACAACATCCCATCGTTGCGCCCTAAAACGCTCCTGCATCATCTCAGAGAAGGCAAGATTGGTCTCACCCTCAATCGTAATGTTATTAGAGTCATAGATTAAAATCAGATTATCAAGCTTTAAATGTCCAGCCAGCGAGCACGCCTCATACCCAATTCCCTCTTGCAGATCACCATCACCACAAAAACAGTAAACTTTGTGATCAATCAACGCAACTTCAGGTGTATTAAGCATTGCCGCTGCCCTCTTAGCAGCCATCGCAAATCCAACAGCGTTAGCAACACCCTGTCCGAGTGGGCCAGTTGTCACTTCAACACCCGGCGTGTGGCCATACTCAGGATGGCCTGGTGTTTTAGAGCCTAACTGGCGAAACCTTTTAAGATCATCAAGCGTAAGATCATAACCCCATAGATAAAGAAGCGAATAGATTAGACCTGTCCCATGCCCTCCAGAGAAGACAAGACGGTCTCTATTAAGCCAATGAGGATTTTTCGGGTTATGTCGGTAGTAGCGACTAAAAACTGTTGCAATATCGGCTAAGCCCATAGGCATTCCAGGGTGGCCAGAGTTGGCCTGCTGAACCATATCGGCAGCCAAGAATCGAATAGTATCTGACATAAGCTGTTCGTAATTTTCCATATTACCTCAATTTCCTATAGGGTTCAATCTCTTGGGCAAGTGCCACAGAAAGCTGTTCGGGCATCTTAGCTAAAAGATCATCAACAAGCTTAAGCTGGGCTTCAAACGCATCCAACGCACCATCGCGCCCTAAAAGTGTCACAAAACTATTTTTATCGCCATCATGACCTGTTGTTTTACCAGCCTCCTCACTTGATAAGAGTAGATCAATAAGATCATCGCGAATCTGAAATAATAACCCCGCCTCAAGACCAAATGTTCGTAGTGACTCAAGAGATTCACTACTCAAGCCAGCAATAATCCCCCCCATCACCAACGAAGCAGCGATCAAATCGGCCGTTTTTTTACGATGAAGAAGCACAAGCTCCTCATAAGAGAGTCTATGCCCTGTAAAATGACAATCGATGGCCTGACCTAAGACCATCCCGCCAACACCACCCGCCTTGGCAAGCTCTTTAACCAGAGCCACCACCGTCGTAGGTGCGAGTGGCGCTTGGGCGAGTAACTCAAAGGCATAGGTATTGAGCGCATCGCCCACCAACACCGCTGTCACCTCATCGTAGGTAACATGAAGTGTCGGATGACCACGGCGCATTGGCGCGTTATCCATTACCGGCAAATCATCATGAATAAGTGAGTAGGTATGAAGAACCTCAACAGCAGCGGCAGCCCAACACGCACTCTCAAGTAACGCTGGCTGAAGCGCCTCAACAACTGTTAACAGCAGTGAAGGACGAAAACGCTTCCCCCCAACAAGAAGCATCTCAGAAAGCGCCTTGTCGTAGTGGGGGTGAAATGAGGTAGCTGTAGGAAGATGGGTCGCTAAAAAACGCTCAAAGAGATCTAACTTCACCGACCAAAGCCCCCGGGCATACCAACAAGCGAGGCTAATTGCATAAGACTATTTTTCTTATCGGCCTCCGCCATAGCCAGTGCATCGTTGATGGCCGAAATAAGAAGAATTTGAAGCGCTTCTCGATCCTCCATCAAAGAGTCATCGATGGTCACATCGATTACCTCCCCTTTTCCATTGACCGAAACGCTTACTAACCCGCCGCCGCTTTTGGCTGTGTAGCTTTTAGACTCCATCTCAGCCTGTAGCCGCTGACTTTGCTCTTGGATTTGGCTAACGATCTCGCCAAGCTTCGATAGATCAAAGTTGCCAAACATCCTCAAATCTCCTTCAATGTCAGCGTCACCCTGTTATGATCATCAACCATGACGACAGTTGGCGCATACCCTTCAAGCTCGCTCTCATCCATACTGGCATAGGCAACAATGATAATTTTATCACCAACAGCGACTTTTCGAGCCGCCGCACCATTCAGACATATCTCACCTTTGTGTCGTTCACCCTTGATGATATAGGTTGAGAAACGCTCACCATTGTTGATATTAAGAATTTCAACTTTCTGCCCCACACGCATTCCGGCCGCTTCGAGCAAAGCCTCATCGATCGTAATCGAGCCAATATAGTTTAAATTGGCATCGGTAACGGTCGCGCGGTGGATTTTTGCGTAGAGCATCTCAAAACGCATCTTAGACTCCTGCGCGTGCTTTCATCTCGGCGGGACTAATGGGATCAGCCCACATCTCTCCTGGGATCATATACTCCGCCACAGGCGTACCACCGAGAATATGTTCTTCAATAATACGGTCAATTTTTTCTTTATCCAACCCGACATACATCGTATGACCTGGCTCAACAAGCATGACAGGCCCCAATTGACAGCGCCCTTGGCAGCTTGTTTGCACTGGCTGAACGGTTGCAATAATGCCCTTACGCATCAACTGCTCTGTTAAATAACCAAAAAGATCACGGTTATGAGGCTTAATACATGACCCCTTCGGAAAACCTGCTGGTCTTTCGACAGAGCACATAAATAGATAAAATGCTGGTTGTGGAATCCCCATCATGATTTTATTCCCCCTATGTTAGATGATAAAAATGATCGCACGACATCGCGATCGTCAAAAGGATGCTCAACGCCACCAATAATTTGCGTCGTCTCATCGCCCTTACCAAGTATCAGCAAGACCTCATCCTCTTGAAGCTCGCGAAGTGCTTGACCAATAGCCTCTCGGCGATCGACAATCACGTGCACGCGTTCGCTAAACTCAGACGGAACCCCTTGCATGATCTGCTCAATAATCGCATGAGGATCTTCAGAGCGAGGGTTGTCACTCGTGACATAAACCCGTTTAGCCTTTGTGGCGGCAATATGGCCCATTTTGGGTCGCTTATCGGCATCCCGATCACCCCCAGCGCCAAAAAGAACGATAACCTCACGCTCCTTCATCGCCTCAATCACTTTTGCCATTCCATCAGGCGTGTGGGCAAAATCAACGATCACCATTGGATTGGTTGAGACGATCTCCATGCGCCCAGAGACACCACCAAAATTCTCTAAAGCACGCGCAATCTCCTCAAGAGATCGTTTAGTAACAAGCTTAACAGCCGCCAAAGCAGCCACAAGGTTATAGAGGTTAAAAAAGCCAACTAACTCGCTATCAATTGTGGCCATCTCATCATGAAAGCGAACAACTGCCCCAATGCCATCGCGCAGTGTATAAGAGTCAACCTTAAATGTTGCTACCTTTTCGATGCCATACGATGAGGCGTTTTTAGGATTAAAGGTGATCTCAGGATCATCAACATTGATTAGCTTCAAAGAGTCATCAGTAAAAAAGCTCCGCTTCACCTCACGATAGTTCTCAAAGGTTTTGTGAAAATCGAGGTGATCTTGTGTGATGTTGGTGTGAACCTTCAGTGCAAATGGCAGAGCCTCGATACGCCGCTGAACAATCGCGTGAGAGCTGACCTCCATCACAAAATAGTCACATCCTCTTGCCTTAGCCTCAAGTAAAAAGGCGAATGTCTCTAAAAATTGAGGCGTTGTAAGCCCCTTGGGAGCTAATTTCTCGTCATTGCAAAAAAAGCCTCGCGTCCCAAGCAAGGCTGCCTTGTAACCTAAATCAAGGAGTATTGAGTAGATAGCAGCAGCTGTTGTTGTTTTGCCATTTGTACCCGTAATACCAATGATGGCGGGTGGATTGGGCAAAAATCTGGCCATTACTTCGGCAGGAGAGATAAGCTGCGCTTTTTTTGCTACTGCCTGATCGTGATAGTGCTCATTACTTCCCGTCACAACAAAAAGAGTACCCTCACGACACTCTCTCGTATCATCGGTAATAATCATGCCATCGCGCTCAATTCTCACGATACTCCCTTATCCTCACCGCCATCATGGCAACCAATCTTTTCAGCTAATGAACGAATGCGTGCATCGGCTGGAAAGATCGCATTGGCACTTTCGATATACCCCAAAGCTACATCTTCATAGCCTGATTCGATCAATTGGTTGATAAAGTCAAAGAAATCATCTTTATTGCTAATGATCACCCTTGTTGAGAAGAGGACATCTTCATACGCTTCGCGAAAACACCCTTTAGCAGCAACAATCTCTTTAAAATCACTATAACTGATCCCATTTTGTTGCTCGATGATTTGACGAATTGGCTCACCAACCATCTTGCCTATGCGACTGATATTATCGTCAATCGAAGAGATCAACTGTTCAAGAACCTGCTCTGCCTCTTCTTTGTTTTGATTCCTGGCAATCAGATAGTATCCAAAGAGTGCCTGCGCCTCCTCTTCAAGATCTAATGCCATATCTGAAAGAATGGCTCCCAAGCGAAGTTCCTTATCGTCAGGATCATCTTGTAGTGCAAGTGCGTAATAAACCATTGCCTTACGATACTCCCGTGCTAAGAAAGCATCTTCTGCGCGCTTTTTCATCCCTTCACCCACTATCTTAACTATCCTCTAATCCACCAATTCATCAAGTCGCTCTTCCATCCCAAATGGAACATTCACAACACGAATTTCAGGATGGATCAACTCTTGGAGTTTACGCTCAACGCCATATTTTAGGGTCGAGCCACTCGATGCACATCCAACACAAGCACCTAACAATTGCACAAAGACAATACCATTGCGTACATCGATAAACTTAATACTCCCCCCATCAAGCGCTAACATAGGCTCGATCTTGGCGATAACATTTGACACAGCTGGGCGTAAATCTTCGTCACTAAACGGGATCATTGTTAACCTTCACTTAAAAGTCCATTGCCCTTTATGACGCAAATCTTCTTAAAAGTATCTGAAAGAGTCTTAGCAAGAAAAGAAGGGGTGGCTGACATCACCATCCTTAACATTGATGCGACACCAGCCATCGTGATTTAGGGTCTATATTACTGAACAAGTTCAAGAATCGCCATATCGGCAGCATCGCCACGGCGCATTCCTGTTTTTGTGATCGATGTATAGCCACCGTTGCGTGAGGCGTAGCGTGGTGCAATCTCGCCCACAAGCTTCTTGACTGCCTCTTTGTTTTGCAACACGGCAAAAACAGCACGGTGTGCATTAGAATCGCCTGCTTTAGCTTTTGTAATGAGCTTCTCAAAGAAAGATTTCATCTCTTTGGCTTTGGGAAGTGTTGTCTCAATGCGCCCATGCTCGATTAACGCAATAGACATATTTTTAAAGAGCGCTTTTCGGTGCGCTGATGTGCGACCGAGTTTGCGATGAGCGTCCTTATGTCTCATGCTCTATCCTTTCAGTTGTGTCAATTTTTGTTTTAATGCCGACAGAAGTGGCTCTGGAAGTTCTGATCCAACAGGAAAACCATACTCTTCGAGCCGCTGCTTGATCTCATCAAGGGATTTTTTGCCAAGATTTTTGACCTCAGCAAGACCCTTCTCGCTCATCAGGACCAAATCACCAACATATTTGATATTTGAGCGAATCAGGCAGTTATGACTTCGTGCCGAAAGATTGAGATCATCAATACTTACTAAGAGCTTCTTAAGATCACTCTCACTCTCATCGGCTGAACTATCCGTAAACGCTGCTTGAATACCAAGCTCTTTGCCAAAGATACTCATCTGACGATACATTGTCTCGACAGCATCTTTGAAAAGCGTCACAGGATCTGCCTGTCCGTCCGTTACGATCTCAAAAACAACCTTCTCATAATCAGGACTATCTTCAACAAGCACGTGTTCGATTGCATAAACAGCTTTTTTTATCGGCATAAAGAAGGCATCCAGAGGTAGATACCCCTCCTCCATGACCGGCCTAATCGATTCACTTGGCACGTAGCCCATTCCCTTCTCAATAATCAACGAGAATTCAAGCGTGCCATCGCTATTAAGTGTCGCTAAGTGTGCTTCTGGTGAGGCAACTTCGACAAGTTCGTTTTGAAGATCAGCTCCCTTCACCTCACGATGGCCACTAAAGGCGTAGTGAAGAACAACTTTTTTACTTTCGTCTTTGATCTTAAATCGGATATTCTTGAGGTTGATGATCAACTCCGAAACATCCTCAAGAACCCCTCGAATACTATCAAATTCATGGCGAGCTCCGGCAATTTTAATACCTGTTGGAGCATAGCCTACTGAACTTGACAGGAGGAGTCGCTTGAGAGGATGGGCCAGCGTAATGCCGTATCCCGACTCAAAGGGAAAGATGGAGATCACGACGCTGTTGGGCCCGCGACGCTCAATAGTCATCTCTGTCGGAAGATGCGGTGCTGTCTTGATTTTCCTCATGGCGCCTCACTTTTTATTTGGAGTAGAGCTCAACGATCAGTCGTTCCTCAACGGGAATAACAACCTCGCTGCGGTCTGGAATGCGCGTAAAGATACCAAATACCTTCTCTTTATCAACATCAACCCAAGGAACAATACCAGTCTGGTTGGTTAATTCAAGTGAGCGCTGAATCTGAGGGTTATTGCGACTTTTTTCAATAATCTCGATTTTATCACCGGCGCGAACCATGTAGCTGGGGATATTAACACGGCGACCATTGACAAGGACATGCCCGTGACTTACAAGCTGACGAGCAGCGCGGCGTGTTGTCGCAAATCCCATACGATAGACAACGTTGTCAAGGCGGCGCTCAAGCAACTTAATGAAGTTCTCTCCCGTATTACCCTCTTGTCGCGCAGCCTCTTTAAAGATGCGCACACACTGCTTTTCAGAAATGCCATACATAAACTTCGCTTTTTGTTTCTCGCGAAGCTGAAGCGCATAGTTTGTCAATTTACCACGTCGTTGACCGTGCTGTCCGGGAGCGTAGGGGCGTTTGTCAATGGCGCTTTTACCTTTAAGTCGGCGCTCACCTTTTAGCGCAAGGCTAACACCAAGGCGGCGTTCAATTTTTTCTACTGGTCCAATGTAGCGTGCCATACTCTACTCTCCTTACACTCGTCGTCGTTTAGGCGGCCGGCAACCATTGTGCGGCAGCGGAGTTACATCCTTAAACCATAGAACGCGAATACCATCAACAGAGCCTATAGCTTTGATGGCCATTTCGCGACCACTTCCAGGTCCTTGAACACGAACGCCTAACTCTTTAATACCATGCTCTTTTGCTTTTTTCAAGCAATCTTCAACAGCCTGCTGAGCAGCAAACGGGGTCGATTTTTTGCTACCTTTAAACCCCAAGTGTCCTGCGCTACTCCATGTAATGGTGTTACCACGCTCGTCACTAACTGTAACTAATGTATTGTTAAATGTCGCCTGGATATGAATGATACCGCGGGCGATATTTTTGCGTTCAATTTTCTTTTTAACTTTTCGTTTTGCCATCGCGCATCCTTACCTTATTTGCTCTTGCTTCCGACAGTCTTGCGCTTACCTTTGCGTGTGCGTGCATTTGTCTTTGTACGCTGACCACGAACTGGTAGACCTTTGCGGTGGCGTAGGCCGCGGTAATTGCCAAGATCCATCAGATTTTTGATATCTTGAGCCACCTTTTTGCGCAGATCACCCTCAACAACGTAGTCATTCTGAATGACGCGGCGCAACAGAGCTGCCTCATCTTCTGTCAGTTCATACACGCGCTTATCTGGCGAGAGGCCAGTTTTAGCTAAAATTTCCCGAGCAGTTGTTAGACCAATACCATAAATATAGGTTAGCCCATACTCCAATCTTTTTTTCTTGGGTAGATCAACACCAGCAATACGTGCCATCGCTTATCCTTGCCTCTGTTTGTGTTTAGGATCTACGCAAACAACGCGAACAACGCCTTTGCGTCGGATCACTTTACATTTGTCGCACATCTTCTTTACCGATGGTCGAACCTTCATTCTCTCTCCTTGGTTTCTATTTCACAGGCCTGGCACCAGCACATCCTTTTCCCAAAAGATGGTCGCCAAACCAACCTCTGACACAACCCAATTTGTCAAAAATTAAGCTTTGTCAAAGATTATGGTGTAAAAGAGGGCGCATTATACCATAATCTAACCTAAAGGTCAATTATTTGTAGCGGAATGTGATACGCCCCTTATCTAAGCTATATGGTGTCAACTCGACCTTCACACGGTCACCTGGTAAGATCCTAATATAGTTCATGCGCATTTTTCCAGCAATATGCCCTAAGATCACATGCTTATTGTCTAACTCAATCCTAAATGTCGCATTTGGTAGTGCCTCTAACACAACACCATCCACTTCAATCACATCATCCTTAGCCATTCTCCTCCTTTTAAATGAGAGATAAAATTTCTGCTTTTCCATCAATGATCGCCACCGTATGCTCATGGTGACTCCCCTTAAGCCCATCGCCTGTGCGTACCGACCAACCATCATCAAGAACTTTTGCATCTCCATTTCGCTGGCAAATCATCGGCTCTAAGCAGAATACCATACCATTTTTGATCTTGGGACCTTGGTTGGGTTTGCCCTCAAGATAGTTAGGAATAGAGGGCTCCTCATGCGGTTTTCGACCAATGCCATGGCCACAATAGTTTCGCAGCGGCACATAGCCACGCGCCTTGATGAAGTTTTCAATATTGGCCGTTAGCTCTTTAAAACGCATGTTCTCATGAATAATCTCAATGGCATAGGCAAGTGTCTCCTCACTTGCACGCATCAAGGCTTGATCTTCCTGGCTGACCGAGCCAACACCAACAGTAATGGCACAATCACCATACCACCCATCGACATTGGTCCCAAAATCAAGCCCCACAATCTCCCCCTCACGCAGGGGTTGATCGTTAGGAATGCCATGAATGATAATCTCATCAACAGAGGTACATAATGAGGCAGGAAAACCATAAAGACCCTTGAATGATGGAATAGCTCCCAACTTACGGCACTCTGCCTCAGCTAACGCATCAAGCTCTCTGGTTGTCACACCCGGACGCACAGCCTCTGCCACGCGCTCTAAAACCTCGCGTGCGATTTTACTCGCGCGTCGAAGTTTTTCAATATCAGATCGTGAACGAAGTGCAATCGCCATCACAGACCAACTGCACTTAGTGTTTCATATTTGCTCATGTAGATCTGTGCTTCGATTTTACGCATCGTATCTAGAGCAACCTGAACAACAATCAAAACAGCTGTACCGCCAAAATAGAAGGGTACACCCATCCCTTTAACCAGTAACCAAGGAAGCGTCGAAATCACACCCAAATAGAGTGCACCTGTCAAGGTCAATCGACTTGCAACTTCATTCAGATAATCAGCTGTATATTGTCCAGCGCGAACACCTGGGATAAACCCGCCTTGACGCTTTAGATTATCGGCAATATCCTTGGCATTAAAGGCAATTGAGGCATAAAAGTAGGAGAAAAAAACAACAAAAACAAACATCAATAGATTAAAGATATAGCCATTGGGATTAAGAAAATCGTGAATGGCAACAATCGTTGGATTTGTGCTTGCCTGCATGATTGTCGTCGGAAACATAAGAATAGCGGAGGCAAAGATGGGAGGAATGACGCCTGAGAGATTGACCTTGATAGGAATATAGTTCATCACTCGCTTGTTTTGGTATTGCATCAACATCTTGCGGCTATAGCTAATAGGAATGCGTCTCTCGCCCAACTCCACATACAAAATAAAGAGAATTGTTACAACGATGATTGCCAAAATGGCAAGCACAACCAAGAAATTCATCTCACCACTATTAACTAACGATACCGTGTGCCCAATAGCTGATGGAATCGCGGAAACAATACCTGCAAAGATAATCAAACTAATTCCATTTCCAATACCGCGCTGGGTAATTTGCTCACCGATCCACATCAACATCATCGTTCCTGCCAACATCGAAATGGTAGCAACCGCAATAAATGTTGTCGGATCGATCATCACCGCAGCTGCACCACCTTGGTTAAGGTTTTGCAATCCAATCGCAACACCAATAGCCTGAACAATTGTGATACCAACAGTTGCGTATCGGATGATCTGCATATACTTAACCATCCCATCACGCTCTTTTTTTAGCTTTCCAAGCTCAGGAAATGTTGCAGCAAGGAGCTCCATGATAATGGACGCGGTAATATAAGGCATAACACCAAGAGAGATAATGGAGAGGCGCTCAAGAGCGTTTCCGCTAAACATATTAAAAAGACCAAGAGCATTGGAGGCATTGTCAGCAAAAAAGCTCTTGACGACATCAATATCAACGCCGGGAACTGGCACATAAGCCAGAACCCGATAGGCGAGCAGAAACCCTAGTGTCAGTAGAATTTTATGGGTAAGCTCTTTACTCATCAGAGTTACTTCCCAGAAATCGTGATCCGCTCGTCCTTAATCTTTGTGGCGAGGGCTTTAGCACCTTTGCCGATCAGCTTGACACTGGTCGCACCGTGTTTAAGTTTAAAGATCGTTGCGATATTCTCAAGAGTAATCTCCTCAAGAGCAGCAATAGCTTTGATCTTGTCTACATTGATCGCCATGGGCTTGACGCGCATACTTGTAAAGCCAACCTTTGGAAGACGGCGCTGCAATGGCTGCTGACCACCCTCGAAGCCGCGTTTGCGCGAATAGCCTGTGCGAGCCGTCTGGCCTTTTCCACCGCGACCGGCTGTACAGCCCCAACCACTTCCTTGACCGCGAGCGACGCGTTTTTTCTTGTGTGTTGAACCACAAGCGGGTTTAAGTGCACTTAGACTCATGATTACCCCTTCAAACTCTGGAGTGCTTTGATCGTAGCACGAATAACATTACTTGCATTCGTTGAACCGATCTGTTTCGAGAGGATATCTTTAATTCCAACAAGCTCAACTACTGGGCGCACTGCACCACCGGCAATAATTCCGGTACCCTCAGCTGCCGGCTTGAGAATGACGCGACTTGCATTAAATTTTACTTCGACATCATGGGCAATGGTTGAACCTATGAGGTTGACTGTCACGAGGTTTTTGAAGGCATCATCAACAGCTTTTTTAATCGCATCGGGAACCTCTTTGGCTTTACCAAAACCGTACCCAACTCTCCCTTTCTTGTCACCAACAACAACCAAGGCATTGAAGCGGAATCGACGTCCACCTTTGACAACTTTCGTTACGCGGCCGATATTTACAACGACCTCTGAAAACTCTTCTCTATTAATTGTCTGCATTATTCACCTCAAAACTCGATGCCGTTGCTGCGTAAACCATCAGCGAACGCGGCGACGACGCCGTGGTAAAGATAGCCGTTTCGGTCATAGACGATCTTCGTAATTCCCTTGCTTTTCAACCGTTCAGCAAAAATAGCTGCCAGTTTGACAACATCTTCTTTGTTAGCACGCATCTTCTCTTTGCATCCATCAACAGCACACAACGTCACACCTCGCGTATCATCGATCGCTTGTGCATAGAAGTATCGATTTGAACGGAATACGCTAACACGCGGGCGCTGCTCGCACCCACTAATGACTCCTCGAATCCGTCGTTTTCTCTTTAAACGAAGAGAGTTTTTACGCATTTGTTCTTTTGTCATCGCTCAGTCCTACTTCTTGGATGTCTTACCGGCTTTGCGTCGGATCGTCTCTTCGACATACTTTATTCCTTTACCCTTATAAGGCTCAGGTGGACGCTTACTACGAATTTCAGCTGCTATTTGACCGACTACCTGCTTGTCTGAGCTCTTGATACTAATGATATTTTTATCGACCGTAATCTCAACACCAGCAGGGATCGGATAGACAACAGGATGAGAGTAACCCAGCTGCATCTCAAGATTCTTACCATTGACAGCAGCACGGTAACCCACACCGTTAATCTCGAGCTTCTTCTCGAACGGCTTAACCATACCCATGATCATATTATTCGCCAGGGCACGGTAAGTTCCCCAGAATGCACGACCTTCGCGTGTATCTTCTTTGAGCCCAAAACGAAGCTCACCATTCTCAAGAGAGATGTTAACGCGCCCCATTGTATCAAGCTCTTTACTCTCCTTGGGGCCTTTGACGCGAATGATGGTGCCATCAACCGTGACTTCAACCCCTTTCGGAATAGCGATCGGTTTTTTACCAATTCGTGACATCTCGTTCTTCCTTACCAAATCGAGCAAAGCACTTCGCCGCCGACACCCTGGCGGTGTGCCTCGTCATTACTGAGAACACCTTTTGAGGTGGTCACGACGATTGTGCCATACCCATTCTTGAATTTTTTGATATCATTTGCAGCGCGATAAACACGGCGACCCGATTTGCTGATGCGTTTAAGCTCATGGATCACCGGCTTGCCTTGCTCGTCATACTTGAGTACAACGGTAATAAATTTTTTTGCGCCCTCTTCGACAACTTTATAGCTATCGATATACCCTTTTTCCTGAAAAATTTTCAGGATCGACTCAACCATCTTCGAATAGACAAGCCTTGTCACATCCAATCGGCGCATCGATGCGTTGCGGATACGCGTAAGAGCGTCGGCAATTAGATCGTTCATCATAGTCTCTTCTCCTTACCAGCTCGCCTTGCGTACGCCGGGCAGCAGGCCTTCATTAGCCATTTTGCGCAGACAGACGCGGCAGATGCCAAAATCACGATAGACTGAATGGGGTCGGCCGCAGATACTGCAGCGCGTATAACCACGCGACGAAAACTTTGGTTTCGCTGCGGCTTTTACTTTCATTGAGGTCTTTGCCATTTATTTTCCTTTAGCAAATGGGAATCCGAGGAGTTCAAGAAGTCTTAGCGCCTCTTTGTCGCTCCTAGCCGTCGTCGCGATATTGATGTTCATACCATGGATGCGCATAATATCGTCAAACTTAACCTCTGGAAAGATTAACTGCTCGCTCAGACCAAAGTTATAGTTGCCGCGCCCATCAAAGCCATTGCGAGGAAGACCGCGGAAATCTTTAACTTTAGGAAGAGCGAGACTAATGAGCTTATCAAGAAAGTTCCACATCATTTTGCCACGCAGTGTCACCTTGATACCCGATTTCATACCCTGGCGAATTTTAAAACCAGCAACAGATTTCTTAGCAAGCGTGATCACTGCTTTTTGTCCCGCGATTAGACTAATTGTATCTTGCATATTTTGAAGAAGCTTAGCATCTTTGCTAGCATCTCCCGCACCGACACTGATTGTGATCTTGGTTAGCTTTGGAACAAGCATCACATTAGGGATTGCAAACTCTTGCATCAATCTGTTTTTGACGCTATTGTCATAGAGTTCTCTCAGTCTCATCGTTATCCCTCAACTTTACGAACATTCGAGATATGGATGGGCATCTCTTTGAAGATAAAGCCACCCTCTGGATTCTTTTCTGATGGTTTCACAGCTTTTTTAGCCAGCTTGCACCCTTTGACAATCACCTGTGCTGTTTTGGGGAGAACCTGGAGAACTTCAGCCTTTTTACCCTTATCATCACCGGCAATAATCTCAACAGTGTCGCCTTTTTTGATCTTAAACTTCACCATTAGAGTACCTCCGGTGCAAGTGATACAATTTTCATAAAGTTGGCATAGCGAACTTCGCGGCTTACTGGACCAAAAATACGCGTACCAACTGGCTCACCTTTATTATCAAGAATAACGGCAGCATTATCATCAAAGCGAATCAATCCGCCATTTTCTCGTTGAATCTCTTTTTTTGTACGAACAACAACAGCCCTGACAACTTGACCTTTTTTGACCTTGCCACCAGGAATAGCAGCTTTGACAGAAGCTACGATCACATCGCCAACAGTTGCGTAGCGTCGTTTGCTTCCACCAAGCACCTTAATACACATAATCTCTTTGGCACCGCTGTTATCAGCAACATTCAAGCGTGTAAAACTCTGGATCATGCGCTAACTCCCTTCTGCAACACAGTGCCTAAGCGGAATGTTTTGCGCGCTGAAAGTGGGCGGCACTCGATGGCCGTAACCACATCGCCAATACCCAGCTCGTTGCGCTCATCATGGATGATATATTTTTTAAACCGTTTAACGATTTTATGATATTTGGGGTGCATAATACGGCGCTCAACAAGGATTGTGGCGCTTTTATCACCAGCCTTGGAGACGACTACACCCTGGATAACTCGTTTATGCGTATTCATCGTTTCCCTTTACGCTTTCTGTGCCGAAATGGCTGTCTGAATGCGCGCAATATCTTTGCGGATAGCGCGGATCAGATTGGGATTAGATAGCTGCATCGTCTTGAGCTTCAGACGATTCTCAAACAGCTCCGCTTTTTTCTCTTTCAGCAATTGCTGAAGTTCAGCAATGCTTTTACCCGCGAGCTCAGTATAGTTCATTTTCACTCTCCACCGTCACGATTTTGGTAGCGATAGGCAATTTGTGTCCGGCCAACTCAAGCGCACGGCGACCCGCCTCTTCACTGACACCAGCCACTTCAAAAAGAATGCGACCTGGCTTAATTACAGCTACCCACTCCTCGACGCCACCTTTACCTTTACCCATACGGGTCTCAAGAGGTTTAGCTGTTCGAGGCTTATCAGGAAAGATCATGATCCAGATCTTTCCCTGACGACGAATGCTACGGCTGATGGCAATACGAGCCGCTTCAATCTGACGACTATTGAGGAATCCACCCTCTGTCGCTTTGATCGCGATTGTTCCAAATGCGATAGAGTTACCGCGTGAGGCTTTACCGCGATTGCGGCCTTTCATCTGTTTACGATATTTTGTGCGTTTAGGCATCAACATGGTTACTGTCCTCGTCTAGCAGAGCGTTTATCACTCGCCGATGCTTTTTTCTCGGCAGGAATTCCCTTTGAGAGAATCTCGCCTTTAAAGATCCAGACCTTAACACCGATTACGCCGTATGTTGTATGGGCTTCAGCAAAACCGTAATCGATAGCAGCACGGATCGTATGAAGAGGTACACGACCCTCTAAGTACCACTCGGTGCGGGCAATCTCGGCGCCGCCGAGGCGTCCAGCGACCATAATCTTGACACCTTTTGCGCCAGCTTTCATCGCTGTTTGCATCACTTTTTTCATTGCACGGCGGAATGCCACGCGCTTCTCAAGCTGCATCGCAACATTTTCAGCCGCTAGCTGGGCACTAATTTGAGGACGCTTCTCTTCTTTGATATTGACGATAACATCTTTGCTAATGAATGATTTTAAATCACTCTTTAGCTTCTCGATGTCACTTCCTTTTTTACCGATAATAATTCCGGGGCGTGCAGCAACAACAGTCACTTTTACCTTATTACCCGTGCGCTCAATA
>JAINCO010000098.1:0-3349 GCA_036574095.1 Campylobacterales bacterium | reverse complement strand
GCGCAGATTATCTATGAGGGAGCTGATCTTTTGTTTCATCTCACAGTTGCTTTGGCTTGGCATGGCATACCATTTGAGCGCCTCAAAGAAGAGCTTAAGCGCCGCGAGGGAACAAGCGGCATTGTCGAGAAAGCTTCCAGGCAGACATAGCACTCATGACGATCGATCCAGAAGAGATCACAGCCCAGCTTGCTGAGATCATCGAGCATTTGACACTCTACCACTACGCGGCTTTTGTGCTGGTGGTTCTTCTCTTTCTTTTTTTTGTGGTGTTGGCTATCCTCTTTTGGCGCAAAATGGGTCTTATGCTCATGATGCTTCTTTTGGCAATCATCACCCTTGTCGCGGGGCCTGTGGCAGCATATGTAGGCATTGAAAGAATTGTTAGAGCCACAGAGGTAAGTCAGATTAGGACTCAACAACTTTACTACTCTGACGATATTTTTGTCATGGGAGTAATTACCAATCAAGGTTTGGTTGACTATAAGGAGTGCAAAATTACAGCCTTCCTTTATAAACAAAAAAAAGAGGTGTGGCGTAATTTTCTCTCGCGTCTGAAGCCACTCAAAAAAGGGTCAACTACACTCAATAAACCCCTAAGAAAGGGCGAGAGCGTGCCCTTTCGTTTCGCCATACACAATATAAGACTATCAGAAAAACCAGGAGTCGATATTACAACAAGGTGCAGATAGATGTCATTCACAATTCTTCATTGGCTCTCAATTCTCTTTTTCTTAATTCTCTTTGGCCTGATTCTCTTCTTAATTGTGACCCTTAGTCAAAAAGAGGCTACAACTTATAAGATCATGGCGGCAGGAGGTGCCTTCTTGCTGCTTGCGATGCTTAATGTCGCTGTTATCTATTGGCTTGAAGGTGTGACTAAACAAGGTGAACTTTCCAATATCAAAGAGACACGCGTCTATCAGAATGAATCGATGCTCATCACCGGGAGAGTCACCAATAAAGGTAAGTTTGATATCGGCTATTGTGAACTTGAGATCACCTTTAAACAGACTGTCGTCAACACCGATCTCTCAGCCCTAAAAGCTCAGCTTGATGAATATTTAGCCAAAAAGGGATTCCTTGAGAGAATTGCGGCCATACTTAAGCCCGCCCCTGTACTCAACAAACCTTACTCCGTCGTCTTTACTGAACCTATTTCTGGCCCACTCGAACCTGGAGAGTATGAGGATTTTATTCTTAATCTTCGTATTCCCTCAGCCTTTGATGATCCAAAAATCACCTACAAACTCACCTGCCATTAACACATCTGAGATTGAGTAAGCGATTAAAATGATCCACTCACAACTAGTATAATCTTATCCCTTGACTACGAAGGGCAGCACGAATACGCTTCATCTGGCGCCTTTTATCATCACACCATGATGGCGCCAACAATGTCTCATCACCAATACCTGCCGTAAGGCGCTGAATGGAGATATCTGGTGGGATTAACTCAAATGACTTTTGTAAAAGTTTCAGATAGCGTCGCTCTGACAAAGGAGTAAAACTCCCCATCCGTAACTCATTGGCTAATGCTGTGTTTTTGACTGCATAAAGTGGATGGATCTTTAGACTCTTCACACCCAAGGCAAGCGTCTGCTTTAAAGTTGAAAGCATCATCTCCTCACTCTCTCCAGGCAGCCCATAGATTAGATGAGCACAGACATTAAGGCCCAAGCTCACAGTAGCGGCGATGCCCTCTTTAATCTCCTTAGCACGCTGCGCGCGATTAATGCGCGCAAGGGTTTCATCAAAGAGACTTTGCACCCCATACTCAATCCATATCTCTTTTTCGTAACTTTTGCGAGCCAACCAATCGAGCAACTCAGAGCTCACACAATCCGTACGCGTACCAATCGATAAACCAACGACTCCATCCTGGGATAGCGCCTCTTCATAAAGAGGAATCAGTGTTGAAAGAGGAGCATAGGTATTTGTAAAGGCTTGAAAATAGGCAAGAAAAAGGTCGCTTTTAAATTTTCTTCCAAGCCGCTCACGCCCTTGTGCAATCTGTCGGCGCACCTCGGCGAGTTGAAGCTCTATCAGTGGATTTTCTGTTGACTCAAGCGATAGGGTAAATTTTGAACGGGTTTCGCGCGCATTGGGGCTAAAGGAGTCATTATCACAATAGACACAACCACCGCGCGCTTTCGTTCCATCGATATTAGGACATGTAAAACCAGGAAGCGCGATAGGAATCTTAACAACGCGCCGACCAAATTTCGCTTTTAAATAGCGGCCAAATGTTAAGATTTCGCGCGTTCCTTGCTCTTCCATCTCTTTAGATATAGTTCCCGTCAAAGCAGGCCATACAAAATTCGCTCGGATTGGCGACACTCGCGCGTAGCCCTTCTAACGAGAGGAATGCGAGTGAGTCAGCCTCAATAAAAGAACACACATCATCAATACTCATGCGCGAGCTAATCAACTCCTCATGCGTTGGCGTATCGATACCGTAGTAGCATGGCCCGGTTGTTGGTGGGGAGGAGATGCGCATATGAACCTCTTTTGCTCCTGCCTCTTTGAGCATGCGCACAATCTGCTTACTTGTCGTTCCACGAACAATGCTATCGTCAATAACAACAAGACTCTTACCTGCGATCAACTCTTTGATAGGTGTCAATTTCATTTTGACCTTGAGATTGCGCACCTCTTGAAGCGGCTCAATAAAGGTGCGACCAACATAGTGGTTGCGCATAATCCCGAATTCAAATGGGATACCACTCTCTTCTGCATACCCCAACGCTGCCGCAACACCACTATCAGGCACGGGGATAACCATATCGGCATCAACGGGTAGCTCTCTCGCCAAAATCCGACCCATCTCTTTTCGCTTAAGATAGACCGACTCGCCAAAAAGAAGAGAGTCTGGTCGAGCAAAATAGATATACTCAAAGATACACTTTTTGGGTGTTGCATCAAAAACTTGAATAGAACGAGGCTCTCGCCCATCCTCAAACACAACAAGCTCACCTGGATGGATATCACGAATATGGGTTGCGCCCACAAGCTCAAAGGCGCATGTTTCGCTAGCAACCATCCACCCCTCACCAACTCTACCTATAGAAAGGGGCCTAAAGCCATGAGGATCACGCACAGCAAACATTTTGGTGCGCGAAAGAAAAATCAATGAATAGGCTCCCTCAATTTGGCGAAGTGCTTCGATAATGCGATCTTCAAGGCGTTCTTTAGTCGAGCGCGCAATCAGATGGATCAGATTTTCTGTATCCATTGAACTTTGAAAGATCGCTCCTTCGTTAATCAGTTGTTGGCGTACCTCTTTGGCATTGGTTAAATTGCCATTATGGACGACCGACATCTCACCAAGGTCATATCTGGCAAAAAT
>JAINCO010000097.1:0-7467 GCA_036574095.1 Campylobacterales bacterium | reverse complement strand
CAGCAACCAATCCCAAATGATCGATACTCTGTATAGATACTGCTGACATTCTTTAGTCTTTGTGGTGTTTGCGAATCAGTCAGCATATTGTGTACCTTAATTTGGATTTGGGGGTGCGAAAAGGCGGATAGACGCGAGCTACTTGCTCTTAGAGGTTTGATAAAGTTACGCCCGCCCCACTTACTCCGTAAAACCGACAGATGGGGAGCAAGGAAGATCAATTGTAACCTCAAAACCTCCCGGTACGTTGTAAGCATTAACACGTCCACCCATTCGTTCAACAATTGCTATTCTGATCAAAAAAAGCCCCAATCCTGCCCTTTTGGAAGGATCTTTTGTTGTAAAATAGGGCTCAAAGAGATGCTCAAGAACCTCTTTGGAGACTTGGGGGCCATTATTGTAAATAGCAAGACGAGCATACCCCTCCACCTGATCGATCCTGATGATAATCTGCCCGATCCATGATGACTCTTCTGTTTGGCTGGCCCGATACTCCTCAATCGCCTCAACAGCATTGGTCATAACACCCAAAACCGCCTGGCGCACCTCATCTGCCCTACCCCATGCCTGGCAAACAGGCCGCTCACTACCTTCGACACTCACGACGATATGTGCCCGTTCAAAATCGTGCGTCATCAACGCTAGAACAGAGCGTACTACCTCATCTAAATCGATAGCGGTCATCGCAGGGGTAGGAGCAAAGAAGTTGGCAAAGTTAGAGATGGTTGTCGAAAGAGCGATAACCTCATCCATCGCCCGCTCAATCACCTTAGCAACAGCCTCCCTCGTGGGTGTCTCAAAATCATAAAGATCAAGAATCGACTGGATCTCCAAGCCAATTAGATTCAGTGGCTGGCGCCAATGATGAGCGATGGCATTAAACATCCTTTCCATCGCCGCCTGTTTAGCCTCTTGGATCATGAAAGCTTCCTGACGGCGGCGCTGCTCGATTTCATCAGCCACCAACATCTCAAGCTGAAGACGCTCACGCTCCATGACAGTTATCTCAGTAAACGAGACGACATTGACCTCTTCTCCCTCTCTGGGGGCACGGCCATATCGAAGGGCAAAGATATGATCGCCATCAGGTCGCTTGATAAGAACTTTAAACTGCTGGCTGGGATGGTTTTTTAACCACTCCACCCATGTTTTGCCATCTCTGACATCCCAAAGGTAGTTTTGATCTTCGACATGCTCAAAAAACTCACAAATGCAGCGGTGCTCTTTGCGGAAAGCAGCCAGATCGGGATACTCGGGAAAAAATTCAAAAAAGGCACGATTTGTGTCGATCAACTTCTGTCCATCATTGACAACGATGATGTTGGTTATCGTATCAAAAAGAGTTTTAATCGTTTGTTCACGCTCAGCGAGCTTACGCTGTGCAGTAGCGCACGCTGTTATGTCAACGCCGGTAAGCAGATAATAGAAAGGATTTGTACCAATGCTGTCGATACGCCAACTAATCAGTCGCCGATGGCCCTTGCCATCGATTAGAGGAAGTTCAACCGAGGCAGAGCTGCTTCTTGCCTGCACAAAAGAGTTGCGAGCAACACCCCTCTCATCCTCACGAACACTCACATCAAACCAATCAAGTCCAATGAGTGGCTTAGAATCAGAAGCACCCAAGAGCTGCGCAATCCCCTTATTGAGCCATGTAAGTGCAAACGACTCATCCAAGATCACAATCAAGGCATGCTTCGTCGTCTCTAATGCCTGCAAAGAAAGCAGCTGAGAAAGTCTATGTTCCACTATCTTCCTTACTCTAAATCTAAATGTGCTGCGATGGTTGAGATAAGGCCAATGGCTAGCCCAAACACTGCCCACTCGGGCCTATTGTAAGCCCAAATAGAGCCATCGAATTTGATCCTCATGATATCTCTACCCATCGCTAACCCCACGCCGATTTTTTAGTTGAAACATAATGCTCGACTTTCACCCTCTTCACGAATCATTACTCATTTTTTTATCATATTTACCAGTGATTGCAGAACAGGGATTTTTTGCATCATTCTCATACTTCTTAGGTTGCTCTTCAATAACCTAGCCCCTCAATTTTAAGCATTGCCAAAAAGTAGCTGAAGGACAAAAGGGGGATTGCTACACTCTTTAAGTCAATCAACAGCGCTGTATCAAACTTAAGCACAAAATGTACCTCTTTTTGCTCGCCTTGCGCAAATTGCTTGACTCTCATCATTGAGTCGTGCAATGAAGCATCCCATAGTATCGCCTATACAACACAATCACACGCACCTACCCCTCTGACTGTAGGTTCTCCAACCTTCTATAATTTAGATAGCAACATCACCTATCTAACCGTAAATTAACAAGTGACAGCTCGCTTCCAACAGCTCCCAATCCTAAGAACAACGTTAGCACACCAACAATGACTGTTTTTGGTCCAATCATCCACCACTTTTAGCAATCTGTTGCACCGATGGTACTTTATTGTTAATTAACAAAAACTTAAAATTGTCAATCTTCGTCTTATTCTAAAAAGAGTTTTATGAGGGGCCGCCCTTCGAGTAGATTCGTGACATTTTAACCTATCTTAACCTCTTTTGAGTCTTTTTTAACTCTTCTTATGATAGAGTGATACTACCGATATACCTCCTACTAAAATTGAGGAGTATTCATGCATCAAAACGAAGGATGGGAGCCAACTAATCAAGCAAGCGATGATTATGAGACGATGAGTAGCAGCAAGAAACGGACTGTCTGGATGGTCGTTCTTGCAGTAATTGTCATGGGATCGATCATTGCTATTTTTAAAATCATTAGTAATGTTCCCGATTCACTCCCTGTTGAGACTAATATTCAACACTATTAGTTTAGCAGGAGGCCAACGAAGAATGCGTTATAGATGGCTGGTAGGGGCGATTGTCGTAGCTCTAACAGGCTGTGTATCGCCAGAGCCTGCACTGCCTATGCATAATCCTCCTGTGCAACAAGCAACCATCACGCCTCCCAGCACATCCATACCATTACCCAGCCAACCATCAGAATCTTTAGAAGGTAGCTGCGAGCTTCCCACGCCCACCTACCATCAGTCCCGCTTTTTTGCTGCGTGGGAGATGACGCCAGCACAGTTTCTTAAAGATGAGGCAATGTGGCCATGGCGCACCTTTAAAGCAGGGCGAGGCTATGGCCTCAACAAACGGCTATTGCCCCCTCAGTGGTTTGAAAAACTTAAAAAAAATGCACAGATGGAGAGGTTCCCCTCTCGTCGTCAGCCAGCACTCACACTGCGGCGCACCGACTTGCGTGCCTTCCCTACTTATGAGCCCTACTTCCTCGATCCTAATCGTGCCGGCGAGGGATTTCCATTTGACTACCTCCAAGTTTCCGCCATCCATCCTGGTGAAGCGGTGATGATCGCCCACGAAAGCATAGATGGAGCCTGGGCCTATATCTACACCTCCTATGCGGAGGGGTGGGTTTTACAAAGCGATCTTGTTGCTGTTGATGACGAGGTGATGGCGGCTTGTAGAGCACTCCCTCAGGCCGTTCTTTTGCAAGATCGAATTAGTCTACGCGATGATAAGGGGAGATTTCGCATCTATGCTGATTTAGGAACGATCCTTCCAATTCTACGCTTAGAGAACCAAAAAATCGAACTACTTCTGCCCCTCATTGATGCTGATAGCAGCTTCATGGCTACAACAGTTACTCTCCCCTTAGAGCAGGCCGCACCGATACCCTTGCCCTATACAGCCGCCAACAAAGAAAAGATCATCAAGGCGTTAGCAGGTCAAACCTATGGTTGGGGTGGAATCGGAGGGCTTCGTGATTGTTCGGCAACGCTTCGTGACTATTTCGCCCCGTTTGGCGTCTGGTTACCACGCAACTCAGGTGCGCAGGCCAAAATAGGTCGCCATGTTAGCCTCAAAGACCTCAATGATAACGAAAAAGAGGCGCGTATTGCCTCTGAGGCAATCCCTTTTGAAACGCTCATCACCTTTAAGGGTCATGTTGCTTTGTTTGTGGGAGTAGATGAGCATAACCGCTCAATGATCTTTCATAATGTCTGGGGTCTAAGAAGCTTCACTGGCACCAAAGAGGAGCGAAAAATTATCGGTCAAGCGGTGATAACAACGCTATGGGAGAATGGTGAAATTATAGGCGACCCCGATCCTAATGTCATCCCCTTCATTCGCCGCGTTACAGGTATGACATTTCTTTCAGACAAGCTGCGCGCCTCAGGCGCTCTTCATCCTGTGCGTACAGCTACCGAATCGGCTCATACAGATAACAAACCAAGTTCTTAACAAAAGGCAAACTATGTATGAACGCTATGACCTTATTATCATCGGGGCTGGCCCCGCTGGCATCGCTGCTGCTGTTGAAGCCTCCATTATGAAAGTTGGGCGTGTTTTGTTGCTTGAAAAAGGAGATAACCATTCAACAACAATCCGCAACTTCTACAAAGATAATAAGCGTGTCGATAAAGATTGGAACAACCAAAAGGTCGAATTTGATGGCCATGTCGAATTTTTTGATGGCACCAAAGAGAGCACGATTGCTTACTTTGATCAGCTCTTAGCCACCCATGCCATCGAGGCTCACTTTAATGAAGAGGTCGAAAAAGTTCTTCGCACACAAGATGGGCTGAAGGTGATCACACCTCGAGGTCACTATCGGGGCAATAATGTGATCGTTGCTATTGGTCGCATGGGCAAGCCCAACAAACCCTCCTATCCTATTCCACCCAGCGTGCGCTCACGCGTCCACTACAATCTCGATGCTTGCTCCAGTGGTGAAAAGATCCTCGTTGTCGGTGGGGGTAACTCGGCCGCTGAATATGCGATTGATTTGGCTGATACCAACGATGTTACCCTCTGCTATCGCCAGCGCGCCTTTACTAGGCTTAATGCCCAAAATCTACTCAACCTCGATCGTGCCGTAAGCCACGGTAAAATTCGACAACTCTTAGGGGTTAATATCTTAGGGCTTGAGGAAGGGGAAAAAGGGCAAGTGCGTGTCTTGTTTGATCAAATGGGTGCCGAATCGTTTGATCGCATCATTTATGCTATTGGGGGCACGACACCAGAGGGATTTTTGCAAGCATGTGGTATCACGCTTGATGACAACAAAAATCCTGTGATGGATTCGTTTTATCAGACAAATATCCCCGGCCTCTACATCTCAGGCGATCTCGCGCTTCCTCGTGGTGGCTCAATAGGAATTGCCCTTAATATCAGCTACAAAATCGTTAGCCATATTTTAACCATGCGACGCTGATAAGAGAACAAGAAAGAGTGCTATAATTTCAATAGTGAAACAATTAAGATTAGGCGCACAACATGGAGTGTATCGATCAGATTTTAGAAAGAGGGGGATTGACGGTTTATTTTCAACCGATCCTCTCCATGCGCGGCCGAGCTCTTTTTGGGGTCGAAGCACTTATCAGAAGTGTCACGCCTGGTGGCGAGATCATCGCACCTGCGCAACTCTTTGCTGCAGCAATCAAGGAGGGAAAACAACTTGAACTTGATCGCGCAGCCAGGCGTTTGGCTATTCATGCTTTTGCCCCCCTGTGGCGCATCATCCCAAGGCTTCTGCTCTTTGTTAACTTTGAATCTCAGTTAATTGACACATTTAATGTGGGAAATTACCTCTTTGATGGTGAGCTACGCCGACTAAAGATCCCCTATAGTAATATCGTTCTTGAGATCAAAGAAGATGAGGTAACTCAAACAAAGCAACTTGAAAGTTTTTGTCGGCACTACCGGGATCTTGGATTAAATATTGCCCTTGACGACTTTGGTGTCGGCCAGTCTAGCTTCGACCGCCTCGCTATTGTTCGACCTGACATTATTAAGATCGACCAATCGCTTATCACACACATTCAAGTGAACTATATCCATCAAGAGATTGTGCACGCCATCTGCAAAATGAGCGAAAATATTGGTGCTCTTTCGCTAGCCGAAGGGATTGAAACATTGGAAGAGAGTGTCTGTTGTCTCGCACAGGGGGCCACCCTCATGCAGGGTTTTTGGTTTGCAAGACCCGCTCAACCCTTTCTCGCCAAATCTCGACACAAAAATAGAGCAGGTGGCTGAGCACTACCGTCGGTACCGCGAGGAGTTGCAAGAGCAACAAGAGAGGTTGCGTCACAAAGCACGTCAACTAGCCCATACGATCGCCAATGTCCTTAATGATGCTTCACAGTGGCATTTTAATGCCGAACCACTTCTAGAGAATTATCCCGAAATTGAGGCACTCTATTTGATCGATACCTGTGCCAAACAAGTTGGACCAACACTCATGCGCGCACCAGCACGCACATTCTACGAGCCCTCGAGCGAGGGATGCGACCACTCGCTCAAAGAGTACTATATCGGTGCTCGCCATGCCTTAGATGGCTGCCACTTGACACGCCGCTACCTCTCCCTTGCCTCAGGCAACCTTTGCCATACCTACACCTCTCCTATCTCTCTCAATGGCCAATTCTATCTACTATGCATCGATTTGATTCAATAACCACAACATAAACATCGACATACCAGAGGTAAACCTTAAACTTTTTTCGTAAAAGCAGCAACGATCATGATCACCTGGTTATTGATTTTACCCTCGATATATTTCGGATCATCACTCAGGCGGATATTTTTGACAATGGTTCCGCGCTTGGCGGTAAAGCCACCCCCTTTAACATCGAGATCTTTGATTAAGATCACGCTATCTCCCTCGGCCAACGGAGTACCATTCGCATCGCGCTGCACAACATCCTCTTCAGATTCACTGCCCTTCGCTGCTCCCGCCTCGGCCCATGCCCGCACATCATCCTCAAGATAGATCATATCACGCTGCTCAAAATCACCCAGAGCATCATACAAACGCCATGCTAACACCTGCACCGCTGGCACTTGACTCCACATCGCATCACTCAGACATCGCCAATGGTTAACATCTAAATTGTTCATATCCGAAAGTTGCCCCTGGCAGCGTGTGCAAAGGTAAACCGACTGTTCGGCCGATCCATCCGAGGGAGCAACAGCTACCACACCAAGACCCTCCGTGCTACCACACAATTCACACCGACCACCACTTCGCTCAATCAAAATCGCTTCAATACTCACTCTACTCTCCTTATCAGCGTTTCTAAGGTCGTATTATCCCCAAAAACAACTGAATAGATCGACGCACACCACCCTTTGGCATCGCCATCTACCCCGACGCTTCTGGAGTTATCTCGCCCAAGAGGCTACATTATCAACTCTAAACTTTTCTATGTCATAATAGAGCAATCTTAGGAGGAACGATGTCGACTAAGTTGTTGCATAACGGGATCACAATCGCGCAAATCGCCCTGACAGAGGATGATGCCATCGATATTATTCCTCGTATAATTTCCCCGCCACTTGTGATAGAATATAGAGTTGGAAGCTGACGCATGTCGTAATGTTACTCGAAGCGGACAGAGTTGTCCAGCTTGTGGGTCAGTTAGATGGCGTTTTTATCCCGAGT
>JAINCO010000096.1:0-23301 GCA_036574095.1 Campylobacterales bacterium | reverse complement strand
ATGAGAAGCTGATATGAGGTGGTATCCCGGACAGGATTCGAACCTGTGGCCTCCAGATTAGGAATCTAGCGCTCTATCCTACTGAGCTACCGGGACAAGTTAAGGTGAAGTTTAACCTAAACGGCTTTAAAAATAGGTGAAAGGTGGCAAAAAGAGCAGATGAGAAAAAAAAGTGCCAAGAAGCTCTTGACAAGTTGGTTGAATTCGTGTATAATTTGCGTCCTTATTTGCCGGTGTAGCTCAGTTGGTAGAGCAACTGCCTTGTAAGCAGTAGGTCGGGGGTTCGAGTCCCTTCACCGGCTCCATAGTTAAACAGCGTTATTTACCGGTGTAATAAAGTGGATCTTATGGTGGGATTCCCGAGCGGTCAAAGGGGACGGACTGTAAATCCGTTGGCTCAGCCTTCGAAGGTTCGAATCCTTCTCCCACCACCACGCAATGCGGGAGTAGCTCAGTTGGCTAGAGCATCAGCCTTCCAAGCTGAGGGCCGCGGGTTCGAGTCCCGTCTCCCGCTCCATCTATAGTCAAACTGGGAGCTGTTTTTGGTCTTCGCCAATCTACAACTTCTACAGTTTGCAACATAAAAGACACCTAATTGGTGTAGGATGCCCATATAGCTCAGTGGCAGAGCACTTCCTTGGTAAGGAAGAGGTCGGCGGTTCAATCCCGCTTATGGGCTCCACCCGGCATTGCCACAGTGCTATAAACTAAAAATCTTCTTCAGGAGACCATCATGGCAAAAGAGAAGTTTACCCGAACCAAGCCCCATGTCAACATCGGTACTATTGGTCACGTTGACCATGGTAAGACAACACTAACAGCCGCAATTACAGCTACATTGGCCAACAAAGGCCTCTCGGAAGCACGCACTTACGATCAGATCGATAATGCGCCCGAGGAAAAAGCTCGCGGTATTACGATTAACACATCGCACGTTGAGTACGAAACAGCTAACCGTCACTATGCGCACGTTGACTGCCCAGGTCACGCCGACTATGTCAAGAACATGATTACAGGTGCAGCACAGATGGATGGTGCGATCCTTGTTATTGCTGCAACTGATGGACCTATGGCTCAGACACGCGAGCATATCCTTTTGGCAAAACAAGTTAACGTTCCTTACATCGTTGTATTCTTGAACAAAGAGGATATGCTTGACGAAGCAGATCGTGCAGAGATGCTCGAGCTTGTTGAGATGGAAGTTCGCGAACTTCTTAGCAGCTATGGCTTCCCAGGCGATGAGATTCCTGTTATCACCGGATCAGCCAAACTTGCACTTGATGCAGCTATGGCGGGAATTTCGAATGAGTGGACAGCTAAAATTGAAGCATTGATGGATGCCGTTGATAACTACATCCCAACACCAGTACGCGATGTTGATAAAGACTTCTTGATGCCAATTGAGGATGTCTTCTCGATCTCAGGTCGTGGTACAGTTGTTACAGGTCGTATCGAGCGCGGTAAGATCAAAGTTGGTGATGTTGTCGAGATCGTTGGTATCCGCGATACACAGACAACAACAGTCACTGGTGTTGAGATGTTCCGCAAAGAGCTTGACGAGGGTGTTGCTGGTGATAATGTCGGTCTGCTTCTTCGCGGTACAAAGAAAGAGGATGTTGAGCGAGGTATGGTACTTTGTAAGCCCAAATCGATCACACCTCATAAGAAATTTGAAGCAGAGGTTTATGTCCTCTCGAAAAATGAGGGTGGACGCCATACGCCATTCTTTAGTGGTTACCGACCTCAGTTCTATATTCGCACAACGGACGTAACAGGTAGCATTATTCTTCCAGCTGGTGTTGAGATGGTAATGCCCGGTGATAATGTTAAGATTACTGCAGAGCTCATCTATCCAGTAGCGATTGAAGAGAATACACGCTTCGCGATTCGTGAAGGTGGACGCACTATTGGTGCAGGTGTAGTTACGAAAATTATCGAATAGTAAAAAAGCTCTGGCTGCATAGCGGCCAGAGAATATATGAGGAATAGATATGCGCGATATCATTCATCTTGCGTGTGAAAAGTGCGGACGACGCAATTATCATACAACAAAGAATAAAAAGACACATCCTGAAAAGATGGAAATCAGAAAGTATTGTAAGTTCTGTCGAGAGCACACAGTACATAAAGAGGCGAAGCTCTAATCGAGCCGCCTGAATAGGGCAGTAGTTCCAACGGTAGAACAACGGTCTCCAAAACCGATGGTTGGGGGTTCGAATCCCTCCTGCCCTGCCATTAGGAAAGTTTAGGTAGAGAATGAATAAGCTTATCAGTTACATTCGCGTATCCAAAGAAGAGCTTGGCAAAGTCATATTCCCAACAAAACCGCAAGTGCGCAATGCATTTGTTGCTGTTCTTGTTGTTGTAACCATTGTTTCACTCTATTTGGGATTGATCGATCTTGTGATGTCGCTGACACTCAAAAGTATTGTAGGCTAAGGAAGAGAATGGAACATAAATGGTATGCCATCCAAACTTATGTCGGCAGCGAACAAAGTGTACGTAAGGCAATCGTTGCCATGCTTGCCGAAATGGGTGCCATGGATAAGTTGGCCGATATCGTTGTTCCGACAGAAGATGTTATTGAAATCAAAAATGGAAAACAGAAGATAATTGAACGTCCCCTCTATCCGGGGTATGTTTTTGCCAAGCTTGATCTGGATCTGCAGTTGTGGCATATGATCCAGCGGCTTCCGAAAGTGGGTAAATTCATCGGTGAAGCCAAAAAACCGACCCCCCTTTCAGAGAAAGATGTCCAGCTTATATTGGACAAGATGGCTAATCGTGCTAGTCCGAAACCCAAAGTCAGCTTTGACACATCAGAGGTAGTTAGGATCACTGAGGGTCCTTTCGCTAACTTTACTGGCGTGGTCGAAGAGTATGACATGGTGCATGGGACATTGCGGCTTAATGTCTCTATTTTCGGCAGAAGTACGCCTGTTGAGATTCACTATACGCAAGTAGAGCGAATCGTCTGATTTAATTTTGTAAGGTAAAGGGAAGGTATGGCAAAGAAAGTTGTTGCAGTTGTTAAACTTCAAGTTCCCGCCGGAAAGGCAAATCCAGCTCCCCCCATCGGACCAGCGTTGGGTGCGCGTGGCGCGAACATTATGGAGTTTTGTAAAGCTTTTAACGAGCGAACAAAAGACCAGATGGGTTGGACGCTACCAGTTGAGATTACGATCTATTCAGACAAGAGCTTCACATTTATTACGAAGCAGCCACCGATGACGGAGCTAATCAAGAAAGCTGCCGGTATCACGAGTGGTAGTAGCAATCCACTCAAGAACAAAGTCGGAAGCATTACGCGAAAGCAGGTTGCTGAGATTGTCGAACGCAAAATCGTCGACATGAACACAACAGACAAAGAGGCGGCGGCTCGTATCGTCGAAGGAAGTTGTCGCAGTATGGGGATCACGATTGTTGACTGATCCGGTGGATGACCGCTCCACTAAAAAAGCCGTGCGGAAGCTTAAAATACAATAAGCGGAGACTATTATAGATGGCAAAAAAACTTTCAAAACGCTACAAAGCTCTTTTAGAAAAAGTTGATGCGAATAAAGAGTATCAACTTGCAGAAGCGGCTGCTGTAGTCAAAGAACTCAAAAGTGCGAAATTTGACGAGACAGTCGAAATTGCTGTTCGCCTAAATGTTGACCCAAGACATGCTGACCAGATGGTTCGTGGTGCTGTCGTGTTGCCACATGGTACCGGTAAAACTGTACGCGTCGCAGTATTTGCTCGCGGAATAAAAGCGGACGAGGCACGTGCGGCTGGTGCAGATGTTGTTGGTGATGATGATTTGGCTGAAGAGGTCAGAAATGGCCGACTCGACTTTGATATCGTTATTGCAACTCCAGATATGATGGGAGTTCTTGGTAAGATTGGTAAAATCTTGGGACCCAAAGGGTTGATGCCTAATCCCAAAACTGGTACTGTAACGGTCAATGTTGAGCAAGCTGTCAAAAATGCCAAAGCTGGACAGGTCAACTTTAGGGTTGATAAGAAAGGTAACATCCACGCTGGTATCGGTAAAGCAAGCTTTCCAGCTGAAAAAATTGCCGAAAATGCAGCAGAGCTTGTAAGAGCACTCAACAAACTTAAGCCAGCTGCAGCTAAAGGTCGCTACATTCGTTCAGCAAGCTTGTCGCTGACTATGTCGCCAGCTGTTAAGCTTGATGTAGCCGAACTGCTTGAGGTTCGTTAACCTTATGGTTTTGTGACTGAAGATGGTGGGCGAATGGAAGCTGAAGTCCTGCCTGAAGTCTGGTCAAGAAAGGAGATAGATTGACACGTAAAGAAAAAGAGGTTTTAATTAACCTCATGACAGACGAATTCGCTGCTGCCAGCGCGATAGTCGTTGCCGATTATAAGGGAATGACGGTTAAAGAGCTCGAGGGTGTCCGCAGAGCAAGTCGTGAAAAAGGGATGAAGGTCCGTGTCGTTAAAAACACACTGGCTAAAATCGCTTTGGAAAAGGCTGGCAAAAGCGGCCTTGAGCTAAAAGATACCAACATTATGCTTTGGGGCGACGATCTTTTGGAGGTGACGAAAGTTGCTGCGAAGATGGCCTCAGAGTATGATGGCAAATTTGTGATTCGAGGCGGTCACCTTGATGGTGAGGTGGCAGATGCTACGAAGGTTATTGCGTTTAGTAAATTGCCTGGACGCACTGAGCTTCTTGGCATGCTTCTTTCTGTCTGGACCGGTCCTGCGCGTATGTTCGTTACCGGACTCGATAATCTTCGCAAGAAGAAAGAAGAGAACCAGTAATAGTGGTTCTTAAAACGATAGATTATATAAAATTTTGAGGAGATTCCTATGTCGATCACAAAAGAGCAAGTTCTTGAATTTATCGGTAATTTGACTGTCCTTGAGCTGGCAGAGCTGGTAAAAGAGTTCGAAGAGAAGTTTGGTGTTTCGGCTACGCCGATGGTTGTTGCTGGTGCAGGTGTTGGTGGTGATGCTGTTGCAGCTGCCGCTGAGGAGAAAACAGAGTTTACTGTTGTTCTTACTAGCGCTGGTGATAAGAAGATCAATGTCATTAAAGTTGTTCGCGAGCTAACAGGTCTTGGCCTCAAAGATGCTAAAGATGCTGTAGAAAATACACCAACAACACTTAAAGAGGGTGTCAGCAAAGCTGAGGCTGAAGAGATGAAAGCTAAACTCGAAGCTGAAGGTGCAAAAGTCGAGCTCAAATAATTTGATGGGGTAGCAAATATCTCTTGCTGCCTCAATGTCAAGGGGGAGCTCCCTCTTGCTTAGATTAAGTTCTGTTTATCTACTGTACGCCCGTCGTTCTCAGGGCAAGCAGCTAATTTTCTACAACTTCGTATCTTTTGAAAGCGGAAGCTTCCATGAAAAACTCTCAATGAGGTCGTACCATGCTCAATAGCCTTAAATCCGGTAACCGCCTTCGTGTTGATTTTTCCGACCAGCCACAGGTATTGCCTATCCCCAATCTGCTTCAGTTGCAACAAAGTAGCTATGACAATTTTTTAATGATTGATAAAGAGGATCGTAGTGAGAGTGGTATCGAAAAGGTATTTCGCTCGGTCTTTCCAATCCACGATTCACAAAATCGTTTAACACTTGAATATGTCGGATGTGAATACGGTAAGCCAAAATACACGATTCGTGAATCGATGGAGCGCGGCCTGACCTATTCGATTCCGATGAAGATTAAGATCCGCCTGATTCTTTGGAATCGTGACGAAAAAACAGGTGAAAAGGTTGGGATTAAAGATATCAAAGAACAGTCGATTTTTGTTCGCGAAATTCCGATGATGACCGATCGCACCAGTTTTATTATCAATGGTGTTGAACGCGTTGTTGTTAATCAGCTTCACCGCAGCCCTGGTGTTATCTTTAAAGAAGATGAGCAATCAAGTGCGGGTGGAAAGCTTGCCTATACTGCCCAGATCATTCCTGATCGTGGCGCATGGATCTATTTTGAGTATGACTCAAAGAATATCATGTATGTGCGCATTAACAAACGCCGCAAAATTCCAGTCACTATTCTCTTTCGCGCCTTAGGCTATAGCAAACAAGAGATTATCAAGCTCTTCTATCCTATTGTCTCGATTCGTATCAAAAACAACAAGTTTTTAATGCGCTTTAATCCTGATGACTATACAGGGCGTGTTGAGTATGATATTCGTGATGCAGATGGAAACTTAATTGTTGGTGCCGGAAAGCGTCTTACGGCACGGAAAGCAAAAAAACTTCAAGAAGAGGGGCTTGAGTGGGTCGAATATCCTATCGAGATGCTTTTGGAGCGCTATTTGGCAGCTCCAGTGATCGATCCACGTAGCGGCGAGGTTCTTTATGATGTCTTAACAGGCATTGATGAAAATAAGCTCAGAAAAATTATCGACTTAGGGCTCGAGAGCTTTGAGATTGCTAATGATTTGGCACCTGAGGCCGACCGCTCGATCATTAACTCCTTTATCAGCGACAATGAGTCGCTAAAGGTTCTGAAGCAGATCGAGGGAATCGAGGATGAGAATGATCTTTCGGCGATCCGTATCTACAAAGCGATGCGTCCTGGAGAGCCTGTAACAAAAGAGGCGGCACGCGAGTTTGTTAATCAGCTCTTTTTTGATCCAGAAAAATATGATCTAACAAAAGTGGGTCGCATGAAGATGAACCACAAACTAGGGCTGGCAACACCTAGTTATGTGACGGTTTTAACTCATGAAGATCTGATTAAAACAGTTCGCTATCTTATCAAGGTCAAAAATGGTCTGGGTCGTATTGATGATCGCGACCATCTGGGAAATCGACGCATTCGTGCGATTGGTGAGCTGTTGGCTAATGAGCTTCATGCGGGTCTTGTGAAAATGCAAAAGGCGATCAAAGATAAATTGACAACGATCAGTAACTTTGATGAGCTGATGCCGCACGATCTGATTAACTCAAAATTGATCACAACAACAATTCTTGAGTTCTTTACGGGTGGCCAGCTTTCGCAGTTTATGGATCAGACCAATCCTCTTTCTGAGATCACCCATAAACGCCGCCTCTCAGCCTTGGGTGAAGGTGGTCTTGTTAAAGAGCGCGCAGGGTTTGAGGTGCGCGATGTCCATACAACCCATTATGGTCGCATCTGTCCCGTTGAGACCCCTGAGGGTCAAAATATCGGTCTGATCAATACCCTTGCGACATTTTCGAAGGTCAATGAGCATGGCTTCATTGAGGCGCCCTATAAAAAAGTTGTTGATGGCCATGTGACAGATGAGATTGTCTATCTAACAGCAACGCAAGAAGAGGGACTTGTTATCGCGCCTGCCAATACCCTTCTTGATGAAAATGGTATGATTGTTGAAGATTTTGTTGAGGCGCGGTGTGATGGTGAGATTATGCTGGTTGATCGCGCGCGAGTTAATCTGATCGATGTCTCGCCACGCATGGTTGTGGGTGTTGCCGCAAGCCTTATCCCCTTCCTTGAGCATGACGATGCTAACCGCGCTTTGATGGGATCGAACATGCAGCGTCAAGCTGTACCGCTCATCTGGACAGAAGCGCCAATGGTGGGGACTGGTATCGAGGCAGTTGTTGCGCGAGATGCATGGCAAAGTATTATCGCCAAGCGCGGCGGCATAGTTGAAAAAGTTGATAGTAAAAATATCTATATCCGCGGCGAAGATGAGGATGGTGTCTTTATCGATCACTATCCGTTACAAAAAAATATGCGCACCAACCAAAACACCTGCTTCTCGCAGCGTCCTATTGTCAAAGAGGGAATGGTTGTTGAGGCTGGTCAGATCATCGCGGATGGGCCAAGTATGGATCAAGGTGAGTTGGCCATCGGTAAGAATATTCGCGTTGCCTTTATGCCCTGGAATGGCTACAACTATGAGGACTCTATCGTTGTGAGCGAAAAGATCATCCGTGATGATATCTTTACCTCTGTTCATATCTACGAGGAAGAGGTTGAGGCACGCGAGCTTAAACATGGTGTTGAAGAGATTACGCGCGACATCCCCAACGTCAAAGAGGAGGAGATTGCCCATCTTGATGAAAGCGGTATCGTTCGTATCGGAACCTATGTAAAACCTGGCATGATCCTTGTTGGTAAAGTTTCACCCAAAGGTGAAGTGAAGCCGACGCCTGAAGAGCGACTGCTTCGAGCGATTTTTGGAGAAAAAGCGGGTCATGTTGTCAATAAATCACTCTATTGTCCCAGCTCGATTTCAGGCGTGGTCATCGATGTCAAGATCTTTACGAAAAAAGGATATGAAAAAGATGCGCGTGCTCAACAGGAGTTAGAGAAAGAAAAGGCACAGCTTGAAGAGGAGCATCAAGATCGCCTCAAGATGATCGACCGTCAAGAGCTCTATCGCCTCACAAGTTTATTAGCAAAAAATAAACTTGTGAGCGATGTCGAAATCAATAAAGTCATCTATCCGGCTGGGTCGATGATTCCCAAAGAGGAGCTTGAGTCGATTAACCGCTTTGCCTTGAATGCACTGGTGAAGCATTATGATGCCGAAGTTCAGGCGGTTTACGAGAAGAATAAGCTCCACTTCCGCAAGGAAAAAGAGAAGCTTCGTGCTGAGTTTGAAGAAAAACTCAATATCATCGAAAAAGATGACATCCTGCCAAGCGGTGTTGTCAAACTGGTCAAGGTCTATATTGCCACGAAGCGCAAATTAAAAGTGGGCGATAAGATGTCGGGTCGCCACGGTAACAAGGGTATTGTCTCAATCATCGTTCCTGAGGTTGATATGCCCTATACAGAAGATGGTGAGCCTATCGAGATTGTTCTTAATCCGCTCGGTGTTCCAAGCCGTATGAATATCGGGCAGATCCTTGAGGTTCATTTGGGGCTTGTAGGTAAGAAGCTCGGTCAGCAGATTGAGGCAATCATGACAGAAAAAACGGGTGAGTGGCTGAAGGAGCTACGCGCCAAAATGATTGAAATTGCCTCGGTGGCTAAGTTGATGGATGCAGAGCGCTTTATCGCCTCACTATCAGATGATGAGCTGCTTAACTACGCACGCGACTGGGCGCGTGGTGTGAAGTTTGCCACACCTGTCTTTGAGGGTGTCAATGAAGAGGAGTTTGCGAAACTCTTTGAGATGGCAAAGGTTGATATGGACGGTAAGACTGTCCTTTATGATGGTCGCACAGGTGAGCGATTTAAAGAGCGTGTTAATGTTGGCTATATGTATATGTTGAAGTTGCACCACCTCGTTGATGAAAAAGTCCATGCGCGTAGCACTGGTCCATATAGTCTTGTCACACAGCAGCCGGTGGGTGGTAAAGCACTCTTTGGTGGACAGCGCTTTGGTGAGATGGAGGTTTGGGCTCTTGAGGCCTATGGTGCAGCACATATTCTTAAAGAGATGCTCACAACCAAGTCCGATGATACTGAAGGGCGTGTGCGCGCCTATGCGGCACTGACGAAGGGCGAGAATGTCCCTGAAACGGGAGTTCCAGAAACCTTCTATGTTCTTGCTAACGAGCTGCGCGCTCTGGGCATGGATATCAAAATCTTCAAAGAGAGTGACGATGAAGAAGCTTAAAGAGATAGGATATACGGCTGAAGAGAAGCCAGTCGATTTTGATGCTATCCAGATTATGCTTGCCTCTCCAGAGAAAATTCTGGAGTGGAGTAATGGGGAGGTTAAAAAGCCCGAAACAATCAACTACCGCACGCTAAAACCAGAGCGTGACGGTCTTTTCTGTGCCAAGATTTTTGGTCCTGTACGCGACTATGAGTGTCTGTGTGGCAAGTACAAGAAGATGCGCTACAAAGGGGTTGTGTGCGAAAAGTGTGGCGTTGAGGTGACAACGACCAAAGTGCGCCGTTATCGCATGGGTCATATCGAGCTTTGTACGCCTGTGGCCCATACTTGGTTCGTAAGCACAATGCCCAGTCGTATCGGCACACTTCTTGGCGTCAAGACCAAAGATTTAGAGCGTGTTCTTTATTATGAGGCTTATATTGTCGCTAATCCCGGTGATGCTGAGGGGATTAAGAAATATGATATTCTTAGTGATGAAGAGTATCGCCACTTAGAGGCGCTCTATGGGCAAAGTGGTTTTAGGGCCGAGATGGGTGCTGCGATTATTCGAGAGCTTCTTGCCGAGCTTGATCTTGTTGAGATGTTCCATCAGCTCAAAGAGGAGATCAAAGCGACCAACTCTGAAGCTAAGATGAAGGTTGCGGTCAAGAAGTTAAAGATCGTTGAATCATTCTTGAATTCTGACAACCGTCCTGAGTGGATGATCCTCACACGCGTTCCTGTGTTGCCGCCTGATCTTCGTCCGCTTGTTGCGCTTGATGGTGGTAAATTTGCTGTTTCAGATCTGAATGATCTTTATCGTCGCGTGATCAATCGTAACGCGCGTCTAAAAAAGCTCATTGATCTCGATGCGCCAGAGATTATTATTCGTAACGAAAAGCGCATGTTACAAGAGGCTGTTGATGCCCTTTTTGACAATGGTCGCCGTGCTAATTCAGTTAAAGGTGCCAACAAACGTCCCTTAAAGTCGCTTTCTGAGGTGATCAAAGGTAAGCAGGGTCGCTTCCGTCAAAATCTCTTGGGTAAACGCGTTGACTTTTCGGGTCGTTCAGTTATCGTCGTTGGTCCAGAGCTAAGGATGGATCAGTGTGGTCTGCCCAAAAACATGGCTTTGGAGCTCTTTAAGCCCCACTTGCTAGCCAAGCTTGAAGAGAAGGGGTATGCGACGACTGTCAAGGCAGCCAAGCGGCTGATAGAGCAGCGCACCAACGAAGTGTGGGAGTGTTTGGCGGAAGTTGTTGATGGCTATCCGGTACTACTTAACCGCGCGCCAACACTTCACAAACTTTCGATTCAGGCCTTCCATCCTGTCTTGATCGAAGGAAATGCGATCCAGCTCCATCCGCTTGTCTGTGCGGCATTTAATGCTGACTTTGACGGTGACCAGATGGCTGTGCATGTTCCATTGTCGCAAGAGGCGATTGCCGAGGCCAAAATTTTGATGCTCAGCTCGATGAATATTCTTCTTCCAGCATCTGGTAAGGCGATCACTGTTCCTTCGCAGGATATGGTCTTAGGTATCTACTATATCAGCCTTGAGAAGCCAGATGCCAAAGGAAGCCATAAGCTTTTTGCTAATATCGATGAGGTCTTGATGGCACTTGAGGCAGAGAGTGTCGAGATTCATGCGAAGATACGGGTAAAAATCGGAGGAAATGTTATCGAGACAACACCCGGGCGTGTTTTGATTAAATCGATCCTGCCAAGCTTAGTTCCTGATGAGCTTTGGAATCGTGTCCTGAAAAAGAAGAATATCGGTGAATTGGTCGATTATGTCTATAAATATGGCGGATTAAAAGAGAGTGCCGAGTTTCTTGATAATCTCAAGCAGCTTGGTTTTGCCTATTCAACAAAAGCTGGTATCTCGATCTCAATTGCTGATGTTCTTGTCCCAGAGGATAAAAAGTCGCTTATTGAGGAGGCAAAGGGGCGCGTTAAAGAGATTCAAGAGCAGTTCTCTCAGGGTCTTTTGACAGAGCAAGAGCGCTACAACAAGATCATCGACGTTTGGACCGATGTCAATAACCAGCTGACAGATAAGATGATGCACATGGTTCAAAATGATCGGGGCGGATTTAACTCGATCTATATGATGGCCGACTCGGGTGCGCGCGGTAGTGCTGCACAGATTCGTCAGCTATCAGCCATGCGTGGTCTGATGACCAACCCCAATGGTGCCATCATCGAAACACCTATTATCTCGAACTTCCGTGAAGGACTTAATGTTCTTGAGTACTTTATTTCGACACACGGTGCGCGTAAGGGTCTTGCCGATACAGCGCTTAAGACGGCTAACGCAGGTTATTTGACGCGTAAGCTGATTGATGTTGCGCAGAATGTTCGCGTGGTTGAGCATGATTGTAAGACCAATGAAGGCGTTGAAGTTACCGATATCGTGGTTGGTGGTGAGCTGATTGAAGGACTTGAAGAGCGTATTTTTGGTCGCTGCCTCAGTCGCGATGTTATCGATCCGATCACCAACGAGATCCTGTACAATGAGGGAACACTCATTGATGAGGCCAAAGCGAAGGCGATTCGCGAAGCAGGGATCAAATCGGTCTTTATCCGAACACCACTGACATGTAAGTCAGAAAATGGCATTTGTGCTAAATGTTATGGACTGAACCTTGGCGCAGGTCAAATTGTCAAACCTGGTGAAGCTGTCGGTATTATCGCAGCGCAATCAATTGGTGAGCCAGGTACACAGTTGACACTGCGTACCTTCCATGTGGGTGGTGCAGCAACACGTACACAAGAAGAGCGCCAGATAGTTGCCTCAAAAGAGGGCTTCTTGCGCTATTATAACCTTAAAACCTATCGCACAAAAGAGGGTAAACAGATTGTTGCCAACAGGCGTAATGCTGGTATTCTTTTGGTTGAGCCAAAGATCAAAGCACCTGTTTCAGGAACGCTCAAGATCGAGACCTTCTACGAGGAGATGATCCTTACTATTGAATCCGAGACCCAGACATTCCGCTACTCATTGCGCAAGAATGATGTTGCCAAGTCAAGTGAGCTAGCTGGTGTTACAGGCAAGATCGATGGTAAGCTTTACTTGCCTTATGCTCATGGTGAGAAGGTTGAAGCTGATGAGTCGATTGTCGAGGTGATTAAGGAAAACTGGAATGTTCCTAATCGTATCCCTTATGCGGCTGAGCTTCTTGTTCAAGATGGTGCACCTGTGCCTGTTGCGATCAAGGCTCAAGAGAAGGGAACATTGAAATATTACAAGTTGGTAGGCGACTACCTTGAGCGGGTTTACGACATTACACCTGGTATGGTTATCACTTACAAAGGTCTCTTTGCTGTGGTTGCTGATGAAGAAGATCGTCAAGCAATTCGCCACTATATCGTGCGTGGCTCCGAGATCCAAGTGGGCGATAACCAAGCTGTCGAGGCGACGACACTCATTGCCAAGCCAACGTCGGGTGAACATGTTGTTGTTGCTGAATGGGATCCTTATGCGAACCCTGTGATTGCTGAAGTTGCAGGAACGGTTGCCTTTGAGGATATTATTCCCGGCGTGACAGCGACTGAGCAAAGCGATGAGCTGACAGGAACAGCCCGCTTGGTCATCAACGAATATGTTCCCAGCGAGTATAAACCTGCGATTGTCATTTCGACAACATCGGGCGAGGTCGTTCGCTATGTGATGGATCCTAAGAGTGTTATTTTGGTGGGTGACGGTGATCAGGTTGAGGTTGCCGACACATTAGCCAAGACACCTAAAGCCCTTGTCAAGGTGCGCGATATTACGGGTGGTTTGCCTCGTGTCTCTGAGCTCTTTGAGGCACGTAAACCCAAAGATCAGGCAATTGTTGCTGAAATTGATGGACGCGTCTCTGTCGGTAAGGCAATTCGTGGCAAAGAAAAGATCATCATCGAAGGCGAGGGTGGCATCATCCGCGAGTATCTGGTTGATAAAGAGCGCCAGATACTTGTTCACGAGGGAGAGTTTGTCCATGCGGGCGAGCGCTTGACGGATGGATTTGTCAGTAGCCACGATATTCTGCGTATCCTTGGGGAAAAGGCGCTTCAGCAATATCTTATCGCTGAGGTTCAACAGGTCTATCGCCGCCAAGGTGTTGCGATTAGTGACAAACACCTGGAGATTATCATCAATCAAATGCTCTCTCAGGTGAAGATTGTTGATAGTGGTGATACGAACTTTATCGAGGGTGATTTGGTCAGTAAGCGTAAGTTTGCTGAAGAGAATAAGCGTATCATTCGACTTGGCGGTGAGCCTGCCATCGCGCAGCCGGTGCTACTGGGCATCACACGCGCGGCAATCAGCTCCGATAGTTTTATCGCAGCTGCAAGCTTCCAGGAGACGACAAAGGTCTTGACGGAAGCAAGTACAGCAGGTAAGATTGACAGGCTTTACAACCTTAAAGAGAATGTTATCTTAGGTCGCCTAATCCCTGCCGGAACAGGCCTATATCACGCCGAAGGCAAAAAGATTCAACTTCACCTTCGCGACTAACTCTTAGATGATCCTTAATTTCAGATGAAGTTAAGGATCTTTTTGGTACTATTCGCGCAGAAATACTCACTTTTAAGGAAACCATAATGCCAACTATTAATCAGCTGGTCCGTAAAGAGCGTAAAGCGGTGGTTAAAAAATCAAAATCACCCGCTCTTGTTAGCTGCCCGCAGCGCCGCGGCGTCTGCACCCGTGTCTATACGACAACACCAAAAAAGCCTAACTCGGCTCTTCGTAAGGTTGCTAAAGTTCGCCTAACAAGTGGATTCGAAGTTATTAGCTACATTCCTGGTGAGGGACATAACCTCCAAGAGCACAGTATTGTTCTTATTCGCGGCGGTCGTGTCAAAGACCTTCCGGGTGTTAAATATCACATCATTCGTGGAGCTCTTGATACCGCTGGTGTTGCTAAGCGAGCTAAATCGCGCTCTAAATATGGTGCGAAACGCCCCAAAGCCGCTAAGAAATAATCTCTAAGGATCAACAATGAGAAGAAGAAAAGCCCCAGTACGCCATGTATTGCCAGATCCGATTTATGGAAACACCACTATTACTAAGTTTGTCAACAAACTAATGTGGGATGGCAAAAAGAGTGTTGCTGAAAAGATTGTCTATGGCGCATTGGCGAAAGTTGAAGCCAAAAGCGGAGAGAAAGCGATCGATATTTTTGAAAAAGCGATCGAAAATGTTAAGCCTCTCGTTGAGGTTCGCTCACGACGCGTTGGTGGTGCGACCTATCAGGTTCCCGTTGAGGTTCGCCCATTTCGTCAGCAAGCATTGGCGATTCGCTGGTTGATTGAGGCTGCCCGTAAACGCAATGAGCGCGGCATGATCGATCGTCTTGCCAATGAGCTCCTCGATGCAGCCAACCAGCGCGGCTCAGCGTTCAAAAAACGTGAGGATGTTCACCGCATGGCAGAGGCGAACAAAGCCTTTGCCCACTACCGCTGGTAAGCGGTCGGCCTCGTATGAGGCCAAATCTATATTCTCTCTTTATGACGCACGACTTAGCGACAAGGATTCACTATGGCACGAACTCAACCCCTTTCAAAAATCCGTAATATCGGTATCGCAGCGCATATTGACGCTGGAAAGACTACAACTACCGAGCGTATTCTCTTTTATACTGGTGTCTCTCACAAAATCGGTGAAGTTCACGATGGTGCTGCTACCATGGACTGGATGGAGCAAGAAAAAGAGCGTGGTATCACGATTACATCGGCTGCTACGACATGTAAGTGGGGTGATGTTCAGATTAACATTATTGACACCCCGGGCCACGTTGACTTCACTATTGAAGTTGAACGCTCAATGCGCGTTCTTGACGGAGCGGTAGCAGTTTTTTGTGCGGTTGGTGGTGTTCAGCCCCAGTCAGAGACGGTATGGCGCCAGGCCAATAAATATGGCGTACCACGCATTATCTATGTCAACAAAATGGACCGCATTGGTGCCGATTTTTACCGTGTGGCTGATCAGATTCGCACACGCCTTAAATCAATTCCTGTACCTATCCAGATTCCTATTGGTGCGGAAGATAGCTTTAAAGGTGTGGTTGATTTGATCGACATGAAAGCGATCATCTGGAATGATGAGACGATGGGTGCAAAATATGACATCGTTGAGATTCCTGCTGACTTGGTCGAGAAAGCTAAAGAGTATCGCGAGAAGATGATCGAGACCATCTCGGAAGTTGATGATGAGCTAACAATGAAGTACCTCGAGGGTGAGGAGATTACTAAGGAGGAGATCAAAGCTGCCCTTAAAAAAGGGTGCTGCGAGATGAAATTTATGCCCATGATCTGTGGTAGCTCCTTTAAAAACAAAGGTGTCCAAACGATGCTTGATGCTATCGTTGACTACCTTCCTGCTCCTACAGAGGTTGCCAATATCAAAGGAATCGATGCCAAAACCAATGAGCCTATTTCAGTTCCCAGCAGCGATGATGCACCCTTTAGTGCATTGGCATTCAAAATTATGACCGACCCCTTCGTTGGCCAGCTTGCTTTTATTCGTGTCTATTCAGGTCACATTGAAGCTGGTAGTTATGTCTATAACTCAACTAAAGGCAAAAAAGAGCGTGCTGGACGCATTGTTAGAATGCATGCCAATAAGCGCGAAGAGATTAAGGAGCTTTGGGCCGGTGATATCGGTGCGATTGTAGGGCTCAAAGATACACTGACCGGCGATACACTGTGCGATGAGAGTAGGCCTGTTATTCTTGAGCGCATGCAGTTCCCCGAGCCTGTTATCTCGATTGCGATTGAGCCTAAAACAAAAGCCGATCAAGAGAAGATGTCGTTGGCTCTTAAGAAGCTTGCCGAAGAGGATCCAAGCTTCCGAGTGACCACCGATGAAGAGAGCGGTCAGACACTGATCTCTGGTATGGGTGAGCTTCACCTTGAGATTATCGTTGATCGCTTGCGACGCGAATTCAATGTCCAAGCTGAAGTTGGTAAGCCCGAGGTTGCCTATCGTGAGACAATTCGCAATGCCGTTAAGAACGAAGTCAAATATGCGAAGCAGTCGGGCGGACGCGGTCAATATGGTCATGTTTGCATCGAATTTGAACCCTTGGAGCCTGGCAAAGGATTTGAGTTTGTTGATGAGATCAAAGGTGGTGTCATTCCCAAAGAGTATATTCCTGCTGTCGAGAAGGGTATTCGCGAGGCAATGAGTCTTGGCGTTATCGCAGGTTATCCAGTTGTTGACTTTAGGGCTAGACTCTACTTTGGTTCCTACCACGAGGTTGACTCATCAGAAATGGCCTTCAAAATTGCTGCCTCGATGTGTTTCAAAGAGGCGGTGCGAAAAGCTGGCGGCTACCTGCTTGAGCCTGTGATGAAAGTTGAGTGCGAGATGCCCGAAGAGTATATGGGCGATGTGATCGGTGACCTAAACCGCCGCCGCGGTCAGGTGCAGAGCATGGATGACCGCATGGGCACCAAGGTTGTGACGGCGATGGTTCCTCTGTCAGAGATGTTTGGTTATTCAACCGATATCCGATCGATGACGCAGGGGCGTGGTACCTATACGATGGAGTTTGATCACTATGAAGAGGTTCCGCGCAATGTCGCTGATGAGATTATCAAAAAGCGTAGCGTAGCTAATAACGACTAATCTACGCCCCTTTTGGGGACTCTTTGAAGGCGTGAATGCGCCTTCTTCCTATTATGCTAAACAGAATTTCCGTACCTCTTGATCAATAGCAATAACATCGTCAAGTGACTGCACGACCACATCATCAAATGCTTTGACGGCTTTTAGCGTTGTTTTTGAGATATCAAGAAAGCTGCATTGACGCCGCAAGAATGCTTCAACGGCTACCTCATTAGCCGCATTGACAACAACACCAAGCTCGGGGCGGGCTAATAGCAGCTCTTTAAGCTCCCAGATAGGGTATCGTGCGGTTTCGATAGGGCGAAACGACAGAGTTTGAAGCTCTAAGAGGTCGATATGGCCAAAGAGTGGTTTTTCGACCTCTCCAATAACCGCATAGGCGATTGGCAGGCGCATATCGGCTACTGAAAGTTGCATCGTAGTAACGCCATCGACAAACTCAACAAGCGCATGAACAAGTGAGCGAGGCTCGATGATCGCATCGTATGTGATTGATGGTCCAAAGAGCCAGCGCGCCTCAAGAAGCTCAAAAAGCTTGTTGGTCATCGTGGCGCTATCGATGGTGATTTTTTGGCCCATCGACCAATTTGGATGTTTTAAGGCCTCATCGACGCTGACAGAGTGAAGCGCATCAAGGGGGCGATCTCGAAATGGGCCACCACTTGCTGTAATAACCATTTTGCTCACAGGGCGACCATTCAGCAGGTACCACAGGGCAAAATGTTCACTATCAATGGGGGTGATTTTGGTCATATCGATAAAGCGACCCGCCACAACAAGCGACTCTTTGTTGGCTAAGGCCACTTTTTTGCCCAGTCGAATCGCCTCAAGTGTTGGCTTAAGCCCCAGATAGCCAACCAACGCATTGACAACCAGTCGCCCTTTGGCAAGATTAAGAGCCTCCAAAATCCCCTCTTCGCCGATAAAGAGTTTGGCATCAATAGGGCCAAGCTGCTTGGCTGCCTCGTGTGAGCCAACAACAACAATACGCGGATGAAACTCCTCAATCTGTTCTTTGAGTAGCGTCATATTGGTGCCGGCTACTAAAACCTCAGCAGATAGTCCAAACTCTCGCGCGATATTGAGGGTATTGACACCTATAGAACCCGTTGAGCCCAAAAGAATCATACGATACCTCGCAGTAAAATAGCCAATATGGGGGCAGCAAAGAGATAGCCATCGACACGATCAAGCACGCCCCCGTGTCCTGGAAGGATCTTTCCACTATCTTTGACGCCGGCATCGCGTTTAAGATAAGATTCAAAAAGATCGCCAAAGACCGACGCGATAGCCGTCATGAATGAGATAATCAGGGCTAAGCTTAGAGGCAAAATCTCCATTCCTACAAGCGCGCCACCTGCTGTGCCAACCAAGATACCCCCGATGACTCCCTCAAGACTTTTATTGGGAGATGAGGGGGAGAAGGGTGTGCGCCCGATGAGCTTGCCAACAACAAAGGCAAAGGTGTCTGTCAAAGCAACAACAGCCAACAGCCAACCAAGCGCAATCATGCCATAATCGCGATAGAGGGTAAAAAGAAAGAGAAATGAGGCAGTTGGATAAAGCCATGGCAAAAAGAGGCGGCGATAGAGGCCATGCTTTTCGCTTGATTTGCCATGATAGGCAAGCAGAGCCCCAAAAAAGAGAGCCGCAACAACAATTAAATCGTCAGGATTGCGGTAAAAGAGGGCACCGATCCATAGCAAGAGGGCAAAGAAGTAGGGGCTATTACTTTTGAGCCTAAAAAGAGCCATCGCCTCGTTGAAGGCAATCAGAAAAGTGATACCCAAAAAAGCCCAAGTTAGATAGAGATTATCAGCCCATCCAATCAATGCGACAAGCAGCAAAAGAGCGATCGCGGTAACAATGCGTTGCGTCATAGCAATCCTTAGAATAATCTAAACATGAAGGTCGATAAGATGCGTACGATCACTGGCGTGGTGCTGCTCCTCTGGCTCTTCTTGAGCAGGGCGCTTACTGGGTTTGCGCTCGCTACCGCCTCCTGAACCCCCATGTGTTTCGGGGTTAATCGCGCTGGTCATCTCGGTAGGGCGCGTCTCCTCGATAGTCTCTTCTTTATTTTTGAAAATCTCTTGATTGACCATCACCTGAAAGGTTGAACGCGCAATCGCCTCTTGATGAGGATGGGCGATGGCTGGCATATTTTGATTGATATAGATGGCATTCCCTAACCCCGATATAGCTGCCATTTATCTCCCCTTGGTGATTTTGAGTGTTTTATGATGGGTATAGAGGACTTGAGCTCCCTCTTGCGGACGGACATAGCGTCTATGTGTATAATCGACCAAATAGCTTCCAGCTTGATCAACAGAGAGGGAAACAAGCAATTTGGCCGCCTCATAAAGTAGCGATTTGGGTAGTGACTTCTTGTTTGTTGGGATGATGAGGTGAGCTGATGGACGATCTTTAAGGTGCATCCATAGATCTCCCGCCCGCGCTGTTTTTAGTAGATAGGCGTTGCCTCGTTCGTTGCGTCCAATCAACACCCGCTCGCCTTCGATAAGAAAGTGGGCAACCTCGCCGACATGAGGTTGTAGCTCTTTGGGGGTGGTTTCGCGCGCAGGAAAAAGAAGAGCCAATTCTCCAGGGGATGAGGCATTGCGTGTAGCTGCGAGGAGTCGGCGGGTAAAATCGGCAAGCCCTTTGAGGTTAGCCTCTTCAAGATGGACCCCCTTGGCCTTTTGGCGAAGTTTGCGCGCGCGATGAAAAAACCATTCAGGCAGTTGAGTGATTGAGGGTAGCTCAGGAAGATCGATCGTAACTCGTTTGCCGTCAAAATCTTCGAGTTCAACACGCCGTTGATAGGGTTTGAGTAAGTGCAGGTTAGCTAACAGTAGTTGACCGATCGTGCTTAGCTTGTCAGCTTGGGCAAAGAGAGCATCGCTTTGTGGCAGGGCCTGGTATTCGCGCTCAATTGTCTCGAGGCGCTTGGTAAGCTGGGCGCAGTGGCTTGCTTTAAGTCGCTCAAGCAACAACGCATCCCGTCGGCGCTGTTCATCGCGCAAGATCTCATCGATACTTCGCTCATCTGTTGGTGGCGATTCATGGAGTAGACGAGGTGTGAGGGGCTGAAGGACCATCCCGATACGCACAGGCCTACTCGATACATCAGCAGAGATATGACGCCACGCCTCCAGGACGCGATTGGATTCATCAAGCAGAATGGCATTCGTATGGCGCCCCGTTAGCTCTAATTGGAGTGTTGTTGTGTGGGCTTTGTAGCCTTGCTGACTTTCTACTGTCACTCTTAAGATACGATCATGTGGGTCGCACGATACATTAAGAATGCGCGCTTTTGTTAGTCGCTTAGCCAACATTTGATCAAAAGGTGCGCGGTAGCGTTTTGTTGTTATCCTTTCTTCAAGCGGGTAGATAAGAGCGTTACCCCGTGTCAAATCAACGCCATAGCTACCTCCATCGAAGTCAAGGCGCAAGAGGTGGTCATCAAGGCGCACGGCCAAGCGAACCATCTTAAACTCTTGCCATCGTGCGGCCAATCGTTCAAGCATCCAGTGTTTCATAGAGGAGATTATAGACTAACTCATCTGCTTTGCTCCTTATGCGGGCGTTTTTAAGTCCTCGTGTGTTAAACTTTTCTCCTTCGGGGTATAGCGCAGTCTGGTTAGCGCGCGTCGTTCGGGACGACGAGGCCGGAGGTTCGAATCCTCTTACCCCGACCACTTGCTTAGGCCCCAATCAATCTCCTACGACCCTGGATCGCACAATAAGTTTCAGAGCGGTTGTGCTATGATTGCTCAAAAAAGAAGGAGCAGTGATGGCAACTAACAGTTTTGATTGTGCAATGCCCGATTCTCGAGGCTACTTTGGTGAGTATGGTGGATCGTTTATCCCTCCGCAGCTACAAACGATCATGGATGAGATCACGGCTGCTTATCAAGAGATCAAGCAAGATCCAACCTTTCGCGAAGAGTTAGCCTACCTCTACAAACACTATGTCGGACGCCCTAGTCCGATCTATCATGCCAAAAATCTGAGCGCCCATTATGGTGCTCCGATCTATCTTAAACGCGAAGATCTCAATCATACGGGCGCTCACAAGATCAACCATACCCTGGGCGAAGCACTCTTGGCTAAGCGGATGGGTAAGAAGAAGCTCATTGCTGAAACGGGTGCCGGGCAGCATGGTGTTGCCTTAGCGACCGCGGCCGCTCTTGTAGGGCTTGAGTGTGATATCTACATGGGCGAGGTCGATATCGCAAAAGAGCATCCTAATGTCGTGCGCATGAAAATCCTGGGCGCGCGCGTTATCCCGGCAACACATGGGCGAAAGACACTCAAGGAGGCGGTTGATGCAGCATTTGAGGCCTATCTTAAGGATCCTGTCAATCAGTTTTATGCAATTGGCTCGGTCGTGGGTCCTCATCCTTTTCCGATGATGGTGCGCGATTTTCAGTCGATCGTGGGCAATGAAGCTCGCGAACAGTTTTTAGAGATGACAGGTTCACTTCCAGGCAATGTTGTCGCCTGTGTCGGTGGTGGTAGTAATGCGATAGGAATCTTTACCGCTTTTTTAGATGATGCCTCAGTCAAACTACATGGCGTTGAGCCCGCAGGACGAAGCCTTGAGATCCCTGGCGAACATGCAGCAACGATTTCGCAAGGCAGCGTTGGTGTAATGCATGGCTTTAAATCCTATATGCTCAAAGATGAGAATGGGGAGCCACAAGAGGTCTATTCGGTTGCTAGTGGTCTGGACTATCCTTCGGTTGGACCCCAACATGCTTACCTCAAAGATATCGGCCGCGTCAATTACACGACGATTTTTGATAGCGAAGCAATCGATGCCTTTTTTGAGCTTTCGCGACGCGAAGGTATCATTCCTGCCATTGAATCCTCCCATGCGCTAGCGTATGCATTCAAGCTAGCCGCTTCTGGTAATAGCGGCTCAATCCTCGTCAATCTCTCCGGACGTGGCGATAAAGATATCGATTTTGTTGTTGAGAATTATGGGGCTAAATATGGAATTGAGAGTTGATTAGCCCGCCGCAAGCCCCTCTGTGGTACAATTATCCCAGAATTTTGGGGAGTAGAGTATGGGACAGACGATTACCGAAAAGATCTTTAGTGAACATGCAGGGAGGCCGGTGAAGGCGGGTGAGATCGTGCGCGTCAAGGTCGATATGACGATTGGTAACGACATCACAACCCCGATTAGTATTAAGGCTTTTCGCGATAGTGGCGCCAAGAAGCTGGCCAATCCTGAGGGGTTTGCGATTGTCCTTGACCACTTTGTTCCGGCTAAAGATATCGCAAGTGCTAATCAATGTAAAATTAGTCGCGATTTTGCTTATGAGCAGGATATGCCCTACTTTTTTGATGAAAAAGATATGGGCATCGAGCATGCTTTGTTGCCTGAAAAAGGGCTGGTGGTACCTGGTGATGTTATTATTGGTGCTGATAGCCACACCTGCACCCACGGTGCTCTGGGAGCCTTTGCCACAGGGATGGGCTCGACCGATTTGGCCTTTACGATGATTACCGGAGAGAACTGGTTTAAGGTACCTGAGACGATCAAGGTTGTTTTTACAGGCAAGTTGCCCCCTCATGTTTATGGCAAAGATCTGATCCTTGAGGTGATTCGACGCATTGGTGTTGATGGGGCACTCTATAAAGCGCTGGAGTTTACGGGAGATACGATTGCAAATCTGCCGATGGATGATCGCTTTAGCCTCTGTAATATGGCCATTGAAGCAGGTGCCAAAAATGGCATCATTGCTGTTGATGAGATAACGCGTGCCTTTTTAGCTGATAAAAACCTAGCGCGCCCACCCAAAATCCATTATAGCGATCCTGATGCCAACTACTGTGAGGTTATTGAGATTGATGTCTCGACCTTAGAGCCCATCATCGCCTATCCATATCTTCCCTCTAACGGCAAACCACTTTCGCAAGCAGTAGCTGATCAGATTAAAATCGATCAAGCCTTTATTGGTAGTTGTACGAATGGTCGTCTTTCTGATCTTCGTATGGCTGCCCAAATTCTCAAAGGGCGCAAGGTTGCGCGCCATACGCGCTTGATTATTACTCCTGCTACACAAAAGATCGCGCTTCAGGCGCAAAAAGAGGGATTGATGGAGATCTTTGTCGAGGCGGGCGCGGTTGTCTCTAATCCTACCTGTGGTGCTT
>JAINCO010000095.1:0-28183 GCA_036574095.1 Campylobacterales bacterium | reverse complement strand
CTTAATCAATGCACTATTGCCAATCTACTTGAGAGAAACAAAATCTCCTTGATCTGCTGGGCAGTGCCTATTGGCACTTCTATCTACCTGATAAAAAAATCGATTTAGGGGGTGCGAAATGACGGATAACATTTTTTTTTTTTTTTTTTTTTGAAAAGACCCATCGAGAGGTATTTATGTTACTACAAGTAACACATACCCGTTATTTTGCACCGCTTAGACCGATTTTTTATCAGCATAAGTAAATGTTCAAAAAGGGCTCAGCATTTTTTGTCGTCGGATGGTTGGCGCTATAGATCGATGTTTTTGAAAGAAAGAATTTAAAAAAATGTCGTGTCACAGTCGAGCAATAGCGAAAAATGGCTGATCCTATTGTAGTTGATCTTACCTGCTGTTGATGAGAGCTTCGAGACTCTGGGAATCATAGTTGCCATAAAGAAGCTCTGCAAGCGCTTTTTTGTCGATTGTCGCGGCACTGAGCTTGCCTTTTTGCATCAATTGAAACGCTATCTCGCTATCGAGTGTTCGCAGTAACTCCTCTTCTTTGAGCGAACGGTCAATCTCCCAGCTTGTTTTATTCCCCTCTCCTTTGACGATAAAGGCTCGTGCTTTTGAAAAAAGAGAGATCACTTTGCGCACATCCGGAAGTGAAAGATGCTCATCTGCTTGTTCAACCACACGCAAAGCAAGCGCATCTCGCGACGGGGCGCTAAGGCCACGCAGTATTCGCCAGATTGAAAGAAGTGTTGCCTTAGGAGCAAGTCGTACGCCGGCTTGTCGCAAGATCGCCTGGTAGGTCTCAACACTGCTTTTGCTGGGGGCTTTGGTGTGCGGGGGCTCGGATGAGGATGCTTCTGATAGAGGTTCGGCCATCCAGGTATGGTCGTTGATATTAAAGAGGCGTACGAGGTTGGTTGCTTGAAGAAAATCGTAAAATGACTTAAAGCCGAGTCGTTTCTCGCTAAAAGCGCTGTCAATCGTCATCATCCGCTGCTTAAGAAGGCTAATATGGATCGGCTCCTCAACATCCTCAAGGATCTTGTCAAGTGTTTCAAGGGCATCATCAAAGTCGCTGAGGCGCTGCTCCTTGTTTTGTTCATCAGCTTTGGTGTCGGTATAGATATAGCGGCTACACGAGCTCTTGACGCTCTCTGAAAGAGGGGAGCGCGGCCCAATACCTACAACCTCTTTGCCAAGCTCTCGAAGTCTACGAAACAAAGGAGAGAAGTCCGAATCACCTGTGGCTAAGGCAAACCACCCGATCTCTTCGATGCGCGAGACATACTCCATCACATCGACAACCATCTGAATATCGGAGGCATTTTTGCCACTCACAGGATGGTAGCAGTGGATGAGTTCAAAGCCCAGGCGATTGAGCTCACTCTGCCAGATCGCCAATTCACCACGACTCCAAACGCCATAGGCACGCCTGACAATCGTATGACCGATGGAGCTAAGCTCTTCAAGAAGCTCTTCGACCCCACCTCTTTTGATCCATCCCGCTACATTTTCCGCATCGATAAAGATGGCAATTCTCTCTTTACTCAGCGCCATCCCTTTTTATTTAAGAATAAAGTGACTACAATGATAGCAAATATTTGAGCATAATTCAAGACTGATCACCATAAAAAACTGCACAATAAGGGCAACAATGGAGCAAGGCGGATGAAGGTATTGATTGTTGAGGATTCAAAACTCGTCAACAACTATCTCGCCTCTGAACTGACTAAATATGGTCACCAGTGCTCGCAGGTTTTTACACTCAACGAAGCGTTGACATTTGTGAGTAGTGAAGACTACGATGTTATCATTCTCGATCTTAATCTTCCTGATGGTGAAGGTGACATTCTTGTTGAGGAGATGCATCGCCACACCGCGATTCCCATTGTTGTTTTGACGGGTAGTAACGACAGGCAGCGCCGCGAAGATCTCTTTCGTCTTGGGATTGTCGATTACTGGCATAAGGAGAATTTAGGGGGCGGATTAGTACAGTCGCTCAATGGTCTCATGGAGAGGCTTTTGCACAATGCTGAAGCAACGATCCTGGTGATCGAAGATTCGATGATGGTTCGTCGTCACATGCAAGCTCTCTTGGCCCCCAGACGCTACCGTATCCTTTTGGCTGCTACGGGAGGAGAGGGGCTGGAGCTTCTTCGATCTCAAAAAGTCAGCTTGGTTATCACCGATATGGAGCTTCCTGATATCCACGGACTCGAGATTCTAGCCAAAATCAAAGCCCTTCCCCGCCTTGCCCTTCTTCCTGTGATCGTTCTCTCTGGTTCATCCGATGCTGATATTGTTAGCCGAAGCTATAAGTTAGGAGCTGCCGACTTTATCCGCAAGCCCTATGTTGCCGAAGAGATCTTGTTAAAAGTCGATTTTTGGGTCGATTACTATCGTCAAAATCGTGAGATTGCTCAGACTTACCATATTGCCAATGAATATAAGGCGGCGATTGATCGAAGCACGATTGTCTCCAAAACCGATCCAGATGGAATCATTACCTACGCTAACCAGAAATTTTGCGACATATCGGGGTACACTCAAGAGGAGCTCATTGGTCATCCACACAATATCGTTCGCCATCCCCAGATGCCCAAAGAGGTTTTTGAAGAGATGTGGTCAACAATCAAAGCCGGGAAGCCATGGCGAGGAATTATTAAAAACCGTGCCAAAGATGGCCATACCTACATCGTTGATACAACAATAAATCCGATTGTTGATAATGAAGGGAAGATCATCGAGTTTATTGGCATCCGTACCGATATTACAGAGATCGAGATGCTACGCCAAAAGCTCGCATCCGAGCTTGAATTCACCCGTGAGGGGTATAAAGAGAGTGTTGCTCGCACCAAAGAGATATGAGTGCGCGATTAATGAAAGTACGATTCTCTCTCGTACCGACAGAGAGGGAACGATTATTTTTGTCAATGAAAGGTTTACTGAAGTAACGGGCTACACGCTCTTTGAGGTGCTTGGAAAGACCATAATATCCTACGCCATCCTGACAATGACAATAAATTTTGTGAGCAGATTTGGTAGACCATCCAAGGAGGCCAAAGCTGGCAAGGGCTAGTCAAAAATCGTACCAAAGATAGCCGAACCATCTGGTTGGATACTGTGATTGTTCCTATTAGAAATAGTGAAGGTGAGATCGAGGAGTTTCTATGGATACGCCGCGATGTAACCTCTGTTGTTGAGCTTCATGAAGAACTTGAGGCAACACTGCGAGAGATCATCTATCGGATGGGTGAGATCGCAGAGATGCGCAACAAGGAGACAGGTCACCATGTGCGCCGTGTTGCTGAATATGCCAAGCTGTTAGGAGAGCTTGCTGGATTGAGTACCAAAGAGTGCGATGTGCTCTATGCGGCTGCCCCGATGCATGATATTGGTAAGGTCGCTATACCCGATGATGTTTTACTTAAGCAGGGCGTTTTACGGATGAAGAGCTAGAGATGATGAGGCAGCATGCCACCTTTGGCTATAATGTGTTGTCTGGAAGTGAACGTGATATCTTAAGGGCAGCGGCCATTATTGCCTATCAGCACCATGAGAAGTGGGATGGTAGTGGATATCCGCAGGGGCTTCGTGGTGAAGAGATCCATATCTATGGCCGTATCTGCGCCATTGCTGATGTCTTTGATGCCCTGGGAAGTGATCGGTCTTATAAGAAGGGGTGGCCACTCGAGGAGATTCTCGATTTTTTGCATCGTGAGCGAGGACGACATTTTGATCCTCGCCTCATCGATCTCTTCCTTGACAATCTCGACGCTTTTATCGCAATACGCGATCAGTTCCGCGACTGATCGCTGTGACAAGACACAAAACCAAAAAAGGGGTCAGTGTGACCCCCTTTTTGGTTTTTTTTGAGTTTGGAGTTAAGTTGAAATTTCGATATAATCCCTAAAACCCGACAGGAGGGATGATGCAAGAGCTGATGGAGCGGCTATCGCAGCTACAAGCGACGCTTTCAGCCAAGGTCGTAGGGCAAGAAGAGGCGCTTTCACATCTTGTTCAAAGTCTCGGGGCGTGGTTGTTGCGCTGTAGCAAGGAGGGGGTGGTAACGCCCTTTAGTGCGCTTTTTGTAGGGCCCGATCTTGTTGGTAAAGGGTTGACGGCGCGGGTTTTGGCCAAAGATAGCGGCTATTTTGAGGGCTTTAAGGTGGTGGCGATGGCGCAATATACGACCTTAGAATCGGCCACACAACTCATTGGCCCAGAGGGGGAGTTAGCGTTGTTTGCCACTCGCTGCCCCAAGGGGGTTATCATTTTTGATGAGATTGAAAAGAGTGATGTGCAGGTTCAAGTTGCCCTGGCGGAGTTTCTTTGGTCAGAGAACTCTCCTTTTGGTCAGATGGCGCTTTTGTTTGCAACGACTCTGGGGCGTGAGCTCTACCTTTCGGATGATTTTTGGTTACAGTGGCGACAAGGGCATTTGCGCGCTGAAATGATGTTGCTTGAGGCGATTGCAAAGCAACAAAAAATGCTCTATCAGACACCCCAGCCCATGGTGGCCCCCGAGCTTCTTACACGATTAGCTGAATATCCGATGATCATCTTTTCGCGACTTTCGTTCGCGGCGCTTGAAGAGATTGCTTCGGCTGCACTTCGCCGCACGCAAGAGGAGATTGAGGCGATGGGGGTAGCATGTACGCTGGTGCGTCCTGAGCTACTGACCAAAGCATTGATCCTCTCTCTTTCTCCTTATATCAATGCGAAGCAGGTTGTCCATAATCTTTCACGCCTTCTTCTTGATCCTATCCTCGCGGCCTTGCGCAAGAATGAAGAGATTGTTCGTGTGCGCGTTGGCGCAGGGCGAGCGCTGGCGGCTGATTTAGGGAAGTTTAGAGGAAGCGAAGAGGAGCTCTCAAGACTGCGCCGCCATCTGATTACCCCCAAATGGCAGGTGCGTGTAGTGGAGGGCGAGTTGCGTCTTTCGTTGTCACGCCTGTTGGCTGAGCCGTTGGGGCGTCCTGATGAGGGGGTGACCCTTGAGTATGCGGCATCTGGTTTTGCTGGTGTTGCTGGGCAGGCGGGGGTTAAAAGGGCGTTAGAGAAGATTCTCTTGCTTCTTCAATCACCCAATGAACTTGCGAAGTTTCACCTCTCTACACCAAGAGGCCTTCTTCTTTATGGTCCGGCTGGGATGGGAAAGACCCTGTTGGCTCAGGCATTTGCCTATGAGGCTGGGGTGGGGTTTGTGATGCTTAAGGGGGCGCAACTTTTTGATACGACACTGGTTGCCCAGGCATTTCAGAGAGCCAAAGAGGCTGCGCCTGCTATTGTTATTTTGGATGAGATAGATACAAAGGGGGTTGTTGAGGGGGTAGTAACGAGTGTACCCGTAGAAGAGATTGTGCGGCAAATTGAGTTAAGTGAGGGGTTGCTGCGCCCTCTTTTTGTCATCGCGACAGCACGAGAAAAAGATGAGGTTCCAGCATCCCTCTTAGCAGCGGGCAAGATCGATCTTTTTGTCGAGGTTCCACCCTTGGATGCCGAGGCAAGGCGCTACTTTGTTGAAAAGATCCTCGAGGCGCCCCATGAAGAGATCAAAGTCGAGCGCGTAGTGGCCTATACCTCTGGGATGAGTGGGTATGATCTTGAGCGCATCGGTATTGTTGCTGGGCGGGAGGCGATTGGTGCGAAGCGCGATAAAATCAGTGAAGCGATCCTTATTGATGCGATTAATATGATCAAATATGGCGAGAGAATCGAGCAACATCGCATTAAACACTTTGAGGCTGATCGTCGTTTGACGGCATGGCATGAAGCAGCTCATGCGGTTCTTTCGGTGCTTTTGCTGCCAGATGTGGCGATTGAGCAAGTAACCATTGCCCCCAGAGCCGAAGCGTTAGGATTTGTTTCCTATGATCAGCCTGATCATATTGCCAATATCGATAAAAAAGAGATCGAAAATAATCTTTGCGTTTTGTTAGCAGGGCGCGAGATTCGTCTGTTGCTTGAAGGTGAGCATGGGCTTGACTCTGGGGCCTCAAGCGATTTGGCGGCGGCAACTGCTTTGGCCTATCAGGCTGTCTCAAGATTAGGCATGGATGAGGTCTTAGGGGCAGTGAATATCGATGCTGTGGTGACTGTTGATCACCTTTTCTTGCGTCGTAAGATTGAAGAGCGAGTAGTTGTTTGGCTAAAAGAGGCGCAAGAGAGGACACGAATGTTGGTTGAGTTGCATCGGCCATTGATTGAAAAGGTTGCGCTGCGGCTATTGGAAGAGGAGATGCTCTCAGGTACTGAACTTAAAGCAATGATCAAGGAGGCTTTATGAAACAGAGAGTTTATGTGCAGAACTTAAAGTGTGGCGGGTGTGCCAATACGATTACAAAGCGTCTATCTGAGGAGTTTGAAGAGGTTGAGGTCGATGTTGTGGCCAAGACGGTGACACTCAAGGCAAACGAAGAGCAGATGGAGCGCGTGCGTGAGCTATTAAAATCGCTTGGCTATCCGGTTGTGGGTGAGGCGATGGGGTTTGTTGAGGAGAAGGTAGCGCAGGCAAAAAGTTTTGTCTCCTGCGCGATTGGTCGATTTAGCCAAGACTCTTAGGGTAAGTATAAAACATCGTGCGCCAGCTACTTTGGTTTCGTCGGGATCTACGGATAGAGGATAGTGCGATCTTAGCCCACGCTCAGGGCGAGGTGTTGCCGTTATTTATCTTTGATCCGGCGCTGCTTGTAGGGCTTGATCCAAAGGATAGGCGGGTTGGTTTTATCTGGAGTGCGCTAACGCATCTAAAAGAAAAGTTGCAGCTAATAGGTCTTGATCTTGCCCTCTTTTATGCCCCACCCGTTGAGGTGTTTAAGAGACTTGCGAGGGAGGGGTTTGATGAGATTTTGGCTTCGTGTGATTATGATCGCTATGCTATAGAGCGCGATAGCGCGGTTGAAAGGATTCTACCTTTGCGCCGCTTTTATGATAGCTATCTTTTTAGATTCGATGAGATTGTAAAAAGTGATCATACCCCCTACAGAATCTATACACCCTATGCCAAGCAGGCCTTGAAGTGGCTTCATGATGAGCGGTTTATCCCTCAAAAACCGGCCAAGGTACGCCTTGTGCCCTTTGACTACGCCTCACTTCACCTTTTTGAGCATGGTGCATGGAAGCAGCTACCTCGAGAGCTTGAGGCGATAGGCTTTCAAGCGTCGATAGAGTGGAGTGATCCTCAGGCGCAGTGGGAGTCATTTGTGGCCTCAAACTTAAGTGCGTATGCGACTAAGCGGGACTATCCAGCCCTTGGGGCCACCTCATCGATGGGGGTTCACCTTCGTTTTGGAACGATCAGCGTAAAAACAATGGCCAAAAAGGCCTTGGAGCAGGGGGCTAAGCTTTTTGTTGGGGAGCTATTATGGCGGGATTTTTTTGCGCAGCTACTCTACCATTTCCCAAGAAGTGAAGAGGAGAACTTTCAGCCTTTAAAGATTCCGTGGGAGAATAACGAGGAGGTTTTTAGGCGCTGGTGCGAGGGGCAGACAGGCTGGCCGATTGTGGATGCTGGGATGCGCCAGCTTATGGCTACTGGATGGATGCACAATCGCGTGCGCATGGTTGTAGCAAGCGTGCTAACCAAATACCTTCTTGTGGATTGGCGGTGGGGGGAGGCCTTTTTTGCTAAGCATTTAATCGATTATGATGCCGCAAGTAATGTTGGTAACTGGCAGTGGGCGGCAGGAACGGGAGCGGATGCTCAGCCCTTTTTTCGAACCTTCAACCCATGGCTTCAAGCGGCCAAGTTTGATCCTGAAGGGTACTATATCAAGCAGTGGGTCCCGGAGCTAAAGATGGTTCCAGCCAAGCTATTGCATAACGAAGAGTACTTTCTTTCTACCAAACTACCCAACTATCCTCGCCCGTTGATGGCGGCTTCCAACGCCTCAAAGCGCGCCGCCCAACTTTTTGCACAATTAAAGAATCAAACCTCAACACCCCCGCGTGACACTCTATTTTAGCGATGATGATAAGAAAGATTGAGTGTCTAAGACTCAACTTTTTGTAAGGTTTAAGGGGCTATAATAAACGAACCAAAAAACTTTTATTAGGAGTCGCAATGGATATTCGACCTGAAACATTTGACGAAGAAGTGATCAATGCCTCCTATAACGAGCTTGTTGTTGTTGATTTCTGGGCCCCTTGGTGTGGTCCTTGTCGTATGTTGGGTCCTATTCTTGAGAAGGTGTGCGATGAGTTTGGGGTGAAGCTTGCAAAAGTTAATACCGAAACCTATCCCGAGCTTGCAAGTCGTTTTCAAGTACGCGGCATCCCTGATGTTCGATTCTTTAAAGATGGCAAGGTGATTGATAGTTTTACCGGGGCTCTTCCTGAATCTCAAGTGCGTACCATTCTCTCCAAATATGCTAAAAGCAACATCACAAGAGCGATCGAGGAGGCAAAGGCGTTAGCTCTTCGCGAAGAGATTGACAAGGCGAAAAAGGCCTTTGAGAAGCTTGTGGCGAGCTATCCCCAAAATGCAGAGGTATTGATTGCTGCGGCCGATTTTGCTTTAGAGATGCAAGATGAAGCATGGGCGAAGGAGCTTTTGGGGCGTGTTAGTCGCGTTGATCCTCTCTATTCTCAAGCTCAGGCGCGACTTGATATCCTTGCGTTTAAGGAAGGGTGTCAAGAGGAGGGTAGTAGTGAGGTAGCTCGCCTTTATCAACAAGGATGCTGTCATGCGCTCAAGCGTGAGTGGCGAGAGGCTCTTGAGGCCTTTGTTCAAGCGGTCGCCAAAGATCGCTCCTACAAAGATGATGCCGCGCGCAAGGCGATGCTTTCGATTTTTGCCCGCCTTGGTGATCGCGATCCACTCACGGTTGAGTATCGACGCCGACTCTCAAGCGTTCTCTTTTAGTTATGAGGGGGCACAATCCCCCATTGTTGTAAAAATTGTTCGTCAAAATCGATAAGCCCTCGTTTTTTGAGCTCCTCGAGCGTTTGACGATCGCAATTAGTATCCTCAGGCCACTCTCGTATGTAACCATCAATCGCCCCCTTATCTGTGGCATCGATGGCAATAAAAGGCGTTGTTTTGATATCGCGCAGGGCATCGATATTATTGACAACACGCCATAAGAGCATATAAGGATACACAAGAGAGTTTTTGTGAGCATCGACAACAACAACAACAGCGAGGTATTCAGCTAAGGGGACAAGCTTCTCAAAGAGCTTAGAGACTGGTTCATGTTTATCAAGGGCGATGACGGTAATAGGATTGGCCGAGTCAGCGAGGTAGGTTCGCACACCCCTGATACCTTGGTAGCGCTCATGCATCAGTGCCAAAAGCGCCTCGTCGCTGATGGATTTAACTTTTTTCTCAACCACTTCCCCAGTGGCATCGACCCCCAGCTTGCCGCCAACAAGGGTAGCAGGGCTTGCATGATCAAGGGCATCGATAATGCCGCTGGTAATTAAAAGGCGCTCGGGTGAGAGTCGATTGGCGATATAGTAGGCGATGGCGGTGTTGTCAGTAAGATCAGGAGCATCGGGTCCGACAAAGATCGCATGCTTGACAAAGCTCATCTGCCCAACACCCCAAAAGGCGTGCATGATCTGCTGGGCATGGCCAGGATAGAGGGGGTCAATTTTGGCTAGGATTAGATTGTGAAAGACCCCATTTTCAGGCATACGATAGTCTAATAGCTGGGGGGCGTTGGTTTGCAAAAGAGGCAAAAAGATTCGCTCCGTTGCCCACCCCATATATTTATCCTCGATGGGGGGTTTACCCACAACAGTTGCCGGATAGATCGCCCCTTCTTTCATTGTGAGTGCGGAAACCTCAAGGACGGGGTAGGGCTCTTGGGGGGTATAGTATCCTGTGTGATCGCCAAAAGGACCTTCGATCGCAAACACCTCAGGATCAACCCATCCTTCAATAACAATATCAGCATCTTCAGGAACCTCTAAAGGGACAGTCAGGCAGGGGACCATCCGCACCGGTTTTTTGGTAATCAATCCATAAAGCAAAAGCTCAAAAATACCCAGCGGCATCGGGGCGGTGGCGCACCAGGTATAGAGGGGATCACCCCCCAGGGCGATGGCCACAGGCATCTTTTGGCCCGCTTTTTTGTAGGCATGAAAAAAGTGGTTGGAGTCTTTATGGATTTGCCAGTGAAGCCCCAGGCGTCTTGGGCCAAAGAGTTGCAGCCGATACATACCCACATTCTTCATCGACCCATCAAGGCTTTGGGTGTAGGTTTGCCCCATAGTGATAAAGGGACCTCCATCCTTGGGCCATGTGGTGAGGATAGGAAGCCTTGTTAGATCTACTTGATCATCTTGCCAGATGATCTCTTGGCAGGCACCCCGTTTTTTAAGATGTTTGGGAAAGATCGACTTAAGATGAAATAGACGGGCAAACATCCCCAGTTTATCTGATAGTGTCGCGGGAGGCTTGAGGTGCAAAAGCTCTCTAATCTCACTTGCCACACTCTCGATGCTGCGTCCAAAGAGTAGTTCGGTCGCCTCTTTTGAGCCAAAGAGGTTCATGAGGACGGGGGTTGTAAATTTTTTGCCTTGGCGGCGGCTGATGGGGGCTGTGAAGAGAAGGGCTTGAGGGTGCTCTTTTTTGGCTTCGAGATAGGCAAGATGGGCCATCTCTAACTCAATATCAACCTCATCATGAATTGTTTTAAGTAATCCAGCGCGGACAAGTTTGTCAATAGCACGACGCACACGATCCCCTTTATAAAAAGTGAAAGGATTATAGCATGGCGTTGGTTAATGATTTGCTTAGAATTGCTTTTTAAGTGATGATAGCCAAAATAGGGTATAATGGCGCCACATGAGTTTAGATAGGGATGCATAGGGGGCAATGGGGATAAGTATCATTTTTGATATGGATGGCACGCTTTTGGATTCGCGTGTAGGGATTACGCGTGCGATTAATTTTGTGCGCGCCTCTCGCTCCTTGGAGCCTGTGAGCTCAGATGAGGTGGTTCGTGTCATCAATGATGAGACGATTAGTGCTGCGCGCTATTTTTATGGTGTTGATGAGTACACAGCGCGTGATCGCGAATTATTTGAGGGGATCTATTGGGAGATCTGTACACAGGAGTTGGTGTTGTATGATGGGATTGGCGATCTGCTTGAAGAGATTCGTCGAAGTGGTGCGATGATGGCAGTTGCAACAAATGCCTCGAGCCGTTTTGCACGCAAAATGATCGATCATGTTGGTATCGGGGAGTACTTTACCCATATTCTTGGCTATAATGATGTGGCGGCAAGTAAACCAGCTCCTGATATGTTACAGGCAATCTTGGCCGATCATCGCCCAAAGGTGGCAAGCTTTATGGTGGGTGATAGTATCAAGGATATGAAAGCAGCACGAGCCGCAGGTGTACAAGGTGTTCTAGCCAAATGGGGGTATACGCCCGAGGTTTCATCGTATGATCATCCAATTAATCATCCAAGAGAGTTATTAGATTTGATTCAAAAGGGGATAGGGTGAAAGGTGTTGTTTTATTGAATATGGGTGGTCCTAGGGATAAAGAGGAGTTTCGCCTCTTTTTAACCAATATGTTTAACGATCCAGCGATTATTGCAGCGCCACCATTTGTACGCAAATGGTTGGCGAAGTTTATTGTCTGGCGGCGGCTCGATGGAGCCTGGCACCATTATGAGGCAATTGGGGGTTCTTCGCCGTTGGTTGGTATCATGGAGTCTTTAGCCGAAAAACTTGCCCAAAAAGTTGGTTTGCCAGTCTGGATTGCAATGCGCTACTCGCCCCCCTTTGCCGATGTGGCTGCCAAAGAGCTTGTAGCGCAAGGGGTTGATGATCTGTTGTTATTACCCCTTTATCCACAATACTCAACAACCACAACCGAATCAAGTTTGCGTGATTTCATTCAAGCTCTAAGTCAGGCAGGCTTTCGTGGCAAAACAAAGGTGGTCAAGAAGTTTTATGATCATCGTCCTTATAATGAGCTTATTATCGATCTGATCATGCAAGCACTCAATCAAGACAAAGCGCGTGAATATGATCTGATCTTTTCAGCGCATGGTCTGCCCCAAAAAGTGATCGACAAAGGTGATCCTTATCAGCGACACCTCAAGTTCCATCTGTGGCATCTTCGAAAAATTCTTCAAGAGCGCGGGATCACTTTTCGTCGCACCCATCTTGCGTACCAATCAAAAGTTGGACCAATGAAGTGGTTAGAGCCATCCTTAGAAGAGAAGCTGCGTCAGATTCGCCCATTCACAAATAAGGTTGTGATCTTTCCTATTGCCTTTACAATCGATAATCTTGAGACACTCTATGAGCTTCATGAACAGTATCGAGAGGTTGCCCAGAAGCTAGGTTTCAAGGAGTATCGCGTGGCGCGCCTGCCCAACGATAGCCCTCAGGCAGTCGAGGCATTAGCAACGCTGATCGATTTTTAGCGCCTTGCTGTCTTCTTGGCTCGCTTGGTGCTTTTGAATTTTTTGGAGGCGATTTTGTAGCCAGCTTTTTTGATCTTTTTGGCAAATCGTTTGGCAGAAGATTTTTTGGCAAGTCGCCCTTTCTTTTTCATAGAAGACAACTTAAGGCCACGCTTCATCGCGGCACGTGTCAGTTTTGCTCTGGTAGCAGGTTTGAGGTTCGTTTGTGCTTGATAAAGCTGTTGCGTGAAGTGATCATCATCCTCTGTATCAAGCCCTAACTGTGCGAAACTACGATCAAAGAGATTACCTGCCAACCTCCACCGATCAGCCTTGGCATGAAGCATGACCAGGATGAGATCTTTACCTTCGCGTTTTGCTCGGGCGATGAGGCAGGGGCCGGCTTTGGAGGTGTAGCCGGTTTTGATGCCAACCGCATATTTGTAGCGCGTCAAGAGACGGTTGTGGGTGGTCACGCGGATCATGCGTCCAGTGGTGAGCTCTTGAATGGTAGCGCGCTCCATCTGCGCAATTTGATTAAAGATCGGGTTTTTGATCGCATACTCTGTGAGTGTCAGTAGATCCCTGGCTGTTGAGCGATGATCCCCCCAGTCAAAACCACAAGGATTGGTAAAGTGGGTGTCGTGCATCCCCAACTGACGCGCTTTGGCATTCATCATTTGGGCAAACCGCTCTTGGGTTTTACCCAGATATAGACCAATTGCCATCGCCGCGTCATTATCACTTTCAATCATCGCCGCCATGACAAGGTCGATGAGGCGATAGACCTCCCCGACTCTAAGTCCTGCGCGTGTTGGTTCTACACGAGTTGCTTCATAAGGGATTGTGACTGTGTCATAGAGGCGGTTACTCTCAATTGCCAAAATTGCTGTCATAATTTTTGTAAGGCTAGCTGGCGCAATCGTTAGATCCTCGTTTTTGGCGGCCATTTCGCGTTTGGCACCTACCTCTTTGATGACAAAGGCACCAACAGGATAGTCGTCGGCATCAAAACTAGAGAGAGCGAGTAGAGGGGAAGCAATTAGGGGTAGAATGAAAAGTCGTATCAGCCGTTTCACAAGACAAACCTCAAATTTTTCCAAAATCTCATTTCTTTGGGCTATTCAATCAAATATTATTCCGATTAAACCTGATTTAGGCTAAAATTTGGCTGATGTTACTGCTGAGGGAGGGGTATGAGGCGTATCGTTTTGGCAACAGGAAATCAGGGGAAGGTGCGTGAGATCAGTGAGATTTTGGCGGCAATGGGGCGACTTGATGAGTTTGAGCTTTTTCCCTATTCGGCACTGATTGAACCATTTGAGATTGAAGAGAGTGGGGCGACATTTAAAGAAAATGCGCTGATTAAAGCGCGTGCCGTAGCTAAGAGGCTTCCTGGTGAGATTGTCATGAGTGATGATAGTGGCATTAGTGTTCCAGCACTCGGTGGGATACCCGGGATCTATTCGGCTCGTTTTGCTGGTGTTGGGGCAAAAGATGCCGATAACCTTGCTAAACTTAGCCGTGCGATTGATGAGGCTGGGCTTCAAGAGACGCCAGCATTTTATACTGCCTGCATTGCGTTGGTTGGCCCCAAAGGGGAGGCGAGCGCTCATGGCTGGATGCATGGTGTGGCGATAGCGCATCCACGCGGAAGCGGTGGGTTTGGCTATGATCCGATCTTTATCCCCGAAGGATACAACCTCACACTCGGCGAGCTTGATGATGAGATTAAATCACGCATCTCCCATCGAGCCCGCGCCCTTGAGTTAGCACTTAAATTGTTAGGGATGGTAAGCTGATGATCGCAATCATCAATACCGGAGGAACTTTTACCAAACGCTACGACCCCATTCAAGGTGAGTTGATTGTCCCCCAAGGGGAGGAGGGGATCCAAGAGCTTCTTGCATCACAATCTAATCTTGCCTATCGCCTCGTTGGTGTGGTGCATAAAGATAGCCTTCAGATGAATGATGCTGATAGGGAGGAGATTGTCAAGGTCGTTGCTGCTACCCCTGAACGAGAGGTCGTGGTCATTCATGGCACCGATACGATGCACCTAACAGCTGCTTGCTTGGAGGCTGCCAGGCTTAATAAGGCGATTGTCTTGATAGGAGCGATGATTCCAGCCTCCATCAGCCCCACCGAAGCGGCTTTGCATCTTGGGATGGCACTTGGTTTTTTAATAGCCCATCCACCCACAGGGGTCTATATCGCGATGCATGGAGCTATTCTTCCTCATCAGAGGATCATCAAAGATCGTTCGAAGGGACAATTTGTACCAATTTCTTAGTGATTACTTAATTTCAGTAGTCTTTAAGCTATAAGCGGGTAGAATCTGCTTCGTAAAATACCAAAAGGATTGGCGATCATGAAAAGCACAAAAATGATCAACCCCAGCGAAGTCAAACGCGATTGGATCGTCGTTGATGCAGCCAACAAGCCTTTCGGACGGGTGCTGACGGAAGTAGCCACCTATCTGCGCGGCAAACATAAACCTACCTATACGCCCCATGTTGATGGCGGAGACTATGTTATCGTCATTAATGCAAGTCAAGTTGCATTCACTGGCACCAATAAAGGAGAGCAGCGTCAGTATCGCCGCCATACAGGCTACTTTGGTCATGTAAAAAGCGAAAAACTGTCGGATATGATTATTAAGAATCCCGAGAAACTTTTCAAGCTTGCTGCGCGCGGCATGCTTCCCAAAACGACCCTTGGTCGTACTATGCTAAAGCGTTTGCGTGTCTATGCAGGCAGCGAGCATCCTCACACCGCACAAGTAAAAGGTAACTAACCATGGCAAAAGTCAAAATCTACGCAACAGGCAAACGCAAAACAGCCGTCGCAAAAGTCTGGATGGCCCCTGGCAGCGGCAATATCGTTGTCAATGGCATGACACTTGATACATGGCTTGGCGGTCACGAGTCGATCAAAATGAAGGTACGCCAACCCCTTGTGCTCACAAAGCAGCTTGGAAGTGTTGATATCGTCGCGTCGACATTAGGTGGTGGCTATTCAGCTCAGGCTGAGGCATTGCGCCATGGCATCAGCCGATGTCTTGTCAAGTTTGATAGCAACTTCCGCGCAGTCCTTAAGCCTTTTGGATTGCTCACGCGCGATGCCCGTGTTGTCGAGCGCAAAAAACCCGGTTTGCACAAAGCACGCCGACGACCTCAGTTCAGCAAGCGCTAAGCCTCTCTTGGCACGCTCTCGCTGGCTACTTGGGGGGCTGTTGGCCCCTTGGCTTCTTCTTTCGTCTCTTAACGCCTCGACGCTTCATTTAGCTCTGTCGGCAGCACCTTCACGACTTAATCCACTCTTGGCAACCGATAGTGCGAGTGGCGAAGTGACATCGATGCTCTTTAATGCCCTCATCACCTATGATAAAAATGGTGCCTATCGACTGGAGATGGCCGAAAGCTATCGCTTTATTACACCCACACGATTGCAATGGCGTCTTAAACAAGGGCTTGTTTGGCATGATGGTCATCCGGTTAGCGCTGATGATATTCGATTTACTTGGCAGCTTGCCTGTTCGCCTAAGCTCTTCTCTCCTTATGGTGAACTGTTTCATCATATTCGTGATGTGAAGGTCATCGATCGCCAAACCGTTGAGGTGATCTATAAAAAACCCTATTTTAAGGCGCTGGAGATCTGGATGGCTCCTATCTTGCCGCGCCATCGACTCCAGAGGGATCAAGATGTAATGACCTCCTCGTTTAACCGTGCACCCATAGGATCGGGACCATGGCGATTGGAGCGTTTTGAGCCAACAAAAATTGTGACACTTCAAGCCCATGCCCATCATCGTCCCCATCCGCCACGCATTCCGTCGGTGGCGATGCATATCGTTCCTGATGCAAGTGCGCGGATGTTGATGCTACGCAAAGGAGAGCTTGATATCAGCGATCTGTCGCCGTTGCAGTTAGAGCGTCAGATTGATGATGCCTTCAAAAAGCGTTACGCTATCTATGAGCAGCCTGGAAATAGCTATACCTATCTTGGCTTTAATCTTACGCTACCTAAATTTGCCGATGCGCGCGTTCGTCGTGCCCTCTCGTTAGCGATCGATCGACAAGAGCTTGTTGATTTGCTGCTCTTTGGCCATGGTACGATCTGCCATGGTCCATTCTTGCCGGGTTCAATTGCTTATAACCCCGAGGTGAAGGCGCCCAGGCGTAACCTTGCCGAGGCGAAGAGACTCTTGGCGTTGGCTGGCTATGGCCCTAAGCGACCACTTCGTTTTGAGATTACAACAAGCTCATCAAATACAACGCGCCTCTATGCGGCACAAATTCTCCAAAAGCAATTGGCGGCGGTGGGGGTTGAGGTGACGATTCGCGCGATGGAGTGGCAGGCATTTTTGCAAACAGTTGTCATGCCACGCCGTTTTGAGACGGTCTTGCTTGGGTGGTCGATGCCTATCTTTCCCGATGCCTATAGCGTTTGGCACTCTGCAAGTCGCAAAAAAGGGGGCTTTAACTTTATTGGCTATCGTAATCAAGAGGTTGATCGACTGATCGAGGAGGCCGAAGGAGAGATTAAACAAGAGCGGATTGGCCAGATCTATCGTGAACTCTTTGCCCGTATTGTGGCTGATGATCCCTATCTCTTTCTCTATATTCCCAATTCCATCACCGCCATTAACCGTGCTATTACTCCTATTGAGCCAGGTTTGACAGGGATTACTCATAATATCATCGATTGGATCAAACCATGACACCCGTGGTTCTTTTTGATCTTGATGGAACCTTGATTGACTCGACTGAGGCGATTGTTGAGAGCTTTGGTGTGGCTTTTGAGCAGTTTGGAGTATCGCCTCCTGATCAATTAGAGATCAAACAACAGATCGGCCATACGCTTCATGACATGTTTAGGGTGCTGGGTGTCAAGGAGGAGCTTGTTGAGGCGCATGTGCAAGCTTATAAAGCCCACTATCGCATGATTGCCAGTGAAAAGACAACGCTTTTGCCGCGAGCTCGCGAGGCACTCGAGTTAGCTGCAAATTTTGCTCGGTTGGGTGTTGTGACAACAAAAACAGGACGCTACTCTAAAGAAATTCTTGAGCATTTGGGGGTGATGGCCTACTTTGAAACACTGGTTGGATTTGAGGATGTGACCTTCCCCAAACCCCATCCTGAGCCTATTTTAACAGCACTAGAGCGGATGGGTTGCGAAGTTTCTCCACAGGCATGGATGATTGGAGATACGCCGCTTGATATTATGTCGGCCAATAGTGCTGGTATTTCACATATAGCTGTTGTAAGTGGTTACGCGAGTCATGAAGAGCTTGCTAAGCATACCACAGTGATTGTTCCTGATGCCTATGAAGCTGTTATCAAACTTTATAAAAAAGAGAGTTATTAATCGGATATTAAGGGGCGTATGATTACAATGGTTACCTAATGTCATAATCATAGGGGAGTTTCATGCTTGAAATCAGGTGGCACAGCCGGGCTGGCCAGGGAGCCGTAACGGGCGCTAAAGCCCTCTGCGAAGTCATGGCCGAGGAAGGAAAGTATGTCCAGGCATTCTCGGTGTATGGTGCTGAAAAACGCGGTGCACCAATGAATGCTTTTAACCGCATTGATGATCATCCCATTATCGATCACTCAAAACAGATGTTTCCTGACTATGTTTTGGTGATCGATCCGTCGTTGGCCTACACTCCATATATCACACAGTCTGTTAAGGATACAACCAAGTATATCATCACAACCCATCTGTCAAAAGAGGAGCTAATTAAGCTAAATCCGCAGCTGGCAGATAAAGAGTTGTATGTTGTGGATTGCATCAAAATTTCAAAAGAGACAATTGGTCGATCAATTCCTAACACCCCGATGTTGGGTGCTTTGATGAAAGTTTCGGGTCTTTTTGGTATTGAAGAATTCAAACAGGGTGTTGTTAAAACACTCAAAAAGTTTCCTCAGAAGATTATCGACGCCAATTTGGAAGCGATCGAACGCGCCTATAATGAAGTGAAGTAAGGAAAGAGACAATGGCTACGCCTGATCATATGCTTTGGGCTTGGGATGAGTTTATCCCAGGTGCTGTGTTAAAATCATTCGACAAAACTGAGGAGTGGGTTCATTCCCAAACCAACTCTTATAACTACCATGTTGCCGATTGGCGTGTTATTAAGCCAGTGTTTAATGAAGAGCATTGTATTCACTGTCAGTTTTGTTGGGTCTATTGCCCTGATGCAGCAATCATTTCAAAAGATAAGAAATTTTCACATATCGACTACAATCACTGCAAAGGATGCGGTATTTGTGCCGATGTCTGCCCGACCAATCCTAAGTCACTCTTGATGTTTGATGAGCATATGCCTGAGAGTGAAGCATTAGCGGCGTGGCCGACCAAAGAGAAGAAGAATAAAGTGGAGAGCTAAAATGAGTAGTGAACAGATACGACATGTTTGGGATGGCAATATGGCCGCTGCGCAGGCGTTGCGTCAAGCGCAGGTCGATGTTGTTGCCGCCTATCCTATTACTCCATCCACACCGATTGTGCAAAACTATGCCCAGTTTGTTGCCGATGGCGAAGTCAATGGTGGTGAATTTATTATGGTTGAGTCAGAGCACTCGGCGATGAGCTGCTGTGTTGGTGCGGCCGCTGGTGGTGGACGCGTGGCAACAGCGACAAGTAGTCAGGGGTATGCGCTGATGGTGGAGGTTCTCTATCAAGCCAGTGGCATGCGCCTGCCTATTATCATGAATGTTGTCAATCGAGCCCTGGCAAGTCCATTGAATATCCATGGCGATCACTCCGATATGTACTTAGGGCGTGATGCTGGATGGATTAATTTGTGTGCCTTTAATCCCCAAGAGGTCTATGATCTTAACTTTATTGCCTTTAAAGTGGGTGAAGATACGCGTGTGCGCCTTCCTGTAGCTATCAATCAAGATGGGTTCTTGACAAGCCACACAAGCGAGGTTGTCTATGCACTGCCTGATGAGGTAGCGGCAGGATTTGTTGGACCTTATGTTCCTGTCAATCCCATGTTAGACTTCAATAACCCAGTTACCCATGGTGCACAGACAGAAGAGGATTGGCACTTTGAGCATAAGATGCGCCAAAACCATGCGTTGTTTAATAGTTTTGGAATTATCAATGAAGCATTTGATGCCTATGCGCGCATTTCAGGACGCCAATACCATATGGTTGAAACCTACCGAATGGATGATGCAGAGCTTGCTATTGTTTGTATTGGTAGTGTCTTTGGAACAACGCAGCTAACTGTTGATCGACTCCGTCAAGAGGGTAAAAAGGTTGGTGTTGTTGGTATTAGACTATGGCGTCCCTTTCCCAAAGATAAAGTAGCAGCTGCGCTTAATGGTGTCAAAGCCGTTGCTGTGCTTGATCGCAGTGCCCCATCTGGAACAACAGGTGCGCTTTATAATGAGATTGCTGCAGTGATGGTCGAGAATGATATCCGTGCACCATTGCTCGATTATATCTATGGATTGGGTGGCCGTGATACAAAAATTGAGCACCTGGTCTCTGTCTATGCCGATCTGCAGGCATGTGCTGATACTGGCAAGCGTGTTAAGCCGATTATCCAGACGATCAACCTGCGTGGTCCGGCGCTATCGTTTTGGTAAGAATAGGGGGAAATTATGAGTGAATTAAAAGAGATTAGAAACCTTAAGGAGTTTTCAACCTCTCTTGAGCGTTTTGAGGGCGGTCATCGCCTCTGTCCTGGGTGTTCACACTCCGTCATTGTGCGCGAGGTCTTGAACTGTAATAATTATGACCTGGCCGTCTCTGCCGCAACAGGTTGTCTTGAGGTCTGTACGGCAATTTATCCCTTTACAAGCTGGGATGTTAACTGGATTCATGTCGGGTTTGAAAATGCTGCTGCTGCGATTTCAGGTGTTGAGGCGATGCACAAGGTTCTTGCGCGTAAAAACCGCCTCTATACAGATGGAAAGAAAAAAGCGAAATTCATCGCCTTTGGCGGTGACGGCGGTACCTATGACATTGGATTCCAGTCTCTCTCGGGTGCCTTTGAGCGTGGCCATGAGATGCTCTATATCTGCTTAGATAACGAAGGTTATATGAATACAGGCGGACAGCGCTCTTCATCAACACCTATTGGTGGTGCCACCACAACGAGTCCTGCCGGTAAGGCAAGTTATGGTGAGAAGCGGACGAAGAAAGATATTACGCAGATTATGGCAGCACATAATTCTCCCTATGTTGCAACTGTTTTGCCAAGTCAGTGGAAAGATCTTGTCCGCAAGACACAAAAGGCATTAGCGACCGAAGGGCCAACCTTTATTAACGCACTCTCACCTTGCCCAACAGAGTGGAAATTTGATCCAGCGCGCAGTATGGAAATTAGTGAATTAGCTGCTGATACCCTTGTCTTCCCACTCTATGAGATCGAAAACAACCGCAAGCTGACAATTACCTATCGACCCAAGAAGGTCTTGCCAGTGCGTGACTATCTGGGGGCACAAGGACGCTTCCGCCATCTCTTTACCAAAGAGAATGAGCATATTATCGAGCAGTGGCAGAAAAATGTTAATGAGTATTGGGAGTGGTTGCAGCGGCGCGAAGAGGCCTCAGTTTAAGGTATGATAATTGCTTCTAGTCCCTAAAATCGGGGACTAGGGCTATGTTTAACGGAAAAAATATCCTCATCACCGGTGGCACAGGCAGTTTTGGCAAGCAGTACACCAGAACTCTACTTGCTCGATATAACCCTAACAAAATCATCATCTACTCACGCGACGAACTCAAACAATACGAAATGGCGCAAGAATTTAACGCCTCTTGTATGCGCTATTTTATTGGTGATGTGCGCGATCGTGATCGCCTGGCAACGGCCATGCGCGAGGTTGACTATGTGATCCATGCAGCAGCGCTCAAACATGTTCCTATCGCCGAATACAATCCTATGGAGTGTATCAAGACCAATATCCACGGCGCTCAAAATGTGATCGAGGCGGCTTTTGAGACCGGGGTTAAGAAGGTGATTGCCCTCTCAACAGATAAGGCGGCTAATCCTATTAATCTCTATGGCGCAACAAAATTAGCAAGCGATAAACTTTTTGTTGCGGCCAACAACATTGCCGGTACCCGACCAACCCGTTTTTCAGTGGTGCGCTATGGGAATGTCGTTGGCTCTCGTGGATCGGTTGTTCCCTATTTTAAGAAGCTCATTGCCGAAGGGGCAACGAGCCTGCCGATTACCGATCCAAAGATGACGCGCTTTTTGATCACTTTAGAGCAGGGTGTCGATTTTGTCTTAAAAAACTTTGCGCGTATGCAAGGAGGGGAGATCTTTGTCCCCAAGATTCCCTCAGCGCGCATTGTTGATTTGGCCCGTGCGATGGCACCTGATCTTCCCCATACCATCATCGGGATTAGACCCGGCGAGAAACTCCATGAAACGATGGTGCCGGCAGATGATAGCCACCATACGCTGGAGTTTGATGACCATTTTGTGATTATGCCCACGATTCAGTTCTCCCACAAAAGCGACTTTTCATGTAATCCTCTGGGCGAGAGGGGGCAGCCTGTTGCGCTGGGATTTGAATATAGCTCCGAAAAAAATAGTTGGTGGCTTGATGAGGCGAGGATCAGGGAGCTAATCGATGCTGCCTTATAGTACACAAAGCATCAATGATGATGATATTGCCGCTGTTGTAGCAGGGCTTAAGGATGACTATCTAACGCAAGGAGCGGCGGTTGGCGCATTTGAAGAGGCGTTGGCTCGGTATATTCGTGTTGGGTATGCTGTAGTTGTTAATTCAGCGACATCAGCGCTTCATATCGCCTATCTTGCGGCAGGTATAGGTTTGGGCGATGAAGTGATTACGACCCCTATTAGCTTTGTTGCAACTGCGAATGCCGCACTGATGGTGGGCGCTAAGCCGGTCTTTGTTGATGTTCGTCCTGATGGTCTTATTGATGAAAAACTTATCGAAGCAGCCATTACACCACGAACAAAAGCGATTGTTCCTGTAAGTTATGCAGGCATGGCTGTAGCTCAAGAGGCAATTGATGCGATTGCCAAGCGTCATGGATTGATGGTGATTGAAGATGCGAGCCATAGTTTGGGTGGTAGTATCGAGGGTAAGAAGATCGGATCGTGGGCAAAGATGAGTATCTTTAGTTTCCATCCTGTCAAACCTATAACAACCTTTGAGGGTGGCGCTGTGGTGACGGATGATGAGGCACTAGCGGAAAAATTACGGCTCTTGCGTAGTCATGGCATTCATCGTGGCGAGGATTGGGAGATGGATATGGTGATGCTTGGCTGTAACTATCGTCTTTCTGATGTAGCATGCCGGCTAGGGCTCTCGCAACTCTCCCGTTTAGATAGCTTCATCGCCAAGCGTCATGAGATTGCATCGATTTATGATGCGGCTTTCGCAGACTCGGCTGATCTACGCACCATTCCTCTTCCTAAAGGGTGCTATAGCTCCAGGCACCTCTACCCTATCTTATTAGAGCCACAACATAGAGATCGTAAACGAGAGATCTTTAGGAGGCTTCGCGAGCAAGGAATTGGTGTTCAGGTCCACTATCGACCTATCTATCAAAATAGCTATTACAAAGAGCACCTTCCAACACCACCACTCCCGGGTGCCGAGAGTTTTTATAGCGCCGAACTCTCACTACCTTGCCATCAAAAGATGACTAAAGAGGATGCTTATCGTGTCGTTTCGACACTTTTGGGCGTGATACGCGGGTAGATGAATTTGATCAGTGTCATCAAAACAACCCCATCAATCATCGCCGCGATGATAAATGAGTAGTAGGCGGCTTGTGTGATGGCTCCTGCCTGGACGCCGAGCGTGGCCACGGCAACGAGAAAGGTGAGAGGCATCGAGTCAGCCAGCGCCAGCAGCAGTGTTTGGCGCCACCCCAGGTGGGAAAGAAAACTGGCGAAGCTGGCGATCAGCCTGATCCCCACTAGAACTGCAATAATAAAGAGGGTATGCCAAATAATCTCCCTGTCGATCAGCGAAGCAAGAGGGACTGTTGTTCCGACATAGATGAAAAAGATTGGGACCAGAAAGCCAAAGCCAAACTGAGAGAGTTTTTCTGGAAGTTCTTCTTTGTGTTCGAAGAATGTCGCGATAAAGACGCCAGCCAAAAAGGCTCCAAGAACGACATCAAGTTTTAAGTAGAGCATCATCGCAATCATGATAAAAAAGAGAGCCATCGAAAAGCGGATATCTTGATTTTTACTATCGGCATCGGGCATGATCCACTTTTTAAGCTCAGGGTACCACCAAAAGAGAACCTTGGCAATCTTAAAGAGGAGGGCAACACCCAAAAGAAAGAGCAGCAATGTCCCCATCGCTTTGGCAAATTCCCACCCAAATCCATAATTAAGCGAAGCACTTAAAATCGTCAATCCTGAGATACTGATAAGTTCACCCATAACATCAACAGAAAGAGCAAGCCCAAGCCATGGATACTTATGGCCGACCTCCCGATAAAGCGCCATTATCATGCCGAGGCTAAAGATAGCAAAAGCGACAATGTAGAGCTTAGGAAGATCAAGATACAGTGTGACAGCGGTTGAGAGTCCATAGACGAGAGAGAAATAAAGGAGCATCCGTTGCCAAATATGGCGCGGCATTTTAACATAGTGGCGAAGATTGACCTCAAGGCCAGCAAGAAACATCAGATAAAGAATTCCAACTTTTGCGATAATTTTAAGAAATTCGCTCCCATGCATCAACCCCAAAGCACTCGCTCCCATTCCCAAGAGAATTTCAGTGACAGCAACAGGAAATCTTAGGGTTTTGGCGATAAATGGTGAGAGAGTTATCAGAAGACTGAGGGTAATAATAGTAAGGATATTCTCCATCAGTGACGACAGCTGGTTGCGATGGTATAACCAAGCTCTTCGATCATGGCTCGATCACGCTCGGGCTCTGAGCCGCGGGTGGTGAGGTAATCACCGATGACAATCGCATCAATATCAGCCTCAAAAACTCTATGAGGAGCCTTGCCAAAAATGCGTTGGCGTCCACCGGCAACCATCAGTCTCGTTGTTGGGAGGGCACGGCGAACCATTTTTAAGAGCGTAATCGCTTCATCGATGGAGAGCTCTTGTGCTTGAATAGGAAGCGAAGGGTTGGGGTGGAAAAAGTTAATTGGACAAGCATCTGGCTTAAGATCAGCAAGCTGCTGAATAAACTCTTCTCGCTGCTCCTCGCTCTCACCTGTTCCAAAAATACCGCCGCTACAAACCATTAAGCCAGCCTCTCTTGCGGCATGAATTGTTGCAAGACGCGCTTCCCAGCTATGGGTAGAGACGAGGCTTGGATAGTGGGATTTGGCTGCTTCGAGGTTGTGGTTGTAGGTTGTTACTCCCGCCTTTTTAAGTTCGCGCAACTGTTCAACCGTTGCTAAGCCATTGCAGGCGATGAGGTTAAAATCCTCTCCAACCACCTTACGAACAGCATGGGCAGCGCGCGTGATGTAATCAAGCTTAGCATCATCAATCCCCTTGCCCGCTGTCACAAGACAAAAACCGATCGCTCCTGCTGCCTTGGCGCGCCGTGCCTCATCGACAATTGTTTCGATCGGTTTGTGGCTATAGCGTGGTATATCGGCTCGATGTCGCGCGCTTTGGGTACAAAAGGCACAATCCTCGCCACATTGTCCTGAGGCAATGTTACTAATAGCACAAAGAAATATCGTTTTACTCACCGCATGAACTCCTTGCGTTCACTTTTCCAGATATCGGTTTTGATTGTTCGGCTATAGGCGGTGACGATAAAACGATCTTCGTGAATTTCAAGCATCATTGCCTCGCTCTCATTTTTATTGCGTGCACACGCCTCGCCGGGATTAAGGAAGAGATGGGGATGTTTGTAAGAGATATGGCGTTCATGGGTATGGCCATAGATGATCACATCTTCGTGGGGATGTCCTAACCAAAAAGGGTAGTGCATGAGCCTAAAGGTGCACCCTCCCATCTCAAAACGATAGGGCTCTTTATGGACATCATACCTACCCTCTAAATGCAAGAGTGCGGTATCGTTGTTGCCAAAGACAGCACGATAAGGAAGTCCTGTCTCCTCTAAAAGCTCTAAATTCTCCTCTTCAACGATATCACCTGCATGGATAAAGGCTTGAGCCCCCTCGCGCACCAACATCTCGATGGCTCGCCAAGCCCGCCCAACGCGTCGGTGGGTATCAGAGATAATGCCAATTTTCATGATGCACCCATCTCCTCACGATATTTGCACTGATCGTTGAGGCATTCGTAGATCTCTTTTTTGCGAAACATTCGTTTGCCCATGAGGCTGCCACATTGAGAGCATCTATGATCTGTTGGCTCATATTTAGCTATAAAAGTACATTGGGGGTAGTTAGCACAACCCCAAAAACTCCCTCGTTTACTTTGTCGTTCGATGATCTTGCCACCGCAAAGAGGGCAGGGGACGGTGGCGCTTTTAGGTTTTTCTAATGGACGGGTGTTTTTGCAGTCCGGATAGCCACTACAAGCTAAAAAAGCACCACGCCGACCCTGTTTGATCACCATTGGTTTGCCGCACTTTTCGCATACCTCATCTGTGGTTTGAGCTTCAGGGTCCTCATTCTCACTCTCGGGTTTGATATTGCGACTATAGCGGCACTTAGGATAGTTGCTACAAGCGATAAAGAGACCAAAACGCCCCTCTCGTTTAACCAATTCGCCTCCACATTCTGGACATGATTCACCAATTGGTTCGGCAACCTTGAGACTGGCAATCTTTTTCTTTCCCTCTTTGACTTTGGCGATGAAGGGTTCATAGAACTCTCGCAATAGTTGTTGCCAATCGAGTTTTCCTTCGCTAATCTCATCAAGATGCTCTTCCATCGAGGCAGTAAAGTTACTTTCGACAATCTCGGGAAAGTGGTTCTCCATTAGCTCGATCACTTTAAAGGCGATCGGTGTTGGCTTGATCTGTTTTTTCTCAATTTCAATATACTTACGACTAACAAGAGTTTGGATTGTCGGAGCATAAGTGCTTGGGCGCCCGATACCCGCTTGCTCAAGCTGTTTGATAAGTGAGGCTTCCGAGAATCGGCTAGGAGGTTCGGTAAAGTGTTGATTGGCTTCGAGTTTGCTTAAGATCATCATCTCCCCTTGGGATGTTTCGGGAAGTAGTTTATCTTTATCATCAGAGCCAAGGACTTTGTAGTAACCATCAAAGAGGAGTTTGCGTCCACTTGCTTTAAAGGTCGCCCCACCGCCCGTGATGAAGAGATTGACGGTTTCAAAGAGGGCATCCTCCATCTGACAAGCAAGGAAACGGTTATAGATAAGGGTGTAGAGCTTAAGCTCATCGCTACTCAAGTAGTTTTTGGCGATGGCGGGAGTAAAATCAACCATCGTCGGGCGGATCGCCTCATGGGCCTCTTGGGCTCCTTGATGTTTCGTTTTATACTTTTTGGGTTTGGCTGGTAGGTAGCTTGGGCCAAATCGCTCAAGAATTGCCTCTCGGGCAGCTGCAACAGCCTCCTCTGCTAAGTTAAGACTATCGGTACGCATATAGGTGATGACACCGCTTTGTCCATTGGGGGTTTGAACTCCCTCGTAGAGCTTTTGCGCAATCTGCATCGTTTGCGCAGGGGAGAAGCCAAGTTGCGAACTTGCTGCTTGCTGCAGTGAGCTTGTCATGAAGGGTTCTGGGCTAGCAGAGGAGCGTTTTTTGGTTTCTATTTTATCTACAAGAAATGATTGCCCGATGAGTGCCTCAACAATAGCGCGCGCCTCCTCTCCACTTGCAATCGTCATCTTCTCGATTTTTTTCCCTTGCCACTCGATCAAAGTAGCTTCAATCGTCTCATTAAACATGGCATCGATGGTGTAGTACTCAACAGGAACAAAGGCGTTAATCTCTCGTTCGCGATCAACAACAATTTTGAGTGCTGCCGATTGGACGCGTCCGGCTGAGAGTCCGCGCTGGATTTTTGAGGAGAGGAGGGGAGAGAGCTGATAGCCGACGATACGATCTAAAAGCCGACGCGCCTGCTGCGCATTCACGCGTCTCATATCGATGGCGCGAGGATGCTTGAGTGCTTCAGCAATGGCGTTTTTTGTAATCTCATGAAAAACGATGCGTCGAGAGTTTTCGGCCGGGATATTAAGAAGTGAGGCAATATGCCAACCAATCGCCTCTCCTTCACGATCCTCATCGGTTGCGATATAGATCTCATCAGCCTTTTGAGCCTTTTGTTGGATCTCTTTGGCAATAGCACTGTGGTCAGGCATCACCTGATAGATTGGCTCAAACTTTCCATCTACTATTTTGATCCCGAAACTTTTTTCTGGAAGATCGATCATGTGGCCTTTGCTGGCCACAACATCATACTCGCTTCCCAAAAAGTTATTGATTGTTCGGGCTTTTGCTGGAGACTCGACGATAATCAGTTTTTTTGCAGAATTCTGTGCGCTCATCATTCTAAACCCGATTTTTTTCGGCTATCATAGCATACTATCCTTATAGATGGCTTGTTCATGTGCGGATGAGGTTAAGCTAATTTGGCTACTTAATTTTTTTTGCTTAGTGACGATATACCTTTTGAAACGGCAAGGACGCCGAAACTTAACAAGGAGTTAGTTATGGGATTTAGAATCAACACCAACATCTCTGCATTGAACTCTCATATGCAGGGCGTAATGAATAATCGCACTCTTGAGAACTCTCTTGCTCGATTGAGCTCTGGTTTGCGCATCAACTCAGCAGCTGATGATGCTTCAGGATTGGCGATCGCTGATTCACTGCGTGCGCAGTCGGCGTCGTTAGGACAGGCTATCAGTAACGCTAATGATGCAATTGGTATC
>JAINCO010000094.1:0-13484 GCA_036574095.1 Campylobacterales bacterium | reverse complement strand
TTGAGACTTTTTCATGAATTTTGGAGACAGCATTGGCGATTTTAGAAAGACGAAGCGCCCCCAATGTCAAACTGAAACGATCCTCATAGATGCCTGTTATCTGGCGAACCGTCTCAAGCGGAAGATCTTCAAAAAAGCCCATTCGTTGAAGCAAGTAGATATCATGCTCTTCATTGCCAGCCATTTCAGGTGTATGGGTCGTAAAGACCATGTGTTTGCGCACTTCATCGACGCTATGACCAAATTTTTTGTAAAGATGAAAGGCCAGCGGCAGAGCATGCCCTTCATTAAGATGATAGACCTCAGGCTCATAACCGGCAGCATCAAGAACTTTTGCACCCCCGATCCCCAAAACAATCTCTTGCGCAATGCGCGTCTCCTCTTGGGCCTCATAGAGCTTGTGGGTAATCGTACGAGAAAGGTAGTCATTTTCGGGAATATCGGTTGTCAATAGATAGATCGGTGCAGTCCCAAATGTTTCAGGCCTAAGCAAGTATGCCTTGACCATAACAGTATTACCGCTGATAGTCACCGGGACAGTAATTCCGGTATCATCGAGAAACGAGTACGATTTTCTCCTGTAGGCGATGCGCATTGTATTATCTTCGTTACGAGACTGATCATAATAGCCATAACTCCAAAGAATTCCGACCGCTCTAACATTTTGGCGTAGATCGTAGATGCTGCGCATATGAGAACCAGAGAGAAAACCGAGTCCTCCAGAGTAGATTTTGAGTGCTTGATGGATAGCGAATTCCATAGAAAAATAGGCAACTGAACGAGAATATCTAGGATCAAGATGATCGAGATGGTTCATTGAACTTATATCCTTTCGGGCATACTCTGAACGATTATGCAATGGTACCTTCGGTAGATGAATACTAACGGTGTTATCGATATTGTAGTCAACTATGTTTAAACCCACTTTAAAATCTCTATTGTGTGTGTGATATTATTTGACGCAACACAATTATACTCATGAATTGTGACAAAACAATAGCGGAATAACCCAACCCCACAGACAGAAAGTTGTGTAACAAATCCGTCATGGAAAGTAAGGTATAATACTTTGTACTTTTGCGCAAAGAGAGGTTTGTCATGCTTCACTTTTACTTCTATCACCGTTTGAGAGGCTCTCAATGAGACACAATCTTGGAGATCTCCTGTTTGAGAACATCGCCCGATTGATGGCATTCTCGGTTTTGGTGCTGCTTGTGGCAATCTTTTATATCCTGTGGCTTGACGCTAAACCCGCCATCGATGCTTACGGGTTTTCGTTTATGACAAGCGACTTCTGGGCTCCCAATATGGAGCAGTTTGGTGCCCTTCCTTCGATCTATGGAACCAGTGTGACTACCATTCTAGCCATGATCATGGCAACACCATTGGCCATAGGTATTGCGATTTTTCTCTCTGAGATTGCTCCCGATTTTCTCAAGAAGATCGTTGGTGCCATGATTGAACTTTTGGCCGCTATTCCCTCAGTTGTCTATGGTATGTGGGGTCTTTTTTACTTTGTACCAATTATTCGTGAGTTTACGGGAGATTCAGGTATCGGAATTCTTACGGGTAGTATCATTTTGGCGATTATGATCATTCCCTTTACCGCAGCGGTCACACGTGACTCCATGGATACAACACCTGATATTCTCAAAGAATCAGCCTATGCCCTTGGAGCAACAAAATGGGATGTCATCAAAGATGTTATTATTCCCTACGCTAAAGTTGGTATTATCGGTGCCGTCATTCTCTCCTTAGGACGCGCCTTAGGTGAAACAATGGCTGTTACCTTTGTCATGGGTAATGCCCAAAGAATCCCAGAAAAGATTACAGAGCCTGCAACCAGTATTCCTGTCACACTAGCCAACGAATTCGCCGAGGCCGATAGCGCAATGTACTACTCAGCCCTCTTTTATCTGGCACTTATTCTCTTTGCGATCAGCTTTGTTATCATTGCCATTGCCAAATTCCTCTTCCTCAAGAAGGTGAACAAATATGTATAAGAAGCGCAAAATCATCAACATCATCGTTCTTACCCTGTCGACTCTCTCGGCTTTGGTTGGCATTGGATTCCTTTTTTGGATCCTCGGTGTGCTTCTCTTTAACGGTTTCTCTTATATCACACCCTCTACCTTTACCCAAGATGGCGCACCTCCTATGTCAGGGGAAGGAGGCCTGCGCCACGCCCTTGTTGGTCATCTGATTTTAACAAGCTTAGCGACAGCTATTGGTGTCCCAGTTGGTATGCTTGCTGGAACCTATCTTTCTGAATATGGCAAAAAGGGTAAGTTTGCTGAATTAATTCGTGATCTTTCTGATATCATGATGTCAGCACCCTCGATTGTCATCGGTGTCTTTGTCTATGGTCTGATTGTCATGCCAGCCGGCCACTTTTCTGCCTATGCGGGCAGTGTAGCTTTGGCTATTATTATGATACCTGTGATTATTCGAACAACAGATGATATGCTAGGCCTTGTCCCCCAGACATTGCGTGAAGCCGCCTATGCCCTGGGAGCGCCCAAATGGAAAGTCATCTTGCAAGTTGTTTACAAAGGGGCAGCCACAGGAATTACAACGGGTATCCTCTTAGGAATTGCGCGTGTTGCGGGCGAAACAGCCCCACTACTCTTTACAGCCTTTAACAACAATTTTTTCAGTTTAGAGCTTAATGAGCCTATAGCCTCACTGACAGTTACAATGTTTAACTATACCGTCAGTCCCTTTGAGGATTGGCAACAGCAAGGATGGGCTGCCGCAACAATTTTAGCACTTGCTATCTTGACGGTCAATATCATTGGCCGCATCATCATTCATAAAAAAGTTAAATAACTCTAAGGAGCCATAATGGCAACAATTGCCCAAATCAACGATCCTATCGAACTTGAAGTCCGCAATTTTAATTTCACCTATAGTGGCCGCACTGAGCCAAGTCTCAAAAATATCAATATGCCGATCGCAAAGAACAAAATAACAGCCCTCATCGGTCCAAGCGGATGCGGTAAGACGACGTTACTACGCTGTTTTAACCGTATGCACGATCTGTATGCGGGTAACAAATACGAAGGAAGCATCCATTTTGCTCGCGATCAGCGTAACATTCTTGACAAAAATGTTGATCTAATTGCCCTACGAATGAAAATTGGGATGATCTTCCAAAAACCCACGCCCTTTCCGATGAGCATCTATGATAATGTCGCTTATGGCCTGCGCCTCAAAGGGATTAAAGATCGCAAAACGCTTGATGAAAAGATCGAAGCTGCCCTCAGAGGTGCTGCGCTTTGGGATGAAGTTAAAGATCGCCTCAAAGATCCTGGCTCATCACTCTCTGGTGGACAGCAGCAACGACTATGTATCGCGCGTGCCGTTGCTGTTGAGCCAGAGGTTCTTCTATTTGATGAGCCAACAAGTGCTCTGGATCCTATTAGTACACTCGCCGTTGAAAAGCTCATTGTCGAGCTTAAAGACAAAGTAACAATCATTATCGTCACCCACAACATGCAACAAGCTGCCCGCGTCTCTGATTATACTGCGTTTATGTATTTAGGAGAGCTGATTGAGCTAGGCAAAACTGAAGATATGTTCATCACACCCAAAGAGAAACTTACAGAAGAGTATATCACAGGTAAATTTGGTTGATCTGGTAGCGGGCTTTCGCCCACTTTTACCTGTGCTGGCATCTTATCAACGGTAGTGCATCATTGGCAGGAACAAATTTTATACCGTTAATCATGTCAAGCCTATTGAGGAGTGTGGTATAAAGTTTGTTACAAACTGGGATTAAGACATGTTGGTGTTCCTTGTAATTATTGAGTAAAACTGAATCTCGCACTCCATTGAAAAATTGAACTTTTTAACACCAATGAGGTTGTCATTTTTCTGTCATAGATGATCATTCATCGGATTTTTTATAGTTGCTTTAAGTTTAGAGTGATAAGATGCTAATAAGTTTTCTGCACTCCAAAAGAGGCAACCCCATGAAAGTTCTCATCGTCGGCGGTGGTATCGCTGCTGCGTATGCTGCTAATCAGCTAAAAAAAATCGACCCCTCCCTCACTGTAGAGATCCTCTCCAAAGAGCCCTACAGGCCGTATGATCGCATCCACCTTTGTCCGCTAATCTCTGGTGCGGCTACCCTTGATGATATTACACTCGAACTTGATAGTAGTGTTATCTTGACACTCAATAGCGAGGTTGTTGCTCTTCATCCTGCCACCAAAGAGGTCGAAATCCGGGGTGGTGAGCGTGTTGGTTATGACTATCTTCTCATTGCAACCGGCTCTAATCCAAAAGCTCCGATGGATATCTCTGGGATAGTTAATGCGGCTACGCTGCGAAGCGCTGATGATAGCTACAAAATAGCCCGCTACCTTGAAGGGGGGGACTTTGTTGTTGTCGGAACAGGACCTCTTGGATTAGAAGCCGTTGAAATACTTGCCCATGTGCCAAGTGTTCAACGTGTGACTGTTCTCTCGCGCTCCAATTCGCTTTATGCTAGAGAGATCGATCTGAATGCACGCAAGATCTTAGAGGAAATTCTTGGCGAAACAGGTAAGGTTCGCTTTAGCTTTGAGGATGAGATTGTAGATCATGAAATCAAGGATGGGCAGATCATTAGATTAACAACGCGCAAATTAACGATCGACAACCCTTTTGTTCTCTTTGCAACAGGTATTGAGCCCAACATCCCCTTTGCCAAAAAGGCGTTGCGATGTGAGAAGGGAATTCTCACTGACGAGGCGATGCAAACCTCCGACCCCTATATTTGGGCCATCGGTGAGTGCGCCCAACTTCCTGATGGCTTTATTGCCGGCCATGTCAAAGATTGTACGATGCAAGCCGATGTTGCCATCAACAATCTCTTAATGCGTTATCTTAAAACAATGCCACCCGACAAACGACGCTACTATGAGGCCAACCATACCCTTAAGCTTGAGCCTCTGACATTCAAAAAAAGTGTCAATATCGACGCGCTCAAGGTTGGTACCTTTGACTTTGTCGATCTCTCGGTGCCCGGTTATCGCTACAGCGACGAGGTTGAGAGCATCGTTCTTTCGAGCAAAGCTGAAAAGAGACTTGATCAATTCCTGATTAAAGATGAAAAAATTGTTCGATTCATCGGTATCAACTCCAACATCGATATAGGCGCCTTAGCTGAGATCATGGCAAGCGCCACGCCCGTGGATGCCGCATGGATCTATCAAAACCGAAAGATTAGCGAACGCGGCCGAATGCTTTGTTCGTGTACTGGAACCTACGAAGAAGATTTGCGCGAACTTTGCATCGACAATTGCATCACCAGCTTTGATGAGCTTAAGCACTTTTCGCAAGCAGGACGCGTCTGTGGACGGTGTCGACGTGCTGTAGCTGATTTTATTGCTAAAATCGACATTACAAGCTGTGGTGCTATCGCCCGACCACGAAAGAAAACCAAAGCAGAGATAGAACTTGAAGAAAAGCGAGCATTGATACAAAAACGGATCGATAAATATAATCGTCTCCATCCTAAAAACCCGATCACCGCCGATAACCTCGAGGCGGCGATGAAGAGCTTTGATATTAGTAGCCGTGACTATAACAACTGGATTGCCTCGATCACCCAAAAGATGCATCTGCATCGCTCGTTAGCTCCAGAGGTTGGCCAGGCAGTTCAAAGCCTTGCAAAGATCCCCATTATCTGGCTTGAGTTGGCTGATTGCTCGGGTAACTCTGAGGCCTTTATTAAGTCGATGCGCCCCAGTGTCGAGGATTTGATCTTTGATTATGTAAGTATCGATTACCACGAGCTTTTGATGAGTGCGGCGGGTGATCAGTCTGAGAGCGTACTCGAAAGACTCCTTGAGAGGGAGGCTGGCAAGTTTGTCCTCATCGTCGAGGGGGCGATCCCGTTGGCGATGGATGGTAAATACCTACGCTTAGGGCCAAAAGGCGAGACAGGTATCGATTTATTGAAACGATGTGCCCAAAAGGCAGCCTTGATACTGGCTGTTGGAAGTTGTGCCCTAGATGGCGGGGTTGTCGCAGCCTATCCCAATCCCACAGGGGCAGTGGGCGTGGCTCAAGCACTTGGTCGAAACGATGTGATCAATCTGCCAGGCTGCCCAGCCAATCCCATTAATATCGTCGGCACCCTCTTACACTATATTATGTTTGAAGAGCTTCCCGAACTTGATGAGCTTAATCGTCCCAAATGGGCCTATGGGGCGATCATCCACGATATGTGTGAACGGCGAGGCCGATTTGATAATGAGGAGTTTGTCTTGCAATGGGGCGACGCTGGGGCAAAACAGAGCTTTTGTCTCTTTAAAATGGGGTGTAAAGGCCCCTACTCCCACGCTAATTGTTCAACCGTCAAGTTTAATGAAGGAACCAGTTGGCCTGTGCAGGCTGGACATGGCTGCATTGGCTGCGTCGAACCCGGTTTTATTGATAAATATTGCCATGAGCGCATGATAGGACCAAAAGCATGAGTAAAAAAATAGTAATTGACCCTATTACTCGTATCGAGGGGCATCTACGCATCGAAGTTGAAGTGGATGAGAACAACATTATCCAGGAAGCATGGGCAAGCGGTACACTCTTTCGGGGAATCGAGACCATCCTCAAAGGTCGTGATCCGCGAGATGCAGGACTCATTGCCCAACGCATCTGTGGGGTTTGCACAGGGACACACTATCGTGCAAGTATTGAAGCCGTTGAGGATGCCTATAAGATCACGCTACCCAAAAACGCTCAAATCGTGCGCAACCTGCTATCGATGGCGTTGATTATCCAAGACCACCTTGTCCATTTTTATCATCTGCATGCCCCTGACTATTTTGATGTCGTCTCAGCCCTCTCGGCCGATCCGATTAAGGCCAGCGAAGAGGCTGAACGCTACACCTCCCATCCTTACCGTAACTCGCCAACCCACCTTGAAGCGGTCAAAGAGCGGCTTGAGGGCTTTGTCAAGGCGGGCCGATTAGGGCCCTTTAGTGAGGGGTACTGGGGGCATCCCGCGATGAAACTCTCGCCTGAAGAGAACCTTATCCTCATCTCCCACTATCTTGAAGCGCTGCGCATCCAGCGAGAGATGGCCAAAACAATTGCCATTATGGGTGGTAAAACCCCCCATCCTCAGACTCTGGTGGTGGGTGGTGTAACCAATATTGCCGATCTGCTTAACCCCCAGCGCATCAACGACTTTATCTTCGGCCTACGAGACGCCCACGACTTTGTGAAGCGAGCCTACTATCCCGATACCCTCATGCTTGTACAAGCCTATCGTGAGGAGATTAAACGGGGTGATGGTCGCTCTGTGGGGAATTTTTTTAGTGTGGGTGGCTATTTATTGGCCGATGGAAGTGAGCTCTTTAGCAGGGGTGTTCTCTACAACCACGACTTCTCAACACTTCATCCTTTTGATGAGAGCAAGATCGTTGAGCGTGTTGAGCGCGCGTGGTACAAAGATGGAACATCAGCACATCCAAGCGAAGGTGTCACAATCCCCGACTATACCGATCTTAATGAGGATGGCACTCTAAAAACCGAAGGAAAATATTCATGGATCAAAGCACCTCGCTATGATGGGCGCCCGATGGAGTGTGGCCCGCTTGCGCGCATGATCATCGGTTTTGTCGCGGGCAATCCTCATATTAAACCTTTTGTTGATGAATTTTTAGAAAAAACATCACTCGAGCTCATTGATTTGTGTAGTAGTGCTGGACGCAATGCGGCTCGCGCCCTCGAAGCGCTGATCCTTTCTGAAAAGATCTTTGATGTTGCGAGTATGTTACTGGAAAATCTTAAATACTACGACGAAGAGAGTTGGGCTGGCTTTGTTTTTGAAGAGCTTCCAAGCGAAGGGTCAGGGCGTTGTCTGATGGAGGTTCCCCGTGGTGTTGTAGGACATTTTGTGAACATCAAGGATCGTAAAATTTTAGGCTATCAGGCGATGGTTCCCACAACATGGAATGCCTCACCCAAAGATAGCGAAAACAACCGAGGTGCTTATGAGGAGTCTCTTATTGGCCTAAAACTTGCCGATCCTTCCCGTCCACTGGAGGTTTTGCGAGCTATTCATAGCTACGATCCTTGCATCGCCTGTGCTGTCCATGTCATCGACACGAAGGGTCGGCGCCTGGGTGAATACCGCCTACAGACTAGTTGCAAGATCTAATGATGATCCCCCTTATCCTCGCACTCACAGCCCCTCTGGCTGGCGCACTTTTGGTTGTGATCCTTCCATGGAGGATGCGATTGTGGGGTGTTTTGATTGGATTGATCGCAACACTTGCTGGACTAGCCGGAGCCCAGACGATCGAACACGCCCCCGCTTGGTGCTCACCCCTCTTTATCGTTGCCGATTCACTCTTGCTACTCTACTTTTTTTGGCAAGGATTCAAGGCTGGATCAAAACCTGTTTGGCTCCTTGCTTTGTTGCAGACTTTTCTCTTTGTTCCACTAATCTTCTCAGGGGCGGGAGCGCATGAAAGTGCTCTGATGATGGATGGACTTGCCCTCTTTATGGCTCTTTTAGTCACAATTGTAGGTGGAGTGATCATCCTTTATGCCACCCACTACATCGATGCCGAAGCGTGGGATACGAGGCGTAAAAAAGCCTTCATCGCCATTTTGATGGCTTTTGTTGCGGTGATGAATTGGCTTGTAAGTGTGCAAAATCTTGAGTGGTTTTTTCTTTTCTTTGAATTGACAACATTAGCCTCCTTTTTGCTGATTGGCTCAAGAGGGGATGAGGAGTCGCGCGCCAACGCTTTGCGGGCACTTTGGATGAACCAAGTCGGTGGCGTGGCGATCCTGACGGCACTATGGCTACTTGAAGCCATGAAGCTCCCTTTTACCTGGTACGCCGTCCTCGAGAATGGTTCGACAATGGCTGGTGTTCTTCTCTTTTTATCGATTGCCGCTCTGGTCAAAGGAGCCCAAATTCCCTTCCAAGGATGGTTATTGGGAGCGATGGTTGCCCCAACGCCTGTCAGTGCCATTCTCCACTCAGCCACGATGGTTAAGATCGCTCCATGGCTAATCCTCAAAATCGCGCCAGCCCTTGCTGGAACACTACTCTCTTCGTTGCTTGCGCTACTTGGAAGCTTTGTCTTTTTTGCCGCTGGATGGCTTGCCCTCTCAGAAGAGCCATTCAAAAAAATCCTTGCTTGGTCCACAATCGCACTCTTAGGTCTCATGATCGCAATGGCTGCGATGGCAACGCCCCTGACGATGACGATCGCGCTTGTCTTGATGCTCTTTCATGCCCTTGCCAAAGCTCTTCTCTTTCTTGAAGCAGGAATCATCGAGCGACTTTGGCACATCAAGACACTTCCGGCCATGAAGGAGCTCTACGCCCAAGCACCCCGCACTTCCCTCTTAATTGTCATGGGTTTTCTCTTTCTTACCCTTCCGCCCTTCGGGGCATTCTTAGCCAAATGGGCTGCCATCATTGCCGCAGCCCAAGAGGGGTGGCGTCTGGCCATTGGGCTACCAATCCTGATACTGATCGTCTTTGGTTCGACACTCCTTGTTATCCTCTATTTTCGCACCACCGGCGTTCTCTATAAACGCCCCGGTAGCCAGTATGGCCTTACCAAAGAGACAATTCCACCTCTTTACAATCTTCCAACAATGACGCTATCCTGGATGACTCTTGTGGCGACACTTTTCTTGCTTCCTTTGTGGCGATTACTTGGCACGATTGCAGAGGCTCCCAGTGAGTTGCTTGCCTTTGTTGATCTACCCTTTTGGGTGGTTGCAGCAGCACTTATTATGATTGCCCTCCTCGTTCCTCTGACGATCAGGGCACATCTGCAAGGGGTTGATCGTGCACGCGAATATAGCTGTGGTGAGAGGATTTCAGTCAACGAGGCTTCTTATAACTTAGCTCCCTGCCAGCGTAGTGCGCGCCTATTGATGTGGTTTGCTGCACTCTTGTGGGGGGCGATCCTTGTGGCGGGGGTGAGCGCATGAGTTCTTGGTTGTTGATTCTCTTGGCTCCCTTTTTAGGTGGGCTACTTTATGGCCTGGAGCGAAAAGTTCGCGCGCGCATGCAAAATCGCATGGGACCGCCCCTACTACAACCCTTTTATGATGCCCTCAAACTTATCGACAAACGCCCGATGATTATCCACTCAACCCATGCCCTGTTGGGCGTTGCCCATTTTCTTGGTGTCTGGCTTGCCTTTGCCCTGTTGGTACTGGGTGTGGATCTGTTGCTCGTGGTCTTTTTTCATCTCATGGCCACCCTCTTTCTTGTGTTAGCCGCCCAAAGCGTGCGCTCAATCTATAGCCACATCGGCGCGACGCGTGAACTTTTGACACTGATCGCCTATGAGCCATTCTTCGTTCTTGCGGCGGTTGCCTTACAACAAAAGTCAGGTCTTACTGGTGCACCCGCTATTCTTGAAAACGCCCCATCGATGCTTACCTCCCTGTCTCTTCTTTTATTAGCGCTTCTTATTATCCTACCCGCAAAGCTCAAAAAATCCCCCTTTGATGCCTCCGAAGCGCATCAGGAGATCATCGGGGGAGCTGACATTGAGTTTTCGGGTATCTTTTACGAGGCACTTTATACAGCGCGTTGGATTGAGTACCTCTTTGCCTATGGGTTTATCCTACTTTTTGCAGGATCAGATTGGATCAGTGGTCTTATTATCGCGATGAGCGCCTTCTTATTGATTAATTTGATCGACAATGCTGTGCCCAGGGTGCGGTGGGATACAATGCTAAAAATCATTGTTGCAACAGCCCTACCCTTAACAATTGCCAATCTTGCATGGCTTTATTGGGGAGGTGCGCAATGAATCTTAATAGCTATCGGGCAAAGTCGCCCTGGATTCTTCACTATAATTGTGGAAGCTGCAATGGCTGCGATATTGAAATTCTTGCCTGCCTTGGGCCCACCTATGATATCGAGCGTTTTGGAATGATTAACCGAGGCAACCCCAAACAATCCGATATCATGCTCATCACAGGTCCTGTCACGATGCGTGCACGAGAGCGCATTGTTGATCTTTATACCCAAATGCCCGAACCCAAAGTGGTTGTGGCGGTGGGAAGTTGTACCTGCACGGGGGGTGTTTTTCGCGGGATGTATAATGTCGAGGATGGATTAGATCGCTATATCCCTGTTGATGTCTATGTTCCAGGGTGTGCGGCAAGGCCTGAGCAGATCATCCAGGGTGTGGCCCAAGCCTTAGAGATTCTCTCGCAAAAAGGCAAAACGATCGAAAAGCCCAAAAAACTACTGGGTCGGCTAAAAGACTATCTCGGGCAAATTGACAGGCGCAACCTTGCCGCTAAGATTAATAGAGAAGAGAATGGATAAAATACCAACCACGCCTGATACACTTTTAGATACCATCCGAACCTTTTACACCCCTTCTCGTTGGCATTTTATCACGATTACTGGCGTTGATCAAGGGGAAAAGATCGAACTTATCTATAGCTTTAGCGAAATTGGAGAGATGGAGAGTTATCGCCACCTCGCACTAACCCTTCCCTATGACCAAACCCTTCCCACCATCACCCCCCTCATCCCCTCAGCATGGATTGCCGAGGCTGAGCTTGTTGATCTTTTTGGGCTCTCTGTCAGTGGCGCCAAAGGGGGGCTGTTCCTTGATGAAGATGGCGTCAAAGCTCCACTACGAGGTTCAAAATGAGTACGAAACTGACCATCCCTCTTGGCAGCCAGCACATCGCCCTTCTTGAGCCTGTTCGCTTTCTTTTTACCACAGACAATGAGGTTATAACCGATGTCGAGGTTGATGCTGGCTATGTGCATCGAGGCATTGAAAAGGCGTGTGCCGAAAAATTCAAATTTAAGCAGGTGGGCTATGTGGTGGCGCGTGTCTGCGGTTTGTGCGCTATTACCCACTCAACGGCCTACACACTCGCTATCGAAAAAGCGATGCAGATTGCCATCACACCACGCGCGGCGTGGCTTCGCATCCTTACTCTTGAGCTTGATCGTATCCACTCCCACCTTCTCTGTCTTGCCCACACGGCAGAAAATTCTGGTTTTGAGGCACTTTTTATGCAGACGATGAATGATCGCGAACTTGTCATGCAGGCACAAGATTGGCTAACGGGCAACCGTGTCCAGTTTGACTATGTCAGTATTGGCGGCGTCAATCGCGATCTAACCCCCGAGGCAGCCGCGCATATTAGCACGCTTTTAGATCAGCTCCAAAAGCGACTTGAGGCAATTGAGGAGGCCTTTACGACTAATCCTCTTTTGTCGCTTCGCTACAAAGGCATCGGCGCAATCACCAAACAAAAAGCCCTCGAATATGGCGTTGTTGGTCCTATGGCCAAAGCTGCAGGCATAGCCACGGATGTTCGCGCCGAAACCGATGCCCTACCCTACAAGGAGGTTGGCTTTTCAATCATCACAGCCGAAGGAGGAGATATCGACGCGCGCAACCGCGTTCGGCTATCAGAGGTGCGCCAATCACTCACGATCTCTCGCCATATCCTCGAGGGTCTTCCCGAAGGAGAGATAAGCGTCAAAGTCAAAGGAAATCCCGAGGGCGAGGCTGTGGCACGCATCGAGGCGCCGCGGGGTGAGCTCTTTTACTATATCAAAGGCAATAAAAAACCGATATTAGAGCGGATGCGCATCCGTACCCCAACCTTCGCCCAGATACCCGCTATGGTTGAGATTTTCAAGGGCTCTAATTACGCCGATACCCCAGCGATCCTGGCTAGTTTTGATCCTTGCCTCTCTTGTACAGCGAGGTGAGCAATGATAGCTTCACTTTTTAAAGCATTTACTAACCTCTTCAAAAAACCAGCAACAATTCCCTACCCAGCCGCCCCCACCCCCATCGCCCCCGATACGAGAGGATTAATCGCCTATGATGAGTCTAAGTGTATCTTTTGTCTGCGATGCGAGGAGGTCTGTCCTCCTGGGGCAATTGTTTTTACATGGAATCTTGATGGAACTAAAAAGTACCACTACAATCCCTACCTTTGTATCTACTGCGCCGAGTGCGTACGCGCCTGTCCTGATACCGCTACGGCTCTTTCGCAGGTTCCAACTCTTGCGCCCCCAACCGTTGACAAAAGCGTCAACGACGCATGGTTTGCCCTCGAGAAAGAACGCGAGGAGAGTATCGCCGCCTACAAAGCTGCCAAAGAGGCAAAGAAAAATGCCAATAAAGAGGCTACGCCGACGCCCGAGCCATGACGATCGTTATCGTCTGGCCCAATGGCAATGTCGCCTGATCGCCTCGTTCAAACCACACTATCCAAACAGATGTTACCCCACTTCAGTTTCTATAAAAAACTAAAATCAACCCTGATACCTTTTTTAAATTCAGAAACTTTGAGGTTAAAAATGGTCTCGAAAGAAATGGGAGAGTCGACAGTTCACCATAACTAGCTGTTGGTTCAAAAACCAATACGATATGCTCTTTGGCCTCTTTTCCGTAGAGCTTTTGTATCTTACCCCACAAAGATACCAAACCCTTATCGTTATTCTCGTAACAAATCTC
>JAINCO010000093.1:0-14549 GCA_036574095.1 Campylobacterales bacterium | reverse complement strand
GCTGGACACCACACCACCCTCATGCATAGCCATCTGGTGATTCAAATTGAGGGGATTAGCCGACATCTGATCTGGCGGTTGCTACATGCACATCCATACTATAACTCTGAACAGGTCAGTCAGCGTTATGCGCGGATGAAAAAGGAGAATTTTATCTACCCTGCCACCGCAGATAGAAAGCGGTGGGAGACTTATTATGCTGATTGTTTTATGGCTTATGAGGAGCTAACACAGGCACTGACTCCCATCATGGAGGTAAAACTGCCCAAATTTAAAAAAGGAATTGCCTCGAAAAAGGCGCAGGAGATGGCTCGTTACCTTCTGCCACAAGGGATGGGAAGTTATCTTTACCACACAGTCAATGTTGTGACGGCGCTACGCTATTTAGCGGCTATTCCTTCGATCCCAGAGGCAGGTAGTGAGGCTTTGTTTTTTGGTTCACTTCTTGAAAAGGCACTGTTAGAGATCGATCCTGATTTGGAACCCTTGATTTGGGAGGCAAAAGAGCAGGAGTTTAGCTTTCCAGAGTTTGATCTTTCTAAGTATCGTGGCGAGGGGGTTGTTCGTGTCTTTGATGTTGTTGGCGAGGCGCCCGCGATCACAAAAGAGGATGCCAAGGTGCTTCGTGGTCGAATGATGTGGCATGATGAGGGGGTTTTGGGGGGATTTTCGGCCTGGATGAAGCTTTCCTTAGCTGCTGATGCCCAAAACCAGCGCCACCGCCGAAGCCTCGCAATCAGGCCAGCCTTAGAGACACTCTATCGTCGCGAGGCCTATATTCCGCCCATTATCATTGAAGCGAGGCTAGAGGAGCGCTATGAGGCGATGATCGAACGCGCCTATGACTTTTTTGAGCAAGAGGTTCGCCAGATTGGCTTTGGCGAAGCAGTCTATGCCCTTCCTAATGCCCATATGATTGAGATTGTTGAGCGCAATGACTGGATAAGTTTTGCCCATAAGGCGCAGATGAGGCTTTGCTACAATGCTCAACAAGAGATTTATGATCTTGTTTATGAAGAGCTGCGTCAGCTTCGAGAGATTGGATGTGGGGCGATTGAGGAGTATTTAGCCCCCTGTCATCTACGGGCGCGTTTTGGTCATCACCCTATCTGTCCAGAGGGTGAGAGGTTTTGTGGTGTCAAGGTTTGGAAGCTTTCCTTTGAGGCGATGGCAAGAAAGATTTAATTTGGATTAATTTTTGCTTTCTGCGATATAGAACTTTTCGAATAATCAGTGTTTAAGTACATCAAAGGTTTTGGATGTCGCTTGCCAATCTCTTTTTAAACCAGGCCAACGCCTTGCCCACAAAGGTTGCGGTCATTTGTGAGGATAGGGCGTTGACCTACGCCGAGCTTGCCAAGCAGGTTCGTAATTGTGTTGTTAATCTTCAAAAGGCGAGCATTACTCAAGGTTCACATATTACGTTGATACTTCCCAATAGCGTTGAATTTGCCGTGTTTTTATTGGCGTTTGCCTATTTGGGGGTTGTTGCTATCCCTTTTAGCCCCTCGATGCCAATAGAAACCGTTCTTAAGGGTATGAGGCGTGTCGATTCATCGATTATGATAGCCTCTTCAGATTATTTTGTACGCAATGATTGCCAAGCCATTGATAATGTTCTTTTCTATGAAGCCAAGAATTTTTTGACAGAGGTTGAGGGCTCATTATTTTTGAGTGATGTTCAACGTTCACTCCCCTTTATCATCACAATGACCTCAGGCTCCACTGGTGAGCCCAAACCCATCATCCTAACACAAGAGACAAAGATTAGGCGCGCTATGGAGGGGGCCAAAGAGATTTATGGACTAAGCGGCGATGATGTGATTATTGCGGCCACACCGATGTATCACTCCCTTGCTCAGCGACTTGTTCTTTTGCCTTTGATGATGGGGGCTACCTCGGTGATTATGCGCCACTTTACCCCCAAACGGTGGCTTGAGGCGGTTGAGCGCCACAGGGTCACCTTTACCCTTGCAGTCTCCTCTCAACTTGAGATGCTCTTGCGTGAAGAGTTAGAGAGTTATGATCTTTCCTCCCTCAGATGTATCGTTTCCTCCTCAGCTCCGTTAGCACTTGAAACTAAAAAAGCCTTGGTGCAGCAGTTAAAATGTCAATTTCATGAGTGTTATGGCGCCTCTGAGATTGGTATTGCCACCAATCTTGCCCCAGAGGATGGGGTTGCTAAATTGGGCTCGGTTGGGAAGCCCTTACCACATGTGACCTTACGCTTAAGTCCTGAGGGGGAGATTGAAGTTAAGACTACAACCCTCTTTAGTGGCTACTATCGGCAGGAAGAGAAGACAAAAGAGGCGATGGATGGGGAGTTTTTTAAGACGGGTGATCTGGGATGGATCGATGAAGAGGGGTTTTTGTACTATAGTGGACGCAAAAAGGATCTTATTATTACGGGTGGGATTAATGTCTATCCAAAGGATATCGAGGAAGTTTTAGCCCAAGTTGAAGGGGTTTGCGAGGTGGCGGTGATTGGTGTGGCTGATCCCTATTTTGGCGAGGCAATTGTTGCAGTAGTTGTGGCTAATGAGGGGGTGAGTAAACAGCAACTTCAGCGGGCATGCCGGCGCCATTTGGCCGACTATCAGCAACCCCACGCCTATGAGTTTGTAGAGAGTCTACCCAAAAACGAGATGGGCAAAATCCAAAAAGAGCGCCTCAGAGAGAAGTTTTTGGGCTATGATGCAACAAAAGAGCTTCGAAAAATCTTAGAAAAAAGAGGATAGATGAAAAGTGTTGGAATCTATGGGGCCGGATGGTATGGCGAGGTATTCTATGAAGCACTGACAAGTATGGGCTATGAGATTCAATTTTTCTTAGATAAGTATATCTCCTTACAAGAAAAATATGGTCTTCCTATTTTTAGACCTGAGGCGGCTGTAGACAAAACGACAACAATTTTTATCAGTGTTGCAAAATATGAACATCAAATTAAAGAGGAGCTTTCTCGATTAGGTTTTAGTAATGTGCGTACTTTTAGTGATTCAATAAGGTATATTTATCATATATTTGATTTTTTTGCCAAACGTAATTCGTTGTGGCTTGTAGAGAATAAAGATGCGATGGTTGATGAAGTTAAAATTGGCAAAGTCGCCCAACGACTTAAAGATGAAAAGAGTAAAGAGCTGTTATCAACAATAGTTCGATTTAGAAGAACACTTGATGCGTTAGACTATGTCTTTCCGGATGGGGAAGAGGAGTATTTTACCAGAGAATTAGATATTTTATCAAGACTAAAGGATAAGATTCGTTTCGTTGATGGGGGAGGATATATAGGCGATACTCTCCAGCGGATATGTCAATTAAGTGACAATGTCTCTTTTATTGCCTCTTTTGAGCCAGATCCTAAAAACTTTCAAGCGCTTAGACAAAGTCTACACGTTCTTCAACACAAGTACCAAGAGACTATTTTTACCCTCTATCCCGTTGGGTTATGGTCCCATTTTGATCTACTTGAATTTCATCTGAGTGGTAGCTCAACAAGTTGTGTTACCAAAGGTCAAACAAAGTGTTTTGTTCCGGTCTGTTCAATTGATGAAACTCTCTTTGGGGCGGCACCAAATTTTATTAAATTGGATGTTGAAGGGGCGGAAAAAGAGGCTCTTTTGGGCGCTAAGGCATCTATTTTAGCCTATCATCCCTTTCTTGCGGTTTCTCTCTATCATCGGCCCTCCGATCTCTGGGAGATTCCCCTGCTTATTGATGAGATAGCACCAGGACACTATGATTTCTATCTGAGAGTTCATGAGCATATGGGACTTAGCACAATTCTTTATTGCGTTCCAACAAAAGGGGAGGAATGATACAGAAACAGTTAAAGTTGGGGTTTATTGGTGGGGGTATTGGCTCGATTGCGGGCTATTCCCATTTTGTGGCCGCCCGAATGGATGGGCTTTTTGAGATTACGGCTGGGGTTTTTAGCAGTAATCCGGAAAAAAATCGTGAAAGCGCCAAACTCTATGGCGTTTCGATGCTGTTTGACGATTATCATGAACTTATCGCTTATGCGCAAAAGCATTTGGATGCCGTGGTTGTTTTAACCCCAACGCCCAAGCACGCCTCCATTGTTTTAGAGCTCATTAGAGCCGGAGTAAATGTTATTTGTGAGAAGGCATTAGCTTCTAGTGTTGAGGATGCCCTTGCAATCCAACAAGCTTTACAAGAGCAAGGTACCTTTTTGGCTGTTACCTATAACTACAGTGGCTATGCAATGGTTCGTGAACTTAAAGCCCGAGTTGATGCAGGAGAGCTTGGTCAAATCTACCAAATTCGTCTTAAGATGCCTCAAGAGAGCTTTGTGCGCCCCCCAAAAAGCATCAACTATCCCCAACCCTGGAGACGACAAGATCAATTTATTCCAACCATCTGTCTTGATCTTGGGGTTCACATGCACCATTTGGCCTATTATGTGGCTGGTTTTGAGGCTCAGCGTGTTTTTGCTCGGATGAAGAGTTTTTCAACCTATGGGGTTGTGGATGATGTTGAGATGTTGATGGAGGGAAAAAGGGCAGAGATAGCCACGTTTTGGATGAGCAAGGTAGCTCTTGGTCATCGCAATGGCCTAACGATTGAGGTTTTTGGAAGTAAAGCGAGCGGGGTATGGGTCCAAGAAGACCCCGAACGTCTCTACCTTTTTTATACGAATGGTCAAAAAGTCATTCTTGATCGGGGAAGTGATCTTTTATTAAAGACTTCTTTTATTTATAACCGCATGACACCTGGTCACCCGAGTGGTTTTATTGAGGCCTTTGCCAACATCTATTACGACATTGCCTATGATCTTCAACTTTTTAAGATGGGTGAAAAACGAGAAAGTGTTTTTGATATTGAGATAGCAATACAAGGATTGCAGCTTTTGCACCAGGCAAGAAAATCAAGTGATCAACAAGTGTGGATGGAGGTTTGATGGAAGAGAAGATCTATGAGTTTATTAAGTCCTATTTAGAAAGCCGAGCCCCCCTGAATTTTGCCACTAAAGAGGAGTTATTGTCTTGTCGCTATCTTGATCATGGCCATATCGATTCTTTTGGGATCATCAATTTTATTGTGGCGCTTGAGGAGGAGTTTGGTATCACCCTTGAAAGCCAAGATACCGAATCGGATGAGTTTCGCTATGTTGGGGGCTTAGTAGAGCTTATTGCCCGTAAACTTCAAGAACCATCAAAAGGATAGGTAGTGCGTTATCGTTATGATGATATTGTTCGAGCCCTGCGCGAGAGTGGGATTGAGGAGGGAGATACCGTCTTTTTTACTACCAGCCTTGGGATGGTTGGGATTCCCCCGCCAGAAGTTACAAATCAGGAGGATCTGAATCGACTCTTTTTCCAAGCTATGAAGGAGGCTGTTGGGGCAAAGGGTACCATTCTCGTTCCTACCTACTCCTATACATTTGGCAAAAGTCGTACAACAAATCTTGCTATCTTTGATCCTCAAACGACACCAGCTGAAATTGGTCCCTTTCCAAACTTTTTTTTACGCCAAGAAGGGGTCAGGCGAAATTTAGATCCGATGGTCTCAGTGGCTGGGCTTGGGCCAAAGAGTCAAGAGCTTTTGGAAGGCAATCTTCCAACCTCCTACGGAGAGGGCTCATTTTTTTCCAAACTGGTTCGAAGCAACGCAAAGTGTTGTAGTATTGGGCTTGGGCCCAACTGGACCCCATTTATTCACTACGCCGATTGGGTCTATAAGGTGCCGTTTCGTTTTGACAAGCTCTTTGTTGGTCTTATCAAAGAGGGAGAAGAGATCAAAAAGCGGGTTTGGCTCTATTCGGTTCGTATTCTAGCCGATGAGTCCTATCCAGATGCCCATCGAGCCGGAAGGGAGGCCGAGGAGGCTGGGATTTGGCGCTTTTCAAAACTGGGGCGAGCACGGGTCTATTCGGCCAGGATTCGAGACTATTTTGAGTTTGTGTGCGCAAAATTACAATCAAATCGATGGTATTTAGCGCGCGGACCCGCCCGAGATGTCCTTGAGATTGAACGAAAGCGCGTTGGTGTAGGTTGTTTTGAGGCGTTTGGCCCCTTTGATCCCATTCGATGGCGTTTGCAAATGTCTAAAATTCGTATCGACACTGTCTCAGAGGGGTTTACCCATATTATTCAGCAGATTCAAAACTATTTTGGAGGTACTATTGGTAAAAAACGAAGCGGGGAGTGGGTGGGTGACTTTGTAGTTCCTGAGCAGTGGACTCTAAAGCGAGCGGCGCTTATTGATCTTGAGAGTGGCGAGGATCTCTTAACTAATCCCCTGATTAGAGTTCGTTCCTATTCCCTTCCTTTTAGTGGCGAGGTAGATGACACGACACTTCAAGCTCACACCAATATCCCCAATGACCTACCCCCTTTTGTCGATCGCGATTGGGGGTTTGAAAGCTTTCAACCCATTACGGGTAGGCGTTTTAAGGTTGAGATTGAAAGTAACTTTTCACTGGGAGAGCTTTGCTATCTTGACTTAGATGGTCCGGGAGATATTATTGTTTGTTATATTAAAGAGAGTACCCTTCAGGTTGTAGTGGATCTACTTGCCACCAAAACCAATCAAAGAATTGTCTTAGTTAGTAGCTATGTTGGGTTTTTGTGTTGGCTTGAGAAGAACCCCAACACAAACAAACCCATTCACCATCTTGGAATCGAGGGGGAGTACTTTAAGGGAGGTAATCCTATTCTTGCGGGCAAATAGTAGTAATTAAACCCTCCTCTGTGAGTCGTTTAACAAGGGGTAGAGCGTCATGGATTGAGACCCCAATGCGCTCACAAATAGAGACAAGATCTTGGGTGCCATCCATGTAGGCTAAGAGATTTTTTAGTGTATTAACCTGTCTCCATGTATCAAGGGTTGAGGTGGTGGGATAAAGGCCTCTTCGTCCTAGTTGGGGTTCGCCGAGGGTAGTTACTTGATAGATTTTGTTTTCCTCTAACGCAACAATCATCTGACGGATTGCCTCAAAGCCACCCCCAAGACCTGCGGGTGAGATAAGATGCAAATCATCCTTTGAAGTGTGATACTCTGGATACTCCCCATACTTTGAGCGCATGACGGAAATAACGGGAAGATCAATACCTGGAGCGTTGAGGTGGCGCTCGTTACTTCCAGCTTCTGTAAAGGGATACTCCTTGTAGGTTGGATCGATATATTTTAGGATGTGGCGTGCAATTTTGTCAATTGTCTTGTTGCCATAACGTGTTGGGACGAAGCTATAAGCTCTCTCATCGCCAATACAGGTAACATTAAAGCCGGCAATAGTTACCTTTTTTATCTGCTCAAGATGGCGGCTCAGATAACAAAAGACCCCAATGGTTTCGGGGATAAAAAGGATTCGATAGCTTAACGATCGATTGATGGACTCAAGCCATTTGGCTAAAAAGGTAACAACAGAGGGGCCTGAGATCTCGTTATTAGCCAGGGAAGGATGACAGACATAGGTTGTAATTAAGACCTCCTCTTCCTGTTGACCCTCAAGAAAAAGCTCGCCATAGTTCATGACCCCATCGATTAATTTGCTTTCAATGACAACCTCATACTCCCCTTCGGGAAGGTTTGAAAGGGTGGTGTAGGGTAGGCAAAAGCCCCATGTCTCTTTGTAATAGGAGGTGACATAGGGGATGGCATCGGGGTTTTCTGGAAGTGTAAAGATGTGCTTTTGTAGCTCACTTAAGGGGAGCTTACAACGAACAGGGATTGAGTAGCCCACAAGGTGAAGATTATGTTCTTTAAAATGGGCAATTTTTTGACCCTTGGGTGTAATAATATAAGCATCATTAATAATCCACTCTTTGGGTGCAAACCAATCAAAGCAGGGGGTGCCACTGGGAATGCTTTTGATTTTTAGGTTGGGCAGGTGCTCCTCTTTAATAAACTGGAGTGTCTGTCGTACTCCCTCTCCCGTCAAACTTCGAGGGATGGGGTAGAGTTTTGTGGCAAGTTCATAGATTTGTTGATAGAGCTCAGGCATTGACAACCCTAAATTTTGAGTCGATAGATTTTAATCATAGGTGAGAGTAGGACTGGTTCAAAGTAGCGCGAATCAACCTCTTCGGTGACAAAGAGCTTAACAAAGGTCGAATTTGCCATCTTTTTGTCCGCAAGGATAATAGTATGATAATCTCGCATGACGATGAGCGAAAGTTCGCCGCTGGGGCTTAGGGGTTGTTCATTGACAACGAGGCGGTTACCCTCATAGTGGGTAAGTGTCACTGAAGCAAGCGGAATTTGGCTGCCGCCCATTGTGACGCTCCATTTGGTTTTATCGATCGCGATATTGTTGCCGAGGTTGATGACCGATCCATTTTCGCTAAATTGTTGCGTTGAGTAGAAAAAGGAGCGATCGATAGGCTGACCTGTGGTTAAATCGAGGTTGGCAAAAAGTCGTACCGTAGGGAAAATCTCCAACATACGGTAGGGGAGCATAATATAGATATCGCGTGTTTTGGCAGGAAGTTTGTAGCTTTCTTGTTTGAGTGCGTCGATAAAAGCGTTAGGATCCTTAAATCCTTCCTTGGTCATCATATAGAGTACATCATTGCCGCTAAAGTTGCTCTCATCGTGATAGCGTTTTTCGGTATATTCAGTAAAAAGGCGTGCAAGTTGCGCAACGGCAGTAGGATTATCCTCCGTGAGGATATAGGCGACAGGCCAGTTGACATCACCGGTGTGCTTGCCGCCATCAACGAGGGTTTTAACATCACTGTAGTAGCGAATCGGATAGCCGTAATCCCACCAGCTAATGACATAATCTTCGCGTTTAGCGATCTTTTTTAGTTGTTCAAGCGTGGCGACCTCATCAGCTGAGAAGACGGTAGGTACTTGGTATTCTTGAATGTGACGATAATTTGGGTAAAGAGCGGCGGCTGTTAGGAGCAGAAGAAGCGCAGGTCGTAAGGTTGGATTCTCAATCTTTTTAAGTGTAAAAGCCAACAACCAAGTTAATCCCAAGGCCATAACGGGGACGGCATAGACGGTAAAACGAAGACCAGAGGTAAGTCCCAAAAAGCCAAGTCCCACCATGGGAAGGGCTAAGAGCCAGAGGCGGTTGGCCAAAATAGCCAGCGCAAAGCCCACAACAGAGAGAATAAAGGTAAGCTGATGGCCACTAATGCGCTCTGCAAAAACCTTGAAGGGGATTTCGCCCGCTTCACGAACCGTTGTGGCGATATCATAAAAGAAGAGATTTCCTGCTACTTGACTCACCTCTTGGCGAAAGACATAGGCTTTAAGTTGTGCAAGGATCGGGGCGATACCGCCAGTGGCAGCAAAGAGAGCAAGCCCAGCCGCGTAAAGGCCCAAAAGGAACCAGAGAGGTTTAATTCTCTCTTGCAAACGCTCCCATGCTTGCCAGATCGCAAGAGTCAAGACGATCTTGACCCAAAAAGGGATCATGATAAAACCAATCAAGATAAAAAGAGGAATCGCGTAGCCAAAGGGGTTTTTGCGCTCAAATAACAAGGCATAGACAAAAGCCATGGCGGCAAAGGTGGCCAAGAGCGCATAGCTTTGGGGATACCACCAAAAGTTGGTGGCAACAGCGAGTGTCACAAGGGGTAGGAGTGATTTTTTGTGCGTTTGATAGGCTAAGATGATTGTGTAGAGAACGAAGGTTGGTAAAACGATGGTTAAGAGGTCGGTATCGTAGTAGCCAACCATCGTGCGGTTGTAGTAGCTATGGGCAATGCTGGCAAGAAGAGCCGCGGCAAAACCGACGGTAGGTTGTTTAAAAGCCTGTCCGATGAGAATGATGGGAATAACAAGCAACGAGCCAAAGATAGCTGGCATATAAAGAATTAGTCGCTCAAAGCTAACTGGAACGATTTGAGCCAGAAGAGCTGTTAATTGAGAGAGTGGTTCTGTGACGGGAGAGAGGTCATTGGGTTCGTGGCCACCTTTGAGGATGTCGCGCGCCCCTTCGGCAAACCAGTAGCCATCGTTGGTGTTGATCATAATCTCATTGTTCCAGCTTGAGATCGTTAGGCGTTGCGGATCGCTTTTGATCCAATCAACCCAAACAAGGCGCATACCAAAGGCAAAGATCCAGGCAACGAGGATATAAAGAACAATTTTTTTCCAGCTCGCCTCTTCAGCAGGTAGTTGTAGCCAATTAACCATGGTTCACCTCATCCAAAATCAATTGTGCAATCATAGCAATTTGTTCATTACTCATTGCTGTGCCGCTGGGTAGGCAAACTCCTTTGGCAAAAAGAGCATCACTGACACCTGTTACAGTGGCCTTAGCATCTTTAAATAGCGGTTGGGCGTGCATCGGTTTCCAGAGAGGTCGGCTTTCGATATTATGCTCTTCGAGTTTGCGGATGAGGCGGCTAGGAGGGATGCCTTCAACGGTAATCGTTGTTAACCATCGATTTCCTTGTGCTTGTGGAAGTTCTGGCATAAGAGAGATGGCATCGCAGGAGGCAAAGGCCTCTTTGTAGCGCTCAAAGATCTCTCGTTTACGGCGTACGCGCTCGCCCAACACCTCCATTTGACCCCGCCCAATGCCCGCAACGATATTACTCATGCGGTAGTTGTAGCCATAGGTTTCATGCTCATAGTGAAGAACGGGTTCACGCGCCTGGGTTGAGAGAAAGCGAGCGCGCTCAAGAAGGGTTTTGTTGTGGCCAACAAGCATACCGCCACCACTTGTTGTGATGATTTTGTTACCATTAAAGCTATAGGCACCCATAAGGCCAAAGGTGCCTGTATGACGACCCTCAAAAGTTGCCCCCAGACTCTCGGCGGCATCTTCGATTAGTGTTACACCATACGCGTCGCACAGCGCGACAATGCGACTTAGGTTTGCTGGCTGGCCATAAAGATGGGTAAGGATGAGGGCCTTAGGAAGTTTTCCTCGCGCGGCAGCCTTACGCAACTCTTCTTCCAAAAGATCAGGGTCTAAGTTCCAGCTGGCAAGGTCTGAATCAAGAAAATAGGGGATGGCGCGCTCATAGAGAATGGGAGCAACTGAACCAATAAAAGTAAAACTACTTGCCCACACCTCATCCTCAGGTCCCACCCCAAGGACGCGTAGAGCCAAATGGATAGCCGCTGTGCCACTAACAACGGCTAGAGCATTCGTAGCGCCTGTGTAGTTTTTGACCGCCTCTTCAAAAAGATCGACATTGCGACCCAGGGGGGCGATATAGTTAGCCTCAAAGGCCTCCTGGATGTAGGTTAATTCGTTACCCCCCATGTGGGGTGGGGAGAGGAAGATACGAGGATTCACGGATTCTCCTTGATGATACGAGCAGGGTTGCCTACGGCTGTTACATTGGATGGAAGATCGTGGATAACCACTGATCCTGCGCCAACAATCGTTTGTGCACCGATATGCACAAGTTGAATGAGGCTTGCACCAATGCCAATATGCGCACCCTCGCCAACCGTCACACCACCGGCAAGTGCGGCATTAGGTGAGATATGGACAAAGTCGCCAAGAAAACAGTCATGCTCGATAATAGCGCCAGAGTTGACGATAACCCCTTGCCCAAGGCGGGCGTTGGCATTGATGATGGAGAGTGGCATGATGACTGTCCCGTCGCCGACCTTTACAGAGGGGCTGATGATAGCTGAGGGGTGGATAAGAGGCGGGAGAGGATGACCTGCGGCGGTAACTTTCTTGAAAAGTTGCTGGCGCATTTTGTTGTGTCCAACGCCCAGGGCGATGGCTGCGCCAGGAAACGAGGTTGTCACTTGCTCCCACGAAAGTGCCCCCTCTTTTGGGGCATCATCAATCCAACCAGCAATATGATAGCCGCAAGCAACTGCAATATCGGCAATGACGCGACCGTGTCCACTGGCACCATAGATAAAAAGCTCAGTTGTGCCCATTGAACTTCTCAGTGGTTGCATGACCTTCTTTATTGATCCCTTCGCGTTTAAAGACTTTGCTTAGGGTTAACAAGATGATCTTTAGATCAAAAAGAAAGCTTTGTTTATCAACATACTCCACATCCAGCCGAAACTTCTCCTCCCAGCTTAAGGCATTGCGCCCATTCACTTGCGCCCAGCCGGTAATTCCTGGTAGCACCTCATGGCGGCGCGCTTGCTCGGGAGAGTAGAGGGGTAGATATTCAGGTAAAAGAGGTCGAGGGCCGATGAAGCTCATCTCCCCCTTTAGAACATTCCATAGTTGCGGTAGCTCATCAAGACTTGTGGCGCGGATGAAGGCCCCAATGTTGGTGAGGCGTTGCTCATCTGGCAAGAGATGACCCTCTGCATCGCGCTCATTGGTCATCGTGCGAAATTTGTAGATGCAAAAGATCTTTCCGTGTAGTCCGGCTCGTTCTTGGCGAAAGAGTATGGGCCAGCCCATTGTCAGCCACACCAAAAAAGCAATGACTAAAAAAAGTGGTAGCGTGAAAATCAAGAGAATCAGTGCCCCTGTCCGATCAAGCAACGGTTTGATAATATACCGATACATTGATTCCTTTCCTTTTAATTGTGACACGATGAATTAGGTGTGTCAATAAGTCCATAGACCTCAAGATGGGCTTGAATAATTTTTTTGATATCAAATCGACGGATGGCCATTTCGCGACTTGCTTCTCCCATTTGTGCACGAAGGGAGGGGTTGCGTAGGAGCATCAGGAGGGCGTGGGCGAGATTTGCCGGGCTTTTGGGAGGAACAAGTAGGCCATTGACCCCCTCCTCAACGGTATCGCGACAGCCGGTGACATCGGTGGTAATGATGGGTTTGGCCATACTCATTGCCTCCATAATCGTGCGCGGCATTCCCTCGCGATAGCTTGGCAAGACAAAGATGTCGCAATTGGCTAATTGCTCGCGGATATCATCGCGCTTGCCAAGATACTCAATTTCAGGTTGCGCGCGCATAAACTCCTCAGAGAGTGAGGAGGGGTTGCCAGAATCAGGAAAGCCAACAAAACGAAAGATAACCTCAGGCAGTTCACGATGGACAAGGCGAGCAGCCTCAATAAAATCGAGGGTTCCTTTGTCTTTGAGGGTGCGACCGATCATTAAGACAACAACTCTTGGATCACTCTTAGGTAGAGGTTGCCACGCCTCTGTGTCAATACCCACGCCATCGATGACGACTACTTTTGAGGGTGGGACGATCTTGTGCTGGATAAGATAGGCCGGGTCGTCACGATTGACAAACATCACTTTGTCGCTAAGTTGAAAAACAAGACGATAGAGTGCCTCGATGGCAAAGCGTATCATGCGTGCCTGAAGATCATCGCGCAGATAAAAGCTTCCCAACCCTTCGACAAGATTAACGACGCGAGGAATTCTGGCTATTTTTGCCGCTATGGTGCCATAGATGTTGGGTTTGGCAGTAAAGGTATGCAGGAGGTCAAGCTTAAGCGGTCGCAGGGCGCGAACGATGGCGGCTACGGCGGCAATCTCTTTCATAGGATTAAGACTTGAGCGCTCAATTGTGTAAGGAACATGGATAATCCCATGAGCGGCAAAACCCCCCGAATACTCACCCTCTGGACATAGCGCATAGACTGTATGACCCAGGCGCACAAGCTCTTGCATCACAGGGAGGCGAAAGAGCCAGAGATTAAGATCAAGGTGCGAAAGAAACCCAATCCTCAACGACCTTGCTCCAAAAGCTTCTTCTCCCACGCCAGTGCAGTGGCACAGATGGTGCGTAGATCATCATGGCGTGGCCTCCAAGGGAGTGTGGCAAGGATTCGCCTATTATCGGCAATCAGCTGGGCAGGATCGCCCGCGCGACGCGGGGCACTTTCAACCACAAAGTCCACTCCGCTTACCTCTTTCATCGTGGCAATAACCTCTTTGACTGTAAAGCCATAGCCATAGCCGCAATTAAAAATATTGCTTGCTCCATTTGCCTCAAGGTACTCAAGAGCCGCCAGATGGGCGCTCGCCAAATCCTCAACATGGATATAGTCACGAATACATGTCCCATCGCGGGTTGGGTAGTCTTCGCCAAAGATCGACATCTTGGCGCGCTTGCCCGCCGCACATTCGGCCGCAATTTTGACTAGGTGGGTGGCGTTAGGAAAGCTTTGGCCGATACGATTATCAAGACTTGCGCCCGCGACATTAAAGTAGCGTAGAATTACGAAACGAAACCCTGGATGGGCTTTGGCGGCGTCGCGAAGGATTGTTTCACTCATGAGTTTGCTCATTCCATAGGGGTTAATTGGCTCCGTGGGACTCTCTTCGCTAACAACTCCCGTTGAAGGTTCGCCATAAACAGCAGCGGTAGAGGAGAAGATAAAGTACTTTACGCCACTAGCAATGGCAGCACGGATGAGGTTGGTGGTGTTAACGGTGTTATTCATGTAGTATTTGAGGGGGTTTTGAACCGATTCTGGCACAACAATGCTGGCAGCAAAGTGAATAATGGCATCAAAGCGTTCGTGCGCTAGCACCTCCTCAACGGCGGCAAAATCGGATAGATCCAGATGGATAAAACGACCGTAAAGGATGGCATCTTTATTGCCCGTGGAGAGATTATCAATGATCACTAATTCATGAGGCGTTGTTTCACCCAAGAGTTTGACAACATGGCTACCAATATAGCCCGCCCCGCCAGTGATGAGGATTTTCAT
>JAINCO010000092.1:0-10003 GCA_036574095.1 Campylobacterales bacterium | reverse complement strand
CGATCCCTCGTTTGAGTTCTGCGACGCTGGCATTCTTGTTTTTAAGCTCTTCAATCTCATCTTTGTACTCCTTGACGGCCTTAGCAGGATCAAAGGCAAGATTGGCAGCCACCTGATTGAGTGTCTGATCCCCCGACAACAGTTTAAGCACAACTTGGGTCTTGAACTTTGCCGTATACTGTGTTCGCTTCTTGCTCATATCAACATCTTTGAGATTTGTTTTATTGGTGATTGTATAAGGAAATATCGGCTATAGGTTTTTCTGTCTGAATTGTTGGGGTATTATAGACATAAAAAGTGGAACAAAAATAGTTTGCTAAATAAAGATCTAAGAAGAAGTTGGTGCCGGGAAAATTTTCCCGGCCAACAGAATTAGAGACAGCCTTTGAAAAATGACTTACCTTCGGGGGGTGGTGCTTTATAAGCACGAACTTTGATGGTATCTCCAACAAGAGTACCGATAATGGTAACACCATTACGTTGCATTCCCTCATCCAGCTCATGTCTTGAGACATGCTCGGTTAGCTCTAATTTATAGTAACCAAAATCGTCATGAACATAGAGGATAGGTGTATCTTTTCCTTCCCACCAGCCCGAGAGATCACATTCCTTGAAAGTTGATTTTTTGAAACAAATCTCGGTCATCAAGAACCCTTTTTTCTCTACTTCGCCAGGCAAAGGCTTGGCCTCGCTGTTCGCAGAGCTTGCGCTAGCAGCACTGACCATCGTAAGTGCAGCCAAAAGGGCAAGAATCTCTTTTTTCATGAAGCGCTCCTATTTGAGTGTTTGGAGGAAAGTGATGATATCCTCAACACTTTTCTCATCTAACATGTTAGCATCGTAGGCTGGCATTGTCGAAACTCGCTTGCCACCCTCCAAATTATACCAAGGGGTATTGGGGTGAGCATTTCGGTTGTAGCCAGGAACGATGGCTGCATGGGGATCACGAATTGATTCTTTGAGATAACCATAGGTTGCTTGGCCACCAATCATACTCAGATTGGGCGCCATGTTGGCCATTGCTGAGCTGCCAGGGTAGATATGGCAGGCTGCGCAGTTTTCGTCGGCCAATTTTTTGCCATGCTTAACATCGCCTTTGGCTTGTTTGTTAATTTCAGCAACAGCATTTTTAGCAGCTGCATCATCGGTGATGACAATAGGGATCCATTTCGAGAGAACTTTGGCGCCATCTCGGTTGGCCATGCCACCATCCCATGCAGCAAAAGCAGCAGGCAATACAGAACCGACTTTCATGTGGCTGTCATTTAGAGGGCGTACCAGCGTGCCACTCCACTGTCCATTTGTATAGTGCATCTGCATCACGAAGTTGTGTTCGCCACGAATCTCAGTTGTTGAGCGGAAACCTTCTGCGATAAAGAGGCGTTGGTAATCGGGATTGGCACTCTTTGCAGCTTCTTCTTGATGTTTTTTGAGATCATCGCCAAAGAGATTAAGGCTCTGAGGTCTGAGGCTATGTTCAATGTTGCCATTGGGCTCAGTCAAAGGCTCAGCATTTTTTTGCAAATAGACCAAGACCGGACGACCTTCGCTACCCATACCGATATAGGGGAGTTTCGCTGGATCGGTCAAGTTGATAGGAAATTGAACAGCGAAGCCATCACCATAGCTTTTGTTGCTTGTGGTTGTCTGTTTGCTATTGCTTTTGTCGGCCCAAATCAAGTTCAGCGCAATCTCTTTATCTGAAACAAGAGCTGCAACTTTTGCCTTGACAGGCTTGGCTGCCTTCATGGCAACCTCGGCCGCTTTGTCATTAAAGCCGATGGTTAACTGAGGGTAGAGAACAACATCGACATATTTAGCTTTTTTCCACTCTGCTGATGTGGGTGTCAACTTTGAAAGATCGCCACTGACTTTGGCCGCAGGAATAAAATATGCGGCTGCTGCCGATCCTATGAGACCGGCGAGGATAAGGGTAGATACTCGTGCTTTCATCATCAATGCCCCGCCTTAAAGTGAGTGATAGAATGAGTATATTTGCCTTTAGCGTAGCGTGTATCAAGAATTCTGGGTGCTTTGACGCCTTTCTTGTGAGCCACCTCTTGATAATAGTTGGTATCGAGGCGGAACATCTCTTGGTGCTGGAATGAAATCAGGATGTCAAGTAGCTCAGATTTGCCTGTCTCCTGGCGTTTTTTGTGTTCCGCTTTGAGCGTTGCAATGGCACCCTTGACCTCTTCGCCAAAGAGCTTAACAAGCTCTTCTTCAGGGATGCGACCAGAGCCTTCGATGGGCTTGCCGTTAGCATCATATTTTTCTGGCGAGAAGATGGGTGGCACATAGAAGACATTGGGCATCGTGCCTTTGTCTGGTCGCAGTGGCAAAGCTACTTTATATTTGTGAACGAGCTTGTATACCTGGCTCTCTTCATCATCAAGGAAGCCGATAAAGCGGATACGACCAACACACTGCTGGGCACATGCTGTAGGATAACCCGACTCAATGCGTGGGAAGCAGAAAATACACTTTTCAGATTTTCCGATTTTAGGATTGAAGTAGATCTTTTTATAAGGGCATCCGGCGATACAATAGCGATACCCTTGGCAGCGATCAAGATCTACTAAGACAATGCCATCCTCGTCGCGCTTGAAGATCGCATCACGTGGACAAGCTGCAAGACATCCTGGGTTGGTGCAGTGGTTGCACAGGCGCGGGATGTAGAAAAACCAGTTATCGCTGGGGAAATGGCCAGTTCCCTGATCCTCATCCCAGTTGGGGCCCCATGTCGGATAGGTGTGTGGCTTTAACTGTTGCCCCTCGTGTGTCTGTGCATGGTTATACTCCCAAGGAAGACCATAGTCGGCTTCCAAATCGGGGATGACGCCAGGCTGCAAATCGCCTGCTGCGTCAAAACCACCGCCAAGATTTTGCCAGTTGCGGGGGTACCCCTCACCTGGGTAGGTCTCAACATTATTCCAGTACATATACTCGCGCCCATTACGGTTGGTCCACTGGGTTTTGCAGGCGACGGTACATGTCTGGCACCCGATACATTTGTTCAGATCCATTACCATTGCAATCTGTCGTGCTGACATTCGTTAACTCCCGTCTTTACTTACGCTTTGGGCGCTTTTTCAAAATTAACTGCGCCATCATAGGCGTACTGGTTACCATCCCAGTTGCCGCCAAATTTCAGGTGACCCCAGCCATCAGCCATCTCAAGAAGATTGAGCGATGGAGGAACACAGTCATTAGGACCACGAAGATTCTTGAACATATTAGGCTCCCAGCCATCTTCTATAACAAGACAATCATGGGGGGCTGAACTGCTCACCTTAGCCATGGCGTAGAATTGGCCAATCTTGTTGTAGACACGAATCGTATCGCCATCTTTGATCCCCTTGATCTTTGCGACATCAGGATTAATTGAAATCCATGGCATTCCGCGCTGCAGGCGCAATAGTGTTTTGCTATTCTTATAGTTAGCGTGAATCGACCAGCGCGCATGTGGTGTCATGATCGTGAAGGGGTAAGCTTTGGTGTTGGGCCTAATACCTTGGCGTCCTGTATTGACATTAGCGCCTAATTTGATCCATAAATCGTGGTCAACATAGAAGGTTTGACGGCCAGATAATGTTTCAAATCGTTCAAATTTATAGAGCTGGTTCTCCCATGTGAAGTATGGTTTGTCATTATAAAGAGGCGCACTCTTTCCAGCTTTTTCATTCAGTGTCAAGAATCCACCCATCTTGTACATTTTTTCGATCGTATAGGGCTCAAACTGTTGGCAGTTAGCCAATGCAGCTTCAAGCGCCATCTTATCGTCACCAAGATAAGGCTCAAGAGCTCCCTCAGACTCTTCGTCATGGTTGGTGAACTCTTTGTAGAAGATGTCAAGTTCACGGTAACCGTTCTTTGTGTGCGTTTTATCTTCAACCTTTTTGACAGGACCATTGGCAGCAATTTTCTCGAGTTTCTCAGCAATCATCGCAAAAATAGTCCACTCATCTTTTGCCTCGCCAACGGGCTTAAGGCCTGCTGAAGGTTGTGCTAAGTTGGCGAAACGATGGTATCCAGGGCTTGAGCGGATATCCCAGACTTCATAGTGCGATTTGGCTGGTAGAATGATATCGGCATACATCGCCGTCTCGCTCATGCGGTAATCAATATAGAAGAAGCTTGTTACCTTTTTAAAGAAAGCTTTACGATATTCTGTACCTTTGTTGCGTCTAAATCGGCTATCAGCAACAGCAATAACAACTTCAGGGATCCAGAAGGGCTTAGCAGCTTTACCTTTATTTTTTGGATTATCTGCGCCTTCGCGTCCAGCCTCGATCATAGCCGTAAGGATCTCTTTGTACTCTTTTTTGCTGATACCTTGACCGCGTTTGACATCTTCATCGCTGAAGTATTTATCAAAGTTGTTCATCATGTCGCCTGTCATAAATTCACCAAGGAAGCCTGAGCCAAAGCGACCTCTATATTTGCCCGCATAACTTGTCAATTGGTCAAGACCTGAGAGCTGGAACTCATTTTCGGTATTGAGGCCACCTCGTGGACCAATGCGACCCGTCAGACCACAAATCGAGGCGATGTTCCAGATAGTTAACACACCATTAAAGTATTTATTGAGGGCAAAGCCTGTTGTGATCGTAACTACTTTCTCTTTTGAGATCAAGTTGGCCAGCTTTGAAACAACGGCTGGATGGACATTTGTCAATTTTTGTGTATCGGCAGCTTTAAACTTGGCTGCTTCTGCCTTGAGAAGCTCAAATACCGTCGTAACCTCAACCTCTTTGCCATCGTGCAGTTTGACTTTCCAGCGTCCTTCAAGTGCAGGATCGATCGCATAACCGGTATCTTTAAGGCGAAGGGTCTTTTTGTCGCTTCCTTCGGTGCCAGGCATGAGTGCTGGTTTGTTCTCAAGGAGATTCCAGCTGTAGAATTGCTCTTCATATTTGTGATGGAGCGCATGATCCTCAGTATGTTCCATGTCGCTGCGACGTAGAAGCTTCTTGTTATCAAGGCGCACAAGGAATGGTAGATCTGTATAAATTTTCATAAACTGAGGATGGTAGAGCTTGTTGGCGATAATCTCATGAATGATGCTCATCGCCAGGATATTATCTGTTCCAGCCTTGATGGGAACCCAAAGATCGGCATGGCGAGCTGACGCATTAAATTCGGGCGTAATGACAATGACCTTGCCACCGTTATATTTGCCTTCCCAAACAAAGTGGGCGTCAGGGATACGCGTGTTGTCAGGATTGGCTCCCCAGAAGATCGAGACATTGGAGTTGTAAACGAAATCATACGTACAACCCATATTGCCTTCGCCATAAGCAACTGTTGCACCTGAGAACATATCACCCAAATAGGATGCAGGATAGATACGAACGGCACCAAGCTGTGTTGCAAAACGTAGAGGCGCTCCGCGGCGTCCCTCGGTCAAAAGACCAGTACCAGCTTGGCAGACAATTTTGCCTGGACCTTTTTTGGGATCGATCATCGTGTCATAAATTTTTTGCGCGATCTCTTGTGTCGCCTCATCCCAGCTAATTCGTTTCCACTTACCTGCGCCACGGGCACCAACGCGTTTCATAGGATAGAGGATGCGATCTTTTTCATACATTACTTGTGAGTGCTGAACACCTTTGTTGCAGCCACGAGGGTTGAAGTCTGGGATTTTGGGGTTGATGATCGGATAGCGAGCCGACTGGTTTTCGCGTGTGACTACACCATTATGACTCCAAACTTCCCATGCGCAGTTACCTTGGCAGTTGACACAGTGGTAGGCAAAGCCATGCTCTTCTTTATGGCCAAAGGTAAAACTAAACTCATTGCGATACATCTCTTCGGTATATGAGGTGTTAGGATAGTTCTCTTTGCCATTCTCGATTTTCATCACATTTTTGGCAAAGAGTGAGCCCTGTGAAGCAACTAATGTCGCTGTCAGACCCGATACTTTAAGAAAATCGCGTCGTCCATTCAGTTTCATGCAAAACTCCCCTTATCGTTTGATGGGCATATTGAAGTCATTGCCCCACTCATCCCAAGAGCCAGTATAGACTTTAACTTTGTCATAACCTAACATCTTGAGGATAGTAAATAGATATGAGCCGCGTCCTGTTCCAACATGGCAATAGGTATAGATCTCTTTATCTTTAGTGATACCATTTTTCTCCAGAATCGCCTTAATCGTGGCAGCGTCTTTGACTGTCAACTTTTTATTGGCATCAGAGAAATGTTTCCACTCGATAAATTTGGCATAAGGAATATGACCACCACGCGCCACATTGTCGAGCTTCGTTACACCGATAATCTCTTCGAAACGACGAGTATCAATAATCACATAGCGTGATGCGTCTCCTTTGGCCTCAAGGTCATCGACAGCCTTTTTGACCTCCTCTTTCGTTGCCATGATATCAAAGCGGATTTTGCTTCGATCAATACGGTAGGTTTTGGGCTGAACCTTTTTCTGAGGGCCTTTTTCTAAGGTGACACCTTCAGCTTTCATTGCCATCATGCCGCCATTGAGGATGCTGACTTTATCATGGCCTATCGATTTAAAGAAGTGATAGACGCCACTCGCATTGGGTCCTTTGTAGTCGTCATAGGCGATAACATAGGTATCATTATCAATACCTTGCTCCCCGATGAATTTTTCGGCCTCTTCAGGGCACTGATATAGGGGGGAACAGTGCAATTGTCCAGTAATATCGGTATGATGGATGTGGTGGGCATCCATGACAACTGATCCTGGGATGTGGTTAACATTGAAGACATCCTTCGTGTCACCACTGACAAAAACAACGCCGGGTTTGCCAAGCAGCTCTTTGGCCTCTTTGGCACTGATGAACATCGGCTTCTCTTCTCCGGCAACCGCAGACGAGGCTAGAAGCGCCGTCATACTAGCTGCTACAAGCAACCTCCTCATACAGACTCCTCACTCAATTTTTTTGGATAGTCTCCAACGCAAAGCTTATGGATCACAGAATACTCATTATAGTCACTCTAATCTTAATAAATTCTTTCGATCGGACGGTAAAATTTATCCTTAGCACAACTGATGTATATTTGTTACTTTTACGCAGGGGCTATCGTCTATAAATGGCCGGTAAAATAGTCTTTTTTCGTTGTTTTAACGATATGAGATTAATCAGACATAGAGATTGCTAAGTCGTTTTGTGATACGATGTGCGATCTTCTGGGGAGGAGACAATGAAAACAGAAACAGATGTCAGCTATAAAGCTCGTTTAGAGGCTATCAAAGCTGCCAGAGATCCAGCCTCTGATCTACATGAGTTAGAGGCATTGTTACTTCAGTGGCTTGGTGATGGTGAAATCGAGGCTTTGATTGCATCAAATCTCTACAATAAGTGCCAATTTAAACCCTCATATGGGCAAGAGCCGCTTGTAGTAAGAATGATTGAGAAATTAGCAGACTCAAGTGAACCAAGTTGCCGGTGGAGCGTTGCTAAAAATAGCTGCACGCCACCGCATGTTTTAGAAAAATTGTCACAAGATCGTGTTGTGATCGTTCGAGCGCTTGTTGCGACGAACCCATCAACGCCACCATCAATCTTGACACGGCTTTTTTATGATGAAAAGTCGGTGCGCGATGGCTTGACCGGTAATCCGGCCACACCTGCCAAACTTCTTGCTTTGTTGGCAGATGACCCTGAAGAGGTCGTTCGTGCACGAGTTGCAGCGAATCCATCAACACCCAAGTCAGCACTCGAGCGGCTTGCCAAAGATCCAGATGATCGGGTTGCCGACACAGCAAAAAAACAGTTAGGGGAGAAAAATATATCATGAATCGGCTACCATCATTAACGCAACAAGCATTTTTGGCCGTTGGCATGGCAGGTCTTTATCTCACAGCTCAAGAGATGATTGTGCTTGGACGCAAGCTTGGCTTGTCAATTGATCCCGGTACCAGAGAGGAGATCCTGGGGGAGTTGCTTAAAGGTGTCAGGCAACAACATTTACAGGCCGCGTTTAAGGAGGAGATAAAAAAGATTTTGGCTTCTCGTGACCGAAAGATTGCACGGTTGGCAAAAGCTTACCCTGCACTTGTTACATGGCGAACAAAATGGCAAGAGGCAGGCAAACGCCTACTTGTGCGTATCGATCAAGAGCTCGCAGGAGGTAGTCGTGAAGCAAGCTGACATTCGCAAACAGATTAATGCATTAACCTACCCAAAATTAGGAAAAAGTTTGGGAGAGTTGGGTGTTGTTGTCGAGGTATCGGCCAAAGGAGATCGGCTAAGTGTTATTCTTGCTGTTTCGAACCAGGAGGCATTTGAGCAACTGGCTAGCCAAATTCGTAAGCTTTTTGGTAAGTATTTTAGTGAGGTGCATATCGAGCAGCAAGGCGCCCCCAAACAATCTCGCAACTATGGATCGACTTTTAACCCCAATAACCGTGCCCCCTATGCCAAGAAAGTGATCGCTGTCACCAGTGGCAAAGGTGGCGTGGGCAAGACAACGGTATCGGTTAATCTCGCTGTTGCTTTGGCGCAAGAGGGGTTTCGTGTGGGGCTTTTGGATGCAGATGTTTATGGTCCCAATGTCCCTCGCATGCTTGGCTTAAGCGATGAGAGGATGCGCTGGGGAGAGAATGACAAAATCATTCCGGGGGAAAATTATGGCATCAAGGTCATGAGCGTTGCCCTTACAACACCCGCACCCGACACCCCTCTAGTTTGGCGCTCCTCTGTGGCTGTTTCAGCTTTGATTCAGTTTCTTGAAGATGTGGATTGGGGGAGCCTTGATTTTCTTGTGATCGATATGCCCCCGGGTACGGGGGATATTCAGCTGACGATGGCGCAAGAGCTTCCGATTGCTGCTGGGGTAATTGTCACAACACCGCAGCAGGTTGCACTTGATGATGTCAGTAGAGCTATTGTGATGTTTCAAGAGACAGGTGTGCCTATTGGCGGACTTATCGAGAATATGAGTTACTTTATTGCTCCGGATACGGGTACGCGTTATGATATTTTTGGTGCCGGTGGCGGGCAAAAGTTAGCCCTTCGCTACGATATCCCCTTTTTGGGTGAGATTCCTTTGACGATGGAAATCCGCGAATCATCCGATGCGGGAAAGCCCCCGGTCGCTGTCTTGCCACAAGCGGCCATCTGGTATCGCGCTATTGCTAAAAAACTGATTGCATCGCTACTTTAAAAGAGATCTATCGAGCCTGCGCAAGGCTCTCACCCGCAGCCAAAAGATCGAGAAGCTCGTTAGCAAGAGCTTTAAGCTCTGTGGCGCTGTAGGGGCGACTCAAAAAGAGTGTCGCGCATTCGTTATGGGGTAGAAAGAAATAGAGATTTCGTTCGATGTAAATCAGATAGATCGGGCCAGGGTAGCGCTTGGATAGCTCCTCAATAAGGGTGACAATCTCCTTTTTGAGCATCAAAAAAGCAAAAAATTTGTTAGATGCATAGAGAGAGAAGCGGTTGCGTAAGGCACTTATTCCTTGTGCGCTCTCAAGAGGGATCTGAGTCAAATTGTCTACGGACTCCCCTTTGGGAACAAGATAGATTTTTTCGATCGTTCCGCCACTTCGGTAGGTGTAGCGCCAAACCGAGCCCCTAAAAAGCTGCTGTTGATTTCCGTTTCTATCGGTAAAAGTAATTGATACAAACCCCCAAAAATACTCTCCTTTGACTTTGCCATATTTGTCTGAAATTTTACCTTCGATCGTATCTTGCGACTCTACGCTTACTGGGTTGCCAGCTGTTGAGAAGATTTTGAGTCGTTCGATCTCTTTAGCATGCAGCGAACGATAGGGCTTATAGGAAAGAGAAGGATAGATCGATTTAATGAGTTCTTGAAAAATTCGCTCTTTTGTTTGATTTTCTTCTGTAGCAATGTCGCTATCAGAGGGCGCAAGAATGTAGAGTGTGAAGGGGAGCAAGACTAAAGCTGCGAGAATGAGCAAAAGTAGCTGGTTGATCTCAACGGCAAGGTAAAAAATGAGTGGTGAAGCGGCCAGGGAGGCGATCAGAGTGTAAAGTGTTCGTTTTTTCTTTAGTCGTAT
>JAINCO010000091.1:0-12443 GCA_036574095.1 Campylobacterales bacterium | reverse complement strand
GGCTCAAGCATAGCGTCATGGCACTATCAAGTAGCGAGTCATCCTTATTGGCTATTGATAACTCAGCCTCTCTTTACTGGATCGATATGGAGAGTGGAGAGTTTCTTCGCTCTGTGGAACTCTTAGGTGAAGCAAAACAGATCACCCACCCCTTTGGTCGTGGATTCGATTTTTTCGCCAATGTAGAGCTCTTCTTGCCTCTCACGACTCTGGGTAAAGGTGTAAGTGTCGCTCTTGAACCAGAGTTGGCCAAACGCCATGTTGTTAGTTGGCATGATGACCAAATTGAAGTGGCACGCTACTCTCCTGATGGTCGTTTTTTAGCCACAGGTGGCGCTGATGGTCGTGTCTATGTCTTTGATAGAGTTCGCATGATACCCGTAGCTTCGCCACCCAAAAGTCCAGATGCTATTAATGCATTAACTTTTGGGGTGCATAAGAGAGTTGTGGCATCAGCTTCCTACCCCGGTCGCACAGTGGTTTTTGATCTAAAGCGCAATATAGAACTTATGGCGATTGAGACGAAGGAGGTTGTTGAGGCATTAGCTTTTTTTGATCATGATCGGCATTTGGTGGGTGTCTGTCGCGATGGTACTGTCTTTGTCGCCAATCTCCTCTCTCGCCAGCTTCTTTCTAAGCATAAACTTATTAATGGATGGCCAACAGTGGTAATCGTTGATAAGACAGGTCGCCATCTGCTTGTAGGAACAAGGGAAGAGAAACTACACTTGCTTCGTATTCCTGACAACAAGCTCATACTCACAATCCCCATGGAAGAGAAGGGAATGACAACCTTCTTGCTTAAGGAAGGGGAGTTGGTCATTGGTTTTAAAAATGGAACGATCCATGTCTATGCTATTGACGAGGGATTTGAGGATTTTGCATTAGAGCTAAAATTAGGAAATTATGCAACCGCCAAAAAGATATTGAATGCCAATCCTTTTTTGCAGCTAACAGAGGAGGCGAGAGGGTTTGATCTTTCATGGCCATCGGTGCGCAAGGAGGCAATGGAGTTAATTGCGCGGGGAGAGAGTGTTGCTGGCCTCAAGAAAGCAGAACCTTTCTTGGATCACCCCGAAAGAGCTGCCGATATCAAAAATATCTTGTCGCGACGCGATCTTTTTAGAAAGGTTCTAACCCTCATTAGGGAGAAAAAGTTTGTTGACGCATTGAAACTAGCTGAAGATGAGCCACTTCTCAAAGAGTTCAAATTTTACGAGTCTCTCGATCTTTTTTGGCGGCGCCATTTTGAAGCGGCCAAAAAGATCATGATTCAAGAAGGGGAAGCCGGGCAAAAAAAAGCGGAGGCGATTCTCAAGCCATTTCTATCTATCAAGCAGCGCAAGAGTCAGATTTATGCCGTTCTTTATAATCCTGCCGTATTTGCCGATGCCGACCGCTTTGTTGCGCGGCGCGATTTTGCTGGCTATTTTGCTCTAACCGCTACTTATCCTTTTCTCTGCAAAACTGATATTTATCGACGTGTTGAAGCGATAGGGTTACGGTTGCTTGCGACTGTTTCCGAACAGTTAGCTAAAGGGGAGTTAGAGCAGGCTTCGCAGACGCTTGATACTGTTTCTGGCTTTTTGCCGCTCAAAGCGCAAATTGATGAGCTAAAGGAGCAGCTTGAGCTTCATCGACGCCTTGAGATGCTCTATGCCAAAGAGGCATTTGGTGAGATAGCACAGTTAATCGAGAAATATCCAATTTTAACTGACTCTCTATTTTATCAGCGTATCGAAGAGAAGTTTGAGGAGGCGATGTCGCTTGCCTATGAGATGGCTGTTAAAGGAGCTGCTGCAAAGGCCTTTGCACATCTTTCTCCCTTTTTGCCAGTTGTCTACTATCATAACAAGATAGCCGAAACAATGAAGACAGCCTATCTTTATGAGATGTTGGTGATGGCTAAAGTTGAAAAAAACACAATATCTGGCAGCAGCGTTAACTGGTCCGAAGCCTTTGCCCTTTATATCTCCCGTTTTGGATGCGATTCTGAATTAACCAGTGTTGCTAAGAGGATCGGGCGGGGTGATCTGCTTGATGATCTTGAATCTCGCATCAATGCTGATCCATTAGGTTTTAAACGACTACCTTTGGTTCCTTCCATTTTTAAAAGGTCCTGAAGGAAGGGGTCATGGAAATTGATTTTGAGTTGAATGAGACGGAGAGCGAGATTACGCTACTTTATGTTGAAGATGATGAGATGATTCGAACCCATTTTTCCCGTCTTCTCTCGCGCCGTTTTCCAAAGATTTTAGTCGCAGCAGATGGAGTAGAGGGGCTTGAACTTTATCGTGCTTATCGACCAGATATTGTCATCACCGATATTCGGATGCCAAGGATGAATGGCTTGGAGATGGCCACACAGATCCGCCAGCTCGATCGACATGCGCGCATTATCCTCACGACCGCCCACAGTGAATCAGACTATCTTCTTCAGGCGATCAAGATTGGTGTTAGCCAGTTTGTCATCAAGCCAATTAATACTTTCAAATTAGCCAATGCCTTAGCTGAAGCAGTTCAAGTGATTCGGCTCGAGCGTCGTATGCACAAACAAAATCGCCTTCTTCAGGATATTCTCGATGCCCAAGAGAGCCTAATTTTAGTCGGCACAGCCGAGAAGATCATCGGGATCAATAAGCCATTGATGGAGCTTTTGGGTTTTGTAGGTCATGAAGAGGCGATTGAACATTTTCAGACACCCGAAGAGCTGATGGAGGGATTCTTTGTTTATCCATCGGGTAAGCCATTTCTTCTAAGTGAGCTTCTTGATGGTCACCATCGAATTGTGCGACATATCGATGGGGAGAGGGCGAGACTCTATCAAGTCAAAATGACATACTCTCAAACCGATCGGCGGTTGATGATTATCTCGATGACTGATGTCACGACACTTGAACAAGAGAGACGCAAGTATGAGAAGCAAGCAACAATCGATGCCCTTACGGGAATTTACAACCGTTTGAAGTTTAATGAGATTCTTACACAAGAGATCAGCCGTTTTGAACGCTATGGCCATCCACTGGCATTGATTATGTTTGATATCGACCATTTTAAAGCCATCAACGATACACTCGGACATCAACAAGGGGATAGGATTCTTGTGGAACTCGCGACATTGATTGCCAAAAATCTTCGTGAGACAGATCTTTTTGCAAGATGGGGAGGGGAGGAGTTTATGATCCTTGCCGTTGAGACATCTCCTGAGGGAGCGGTGACTATCGCTCAAAAACTCCGTGATCTTGTACGTAGCCACGATTTTGGCATTGGTCACGCTTTGACCTGCAGTTTTGGTGTGACAGCCATTGCTACAAACGATACCTTTGATGACCTCATTCGTCGAGCTGATGATGCTCTTTATCTTGCAAAGGAGAGAGGCCGGGATCGCGTTGAGGTCGTGTGGAGAAAACTCGATTGATCAGCATATAACCAAAGGTTGCATCACGCTGATAAATTTGGTTATTTCATTTCTAAAAACCGATCAGCAAACGAGATAACAGGAGTATCGCTATCAGCAAGAATATGATATAATAGCCCAAAAAAGCGAGCGGCGTGCAATGATCTTTTCGTATGAGGAGCTAAAGAAAGTTCTTTTTCATTGTGATCCAGAGGCGGCGCATGGATTGGCCGAGTTGGGTCTTGCTGCGCTGGGGTCACTTGAATGGCTTGGCCGTCTCGTGCGAGGAAAGACAGCTTGTGATGATCCGATATTAAGTCAGCAGGTAGCCGGGGTTTTTTATCCATCACCTGTTGGACTAGCGGCCGGATTTGATAAGAATGCGACGATGGTGCGCGGCCTCTCAGATTTGGGCTTTGGGTTTTTGGAGGTTGGGACTGTTACGCCCAGACCCCAAGAGGGAAACCCCAAGCCGCGCCTCTTTCGCTATCCTGAGGCCGAGTCGATCCAAAACGCGATGGGATTTAACAACGATGGCATGGCAGCGGTGGCGGCGCGCTTGGAGAAGATCTATCCATGGCGTATTCCTATTTGGGCTAATATCGGCAAAAACAAAACAACACCCGCAAACAAGGCGATTGATGACTATATGGTCTTGATGAAGCGTTTTGCGCCATTAAGCGATGCCTTAGTGATCAATATCTCCTCGCCCAATACACCAGGACTACGCGATTTGCAAAACGAAGCATTTATCCAAGAGCTCTTTGAGGTGGCGCGGGGCGTGACAAGCAAGCCTGTCTTTCTTAAGATCGCTCCCGATATGAGCGTCGATGCAGCCTTATCACTTGTTCAAACGGCTATCAGTGCCGGGGCAGCGGGGATTATCGCGACCAATACAACTGTTGATTATGGGTTGCTTCCAGGTTCACGCGATTTCGGAGGATTGTCAGGAAAAGTATTACAAAACAAGAGTCGCGCGCTCTTTAATGAAATTGGTCGCCTTTGGCATAGTAAAACGCTTCTTGTCTCCGTTGGCGGGATTGATTCAGGCGAGGAGGCCTATCGGCGTATTCGAGCAGGTGCCAATCTTGTTGAAATCTATTCTGCCTTGATCTTCAAAGGACCGATGTTGGTTGCCAACATCAACAAAGAGCTTGCCCAGCTGCTTCATCGTGATGGGTTTAAGAGCATAACGGAGGCTGTTGGATGCGATTGGCGTTAATTCTTTTGTGGTTATCTATTGGTTGGGGAGGGATTATGGCAGCGAGTTTGCCACCATATTATAGTAAAAAGTTAGCCAATGGTCTGGAGGTAGTTGCAATTCCACTGGCCAAAAACGGTGTTGTGACGACCGATATTTTCTATCGCGTAGGAAGTCGCAACGAGGTGATGGGTAAAAGTGGAATCGCCCATATGCTTGAGCATTTAAACTTTAAATCGACCAAAAATCTTAAGGCCGGAGAGTTTGACGAAATTGTCAAGCGTTTTGGCGGCATCAACAACGCCTCGACAGGTTTTGATTATACCCACTATTTTATCAAATCAAGTCGCGAAAATATGGGGCGCTCTCTTGAGCTCTATGCGGAAATGATGCAGCATCTCTTGCTTTTGGATGAGGAGTTTCAGCCTGAGCGCAATGTTGTTGCCGAAGAGAGGCGTTGGCGCACCGACAATAACCCGATGGGCTATCTCTATTTTCGCCTCTTTAACACAGCCTACACCTACCATCCCTACCACTGGACCCCGATTGGTTTTATGGAAGATATCACCAGCTGGACGATTGAGGATATTCGGAGTTTTCACCGCCGCTACTATCGTCCCTCAAATGCGATGATTGTCGTTGCGGGTGATGTTGATCCTCAAGAGCTTTTTGCGCTGGCTGAGAAACATTTTGGTGGTATTGTTGATAACGGCGAGCCCATTCCTCCAGTCCACATGAAAGAGCCCAAACAAGATGGAGAGCGACGCGCAATCATCTACAAAGAGAGCCAAACAGAGCTTTTGGCGATGGCCTGGCATATTCCAGCCTTCGATCATCCCGATATGGCACCACTTCATGTGATTGGTGAGCTACTGGGTAGTGGCAAATCAAGTCGCCTTGCGAAGCAGCTGATCGATAAAAAGCAGCTTGTCAATCAGATCTATGCCTATCCGATGAGCCAGATCGATCCTGGTCTTTTTGTGATTATTGCTGTCTGTAACGAGGGTGTTAAGGCTGAGATGGTTGAGGCCGAAATTCTCAAAGAGATTGAGAAGATCAAAAAAGGTAACATTAGCAAGGCAGAACTTGATAAAGTTAAGGTCAATACCCGCTCTGACTTCATTTTCGCCCTTGAGGACAGCAGTTCGGTTGCCGATCTATATGGGGGCTACCTGATTCGAGGCAATATCGCTCCGTTACTGAGATATGAAGAAGAGATTGAGAAGATGACACGCTCAGATATTGCCAAAGTTGCCCGAACCTATTTCACACGATCAAACACAACAGTTGTAATTTTACGCAAAGAGGATAAGCAATGAGCCTAACAGGCGCCATGACGGCACTCGTCACACCAATCAAAAACAACCGAATTGATGAAGAGACCTATGTAGCACTCATTCGTCGCCAAATCCGTCACGGGATCGATGTTGTTGTTCCTGTGGGTACAACTGGCGAGAGCGCGACACTCACCCATGAAGAGCATCGTCGCTGCATCGAAATTGCTGTCGAAACATGTCGAGGAACAACAGTTAAAGTAATGGCCGGTGCCGGCTCCAACGCCACCCATGAGAGTGTCGATCTGGCACGATTTGCTCAAAAGGCGGGAGCCGATGGTATTTTATGCGTTACCCCCTATTACAATAAACCAACACAAGAGGGGCTCTTTGCCCACTATAGTGAAATTGCTAAAGCAGTTGATATCCCCGTCACGCTCTATAATGTCCCCGGACGCACGGGTGTAGATTTGCAGCCGCAAACTGTTGCGCGCTTGCATGAAGCCTTTCCTCATATCACCTCAATCAAAGAGGCATCAGGAAGCTTGGAGCGCTGCGTCGAATTAGCCCACCGTGCACCTAAGTTAGGGATCATTAGCGGCGATGATGCGATTAACTATCCGATCCTTGCCAATGGAGGTGTAGGGGTGATTTCGGTTACCTCAAATCTCTTGCCAGGCCACATCGCGCAGATTGTTCACAAGACAGCCGCTGGTGAATATGAGGAGGCACGCGCGATTAACACAGCTCTTTTCCCACTTAATAAAGCCCTCTTTGTCGAAAGTAATCCCATTCCCATTAAAGCAGCGCTTTATATGGTAGGAGTCATCCCCACCCTTGAGTACCGACTCCCTCTTGTTAGACCCACCGAGGCAACGATCGCGCTGCTTAAAGAGGTTCTCAAACTTTACGATATTCCAGGAGCAGAGGCATGAGAGGCAAAACACTTGTTATTAGCGGAGGAACCCGCGGTATTGGCAGAGCTATCGTTGAGCGCTTTGCCAAAGAGGGGGTTAATATCGCTTTCACATACAATTCCAATGCCCAGATTGCCACAGATCAGGCAGCACAGCTTGAAGAAACCTATGGCATCAAGGCGCGCGCCTATCCCCTTAACATCCTTGAGCCTGAGCAATATACCGAGCTTTTTAGCCAGATCGATAAGGAGTTTGATCGCGTCGATTTCTTTATCTCCAATGCCATCATCAGTGGTCGTGCCGTCGTTGGAGGATTTGCCCCATTTATGCGTCTTAAACCCAAAGGACTTAACAACATCTACACAGCAACAGTCTTAGCTTTTGTCGTTGGTGCCCAGGAGGCAGCCAAACGGATGGAGAAGGTAGGGGGAGGAAGTATTATTAGCCTCTCAAGCACAGGCAACCTGGTCTATACCCCCAACTACGCCGGTCATGGCAATGCCAAAGCCGCTGTTGAGACGATGGTTAAATACGCAGCCGCTGAACTTGGTTGCATGGGTATTCGTGTCAATGCCGTCAGTGGTGGACCCATCGATACCGACGCACTTCGAGCCTTTCCTAATTACGAAGAGGTGAAGGCCGAAGTCGAAAAGCGTTCTCCCTTAGGGCGCATGGGTCTTCCTGAGGATCTAAGTGGCGCTTGCTACTTCCTCTGTACTCCAGAAGCCTCATGGCTGACCGGCCAGACGATTATTATCGATGGTGGTACGAGTTTTAAATGATGAACCTTCCCAACGCACTTGCGACACTACGCATTTTATTGACGCCAGTAATCTTTTGGCTATTGGTAGATCGAGACTCTCCCTTATTGGCAGGGATCCACGAGAGCTGGCTGAACTACTTTGCGGGTCTGTTGTTTGTTATTGCGGGGATGACCGACTTTTTTGATGGTCATATTGCTCGGCGCTGGAATCAAAAGACCAAGCTTGGTGGCATTCTTGATCCTTTGGCCGATAAGATGCTGATGTTGGGCGCTTTTTTAGGATTGATGATGTTAGGCAGAGCTTCACCCTGGGCGATCTATCTGATCCTTGTTCGGGAGTTTTTTATCACAGGGCTACGCGTTGCCGCCGCGGGTGAGGGGAGGGATGTTGCAGCCTCAATGGCTGGCAAAATCAAAACCTTTATCCAACTCTTTGCTGTTGGCTTTCTTTTGATGGAGTGGCCTGGCGGTGAGCTGCTTCTTTGGTTGGCTGTTGCGATGACCATTTGGTCGGGCTGGGAGTATGTGCGTGATTATGCAAGACAAAAATAAAGGCTCTTTATCATGGGGATCGTAACTGCTATTCTTGTTTTGACGCTCCTGATCATTGTTCATGAGCTGGGGCACTTTCTTGCTGCGCGCGCGATGGGTGTTGGGGTTCTTGAATTTGGCTTAGGACTACCATTTTTTGTCAAAAAGCCTTGGTTTGCCAAGAAAATCGGCCAGACACTCTATACCTTCTATCCCTTTTTTGTCGGCGGCTTTGTGCGTATGAAAGGGCAAGAAGATACCGATCCAAGAGCCCGTAGCTATGATCCAGATAGCTACTCCGTTAAGCGCCCATGGCAGCGGATTGTTATCCTTGTCGCGGGTCCTTTGTTCAATCTCCTCTTTGCCTTTGGACTTTATTGGGGGGCTGGGATGGTCGGCGTGCCAACCCTTGCTCCTGTTGTTGCCCAGGTTCAGCCAGGCTCTGCCGCCGAGGCAGCAGGACTGCGCCCAGGCGATCGCATTGTGGCCATCGATGCTCGACCCATAACCGAGTGGAATGAGATTAGTGAATACATCAAAAAACATGGCCTCGCACCCCTCACCATCACCTGCCTTCGGGATGGCAAGAGTCTCACGCTTGAAGTAACACCGACACTCAAGACAACACAGACGATCTTTGGTGAGACAGTTGTTCGCCCCATGATTGGTATAGGGCCATCGGGTGAGAGCTTTATCCGATACTACAGTGGATGGGAGGCATTTCTTTTTGGGGCTCAACAAACAGAGCAGGCGGCAACCCTGATTCTTCAAAGCCTCGAAAAGTTAGTCACTGGCGTGGTTTCAGTGGATCAGGTGGGGGGTGTTGTGGGGATTGTTGATGTTACCGCCAAAGCCAGTGAGCATGGGATCGTGCCGCTGATGCTCTTTGCCGCACTTTTGTCAGTGAACCTTGGCATCCTCAATCTTTTACCCATTCCTGCCCTCGATGGTGGCCATATCATCTTTAATCTTTATGAGATGATTGTTCGCCGTCCCCCAAGTGAGGCGGTCTTTGTTCGTCTGACGATGATGGGATGGGCTTTGTTGGCTGGTCTGATGGTTCTTGGTCTATATAACGACATCGTCCGTTTAAGCGGAGGATAAGGAGTTGTCTATGGTGCTCGATCAGATTCTTGAGCGTATCGAACAAGCGCGTCTTTCTTTTGGTAGGCACCACATCGTTCAGCTTGTAGCTGTCAGTAAAGCTGTTGATACTGACGCCGTGGCGGCTCTTTATGCCCAGGGGCAACGCGCCTTTGGTGAAAACCGCGTTCAGGAGCTGGAGCGAAAAAGTAGACTCTTAGCCGATCTACCTCTTGCTTGGCATATGATTGGCCGAATCCAAGAAAATAAAATCAACAAACTGATCGATCTCGCACCCGTTCTAATTCACTCAATTGACTCTTTCAAAACCGCGCAGGCCTTTCACAAACGCCTTGAGCTCAAAAATCGCTTTCAGTTTGCCTTGTTGCAGATTAACGCTGCGCGTGAAGCAAGCAAACAAGGGGTCTTGCCCGAAGAGGCCTTAGAGCTTTATGAGCGCATCCGCCATGAGTGCCCGCGACTGCTCTTGCAGGGTGTGATGACGATTGGCGCCCATAGCGATGATCAAGCTCTCATTGCCAAAAGTTTCGAGACGACACGCCGTATCTTTGAGCAGATCGGTGACGCCTCGATCTGTTCGATGGGAATGAGTGGCGATTTTGAGTTGGCCATTGCCTGCGGTTCGACGATGGTGCGCATCGGTTCGCTTCTTTTTTCAAAATTTTGACGATAAATTCCCATAATACCTCGACTTAATCCGTTATAAACAACGCTTATCTCTAATTCTCTACTAAATATCACGAAATTTTATAAAATTTAAGCTATTTCTAATATCACAGAAATTAAAACGACTCGTTGATGGATGAGGTATCTTTCAAATACCCTTGATCCAAAGGGATTAACTTCAAGGAGAGTGTCAATGTCGATTAGTAGAAGGGATCTGCTCAAGGTCACAGGTGTCGGTGCTGCAGCACTGGCCATGAGTGGTTGTGCCACAGACTTCAGTAAGCCTGCAGTATCAGCAGCGACTGCTGGTAGTAATGATAAGCTACTTATGCCTGCGCCCAAAGGCAAGCGCGTCGTTATCCTCGGCGGTGGTTTTGGTGGCTTGACTGTTGCTAAGTATCTACGCAAAGAGAGTCATGAGATTGAGGTTGTCGTTCTCGAAAAGCGTGATAACTTTATGTCATGCCCTTACAGCAATGTCTGGTTAGGTGGGGTTGAGGGTGCTACGCTTGATGTTCTTTCACGCGACTACTTTGCTCCTGCCACGAAGTATGGCTACCACATCATTCAGACCACGATTACCGGTGTTGATCGTGCGACACGCACTGTCATGACAACTTGCGGTAAGATCGGCTATGACTATCTGGTTGTCGCACCCGGTATCGAGTATGACTACAGCAAACTTAGCGGTGGTGATAAGGTTAAAGAGGCTCGTCTTCGCATGGAGTGCCCACCAGCACTGATGCCTGGCAGTGAACACTTGGCACTTAAACGCCAGCTTGAGGAGTTTGAAGAGGGTAACATCATCATCACCGTTCCCGAAGGTGCCTACCGCTGTCCGCCAGCTCCTTATGAGCGCGCAGCGATGATGGCATACCATATCAAGAAAAATGGTCTCAAGGGCAAAGTCCTCATTCTTGATCCTAAAGATAAACCAGGCGCGAAACCCAAAGAGTTTATGGAATCCTATCAAAGCCTCTACCCTGATATCATCGAATTCCATGGCAATGTCTTTATTAAAGATGTCGATCTGGACAAAAAGATCGTCAAAGCGGTTAAAAAGGTAGGGGATAACGAGCAACCTGTAGAGTTCAAGTACGAGATTGCCAACATCATCCCCAAAAACAGAGCCAACTCTTTAACGAAAATGGTCGGTGTCAAAACAAACGCAGATGGCTACATCGCTGTCAAGCTCCCGCTCCATAAGTCAGTCGATGATCCTCGTGTTTGGGCCTGTGGTGATGCGATCGCAGCTATTAACTTTGCCGCCGGAAGTGCCTATCCCAAATCAGGCCATATGGCCAATGCTCAGGGCAAAATCCTCGCGCGCCAGTTAGCTGCCGAGATAACAGGTAAAGCCATCGATAACATGATCCTGCCCAACAACACCTGCTTTTCGATGGTTAATGGTTCACCCAAAGAGGCGATCGTCGTCAACCACACTGTTTCGCTGGTTGTTGAGAAAGATGCTTCTGGCAAAGAGGTTCAAAAGATCAAAGTTGGTGCGAAGACCGGTTCACGCTCCAAAGACCTTGGCGTCTCAACCGATGAGTGGCTCAAGGGCATACTCAACGATATTTTTGGTTAATTTTTGCGCCAAATTTTACGCCCTACAAGGACGCAAATGCTTCGACGCGATTTTCTTAAAAGCGTAGCAACAGTCGCGATCACGGCGGCTGGCGCGCGTTATTTGATCAATGACCTCAATGCCGCCGAGCTTCCACTGGTGCGCTACAAAAAGGCGTTGCTCACGGCTGCCGATGGCAAGCCGCTACGCCTGAAGGATATTCAAAACGATGTGCCCTACATCTTCTTCTATCCCTTTGCCGCCACACCATGTCTGCTCTTAAACCTCGATCTGCCAGTCAAGGAGCTCGAGATGAAGACAATGGCGGGTGATCTTTATAAAGCTCCCGGTGGCACAGGGCCCAAGCGCACGATCGTTGCCTACAGTGCCATCTGTCAGCACCAACTCGTCTATCCGACCAAAGAGTATAGCGTTATTAACTTCTATGGCAAAAATGATGAAAAGTGTATGCATGGTGTTCAGCTTATTAAGTGCTGTGCCCACAACTCTATCTATGATCCCAAAGAGTGTGGTAGAGTCGTTGATGGTCCTGCTGAGCGGCCTTTGGTCATGATTGCCCTCGAATACGACGCAGCCAAAGATGAACTCTACGCCGTTGGTGTGGCAGGTAAAGAGCCCTATACAGAGTTCTTTAGCCTCTATAAGTCCGATCTACGCAAAGAGTATGGTAGTAGTGCCAAAGCAAAGGCAGAAGTAGAAAGCTGCAAAGTTATCAAACTTGCAGACTACTCAGGCAACCTCATTCGTTGCTAAAAGGGGCAAAAAAGAGTTACTTTTTGCAATTTCCGTTAAAATTAGTGTTAAAATTTAAGGATTATATAAAGAATCCTCGTTATAATGATCAACTGAAAACGCAAAATCTCACAGAAGGAGTGTTGATGAGAAAAATTGGGTTGAGCCTTGCTGCGGTTGCCGCACTGGGTATGATGAGCAGTGTAGCTGCAATGGAAAATACCAAAGTCAATGGTCAGATTAAACTTTGGTACGAGACAAATGATGCTA
>JAINCO010000090.1:0-3236 GCA_036574095.1 Campylobacterales bacterium | reverse complement strand
ACATCATCATAGCTATAAGGTTGACTTTCTGATTTAATCTCAACTGTCGGGAAGTCGGGTGAGTCTTGAAAGTTGAGTGTTGAGACGATCGCCTGTTGATTTTGGGCGAGCTTGAGTAGCTCTTCTTTCTCTTGGCGTTTGAGTTGCTCCATTCCGGTAATAAAGACGATCGTTCTTTTATCTTGAAAGGCAGAGGATCCAAGAGATAGGCACTCTTGAGCTGTTATAATTGATAAAGACTTATCGCACGCCTCTGCACAATTAAACGCATAAGCATCGGCGCTTAGCTGATGAGTCGCTTTTAGCAGAAGAGGTAGTTTGACCTTGGGAGGAATCTCTGGTATCTGGATCTTGGCGAGTGTGTGCTCTTTAAAGATACGCAAAGCACTATTCTCTTTTCGAATCCGTTCAACCTCTTGGAAATGTTCTATTTTTCTGATAAGTTCTTCGATCATAAAAGGTTTAAGAATATAATCTTTAGCCCCTTCATTCAAAGGAATCGAGACTGTGTCATTATTAATATAGTTAACCATCAAGATAATGATCGCATTTTTGTGATGCTTAATGACCGGAAGAAAATTTTGGCCAGAGATATTGGTTGAAAGAAGGATCACATCAGGATCATCTTTGGCAATTGCCTCTTTGGCTGTTGCTGCAAAATCGCATTCATAGCCTCGTTCGCTCAGTTTATTCGAGATACTTTGGGCCAAATAAAGCTCATCTTCAACGATCAAAATTTTCATCGCTTATCCAGTTCCAATATCGTACGGTGGCTGTTGCCATGACGGCAACCCCCTCTTTGCGGCCAACAAAACCTAATTTTTCGGTTGTTGTGGCTTTCACATTAACACGCATGGGATCGAGTTTGAGAAGCTCTGCTAAGCGCATGCGCATCCTATCCTTAAAAGGATTAATCCTCGGCGCTTCAGCTATGATTGTTATATCAACATGGGTGATAATGTAACCTATCGAAACAATCCTACCATAAACTTCTTGAAGAAGAAGCGATGAGTCAATGCCTGCGTAGGCACGCTCTGTATCAGGGAAGAGCTCCCCGATATCACCTATACCACAAGCGCCAAGTAGCGCATCGATAAGGGCATGCAGGGCAACATCACCATCCGAATGGGCTTTAAAGCCATAGGGAGCATCGATCGTAACACCACCTAAGACCATCGCTTTCCCCTCCTCGAACGGGTGGACATCAAAGCCAGTTCCAACAAAAAAATCGCCAGTTGGTGGCATTAGGCAGGGGATGCGTCGCAAATCTTCGATTGTGGTAAGTTTGTGCGCCTCAATGCTTCCCTCGACCTCTTTGATACGGCCACCGATTTCCTTGATGGCACTTGAATCATCAGTAAAGAGCTTGTCAGTTTTGAGAGCTTGACGAAGCAATGTTGTGCGTGAGAGTTGTGGTGTTTGAATAATGCGAACACAATTACGATCAATTGTTGTGCCATGGTAGGTGATGGTGTCTGCCACGCGAAGCGTTGGGATTACGCAATCATACCCTTCGGCTGCATCAAAGAGTCTCTTAAGAAGATCGCTTGGAACACATGGACGTGCCGCATCCGTGGTCATCACCCAAGGTGTCTGCACATACTCAAGTGCCTTTTGAAGAGACTCTTGCCGTTCGGCGCCACCACAAACGATTGTGTAAGGGCTAATCCTTTGCATTAAAAGAAGGTCTGCGTGGGAGGCAACAACGATGACTTTTTCAAAGAGGCCGGTTGTCTCAAGGCGCTGTGCAACGACACGCCACAAAGGCCCCTCTTTTAAGGGAAGCCACTGTTTTTTGACGGTTTTGCTAAAGCGCGATGAACTCCCCGCTGCCAACAAAATCAAGGTTGTTTCCACTTTGTCGAGGCTCCTGCTTGTTTCTGTATTAATTATTGTTGGCGATTATAACGGTTAAAAGCTTGTTTTTATCTTTTTTTTGTAGAATGATCTACTTATTTTAGATTATCAATAGGGGGAGTTATGCGCAAAGAGTGGGTTGCAAAACGCGCAGGGGATAGAGTTCGTACGCAGATGTATTATGCCAAGCAGGGGATCATAACCGAAGAGATGGGCTATGTTGCCAAAATCGAGGGCCTTGATCCTGAGATGGTTCGTCGCGAAATTGCGCGTGGTCGATTAATTATTCCAGCCAATATCCGTCATGAGCATTTGGTACCAATGGCGATTGGGCTAGCTGCGACCTGTAAAATTAATGCCAACATCGGGGCATCAGCTTTAGCAAGTGATCCGGCCGAAGAGATTGAAAAGGTGAAAGCGTGCCTCAAATATGGTGCCGATACGATTATGGATCTCTCAACAGGAGGTGATCTTGATCTGATTCGCCGTGAGGTGATTAGCCATTCAACAGTTCCAGTCGGAACGGTGCCTATGTATCAAATTATGCATGATATTGGCAATAAAGTTGAGAATCTTACCATTCCTAAGATGCTTGAGGTGATTGAGCGACAGGCAGAGCAAGGGGTGAGTTATTTCACGATACATGCCGGTTTCCTGCTTCGTTTTATGCCTGAGGTGACCAAGCGCAAAATGGGAATTGTTAGTCGCGGCGGAAGCTTGATTGCAAGCTGGATGATGTATCATCATCGTGAAAATCCCTTTTACGAAGCGTTTGATGAGATTCTTGATATCTGTCGTCGATATGATGTTGCCCTTTCGTTGGGTGATAGTCTTCGTCCAGGATGCCTTGCCGATGCGAGTGATGCGGCGCAGCTTGGTGAATTAAAAGTTCTTGGCGAGCTGACACTTCGCGCATGGGAGAAGGATGTGCAGGTGATGATCGAAGGTCCAGGGCATGTTCCCCTCAATCAAATTGAGCGGAATATGAAGATTGAGCGCGAGTATTGCCACGATGCGCCTTTTTATATCTTAGGTCCTCTTGTGACTGATATTGCTGCTGGATATGATCATATTGCCTCAGCGATTGGTGGTGCGATTGGTGCATGGCATGGTGCGTCAATGCTTTGTTATGTCACACCCAAAGAGCATTTGGGATTACCTAATGCCGAAGATGTGCGTAATGGTATTATTGCCTATAAGATTGCCGCTCATGCAGCCGATATCGCCAGAGGACGCAAAGGTGCGCGTGATCGTGATGATGCAATGAGTGATGCGCGGTATAAGTTTGATTGGAATAGGCAGTTTGAGCTTGCGTTAGATCCAGATCGAGCGCGAGAGTATCATGATGAAACACTCCCTCAGGATGTCTTTAAAGAGGC
>JAINCO010000004.1:0-11172 GCA_036574095.1 Campylobacterales bacterium | reverse complement strand
TATATACACTACTACAACTATAACAGACTCCATTCGGCTATTGGTTATCAAAAACCGATGAATCTCTATCTGGAGGCGATCAAGAATAAAAAAGAAGAGTTCAACAATGTTGCTTAGGGTTACAAATCAGGTGGGAATAATGGAAGACCGTTTTTCTGTCTTGACAAATGGGGGCAGTATATTTTTTGTGTGCCCCGTCATATCAGATAGTTAAGTGGTCTTGCTCTTTGTGTGTCACTTGAACCCACTTGACCCCCTCATCTTGCACCATAGCCAACCACCCCTCTGTTGGCAGACCCATGATCTCTTTGATCGCGTTCATATAAAATTTGACCTGTTGGCGGTAGCTATCGTGAAGCATAAATGTTGTTTTAAAATCGATGACAACTAAATGCGTGCCCATGTGTAGGAGTAGATCGATTTGTCCGATGTGATTATCCCAACAAAAAGGGAGCTCACGCCAGTAGGTGGTAGCTTGGTTGATGAAATTGATAAATTGTTCATCGGTTGTGATTAGGCGTAGCCAATTGGTAATCTGCCAAGATTCGGATGGGCTTAGGAGAGGGAAGCGTTGTTGGATAAGTAGTTGGGTCGCTAAGATATTTGGTTTTTGGAGGCAGATATGCTCCATGCCCAAATGAAAAGCGCTTCCCATCATGATCGCGATGGGGTCGTTGGGGGTGTAGGACTCGTCACCATCGATCTCTTGTCTGGGGACCTTGGGTAGTGTGAGCTCTAATCGCTTGACCTCGGGGGCAGGGGTAGAGGGGCTATTGTCGTGAAGGGTTCCTATGGTGGTATCACTTAGCCCTAACTTCTCAAATGCGCTATTTTTGCTCTTTTGGAGGATGATGAGCGATTTTTCGGCGCGGGTGAGGGCAACATAGAGAGTGTTTAGCTCTTCTCGTTCCTTTTCTTGTTTGATACGACCAAGTGCTTGAGCATACTCACGATCAAGATCATCGCGATCAGCCATGCGTAGCCAGACGCGCGATAGCCTTTCGCCCTCATAGTCAAACAAGAGCTCATCGTTATGGTTATTTGATCCACCAAGTTTGTCTGAGATGATAAGATGAGCAAATTGAAGTCCTTTGGATTTGTGGATCGTCATCAGCCTTATCCCATGTACCGTTCCCGGGATAAGCGGCTCTGAGGAATCCTCCATCATATCAAGAAAAGCGGCCAAATGATCAGCTTTAAGTGCTAATTCGGCCAGGCGGAGGGTATTGGGATTCTCGAGGTTGTAGGTGCGAATAAGCTCCATGACAAGCTGTGTGGGGTGGTGGTGGAGATTGAGTGTTTCGTTGGTGGGTGGTGGCATGGTCGGATCACCAAAGATGCGCGTGCTCCAAAGAGCCCACGAGAGGTGCGAGCCAGTCAGGACGTAGTCAAGTCGCGCAAGGATCGCTTCGACCATAGGATCGTGCGTGAGGGTAGCACTTGTCTCGGTTAGGATATGAACATCAGGCATCAGATGGCGCAGGGCTCCTTCCAGCCGCAAAAGATCGTCGTTCGTAAATGCGAGCAGAGCAATCTTGTCAGCCGGAATGCCTGCGTTGATGAGTTGTTGGGTGTAGGCTGCAATACTCTCTTCAAGTGGCGTCTCTTCGGGGAGGGTTCGAACCTCAACATAACCACCTTCTAACTTCGAGCCTTGAAGCTGGGGCTCGAAAGCTATCCCTTCATTCGTGTAGAGACGGCTAAAGGTTGTGTTGATAAAATCAAGAACAACAGGGGCGCTTCGGTAGTTGTGCGTGAGTGTTTTAAGGGGGATGTGATAGTGCTTAGCGACCAGATCAAATAGATCAGAGCGGGCTCCGCGAAAGCGATAAATGGATTGTTTGGTATCGCCAACATAAAAGAGCGTTCGAAATTTGTCACCATGTTGGCCAGCGCCTGCCAAAATCTCCTCAATCAAGGGGCGCAGCAGCTCATATTGCAATGGGCTTGTATCTTGAAATTCATCGATGAGGATATGGTTGATACGCGCATCAAGGCGGAAATAGAGAAACTCTGTGGGCAAAAGCTCTTGTTGACGCAATCCGATCAAGAGCCTACCAATATCATCAAAAGTAAGGGTATTGCGCTCGCGATTTACCTCTCGGCGAACCTCTTTGAAAAGAGTGTAGAGTCGGCCAAGCTCTGAAAGATAGAGCTCTTCTCGAAGTGCCATCCAATGAGAAAGCCTTTTTTTTAGTTCTATCAGGTCACTATCCCACTCAGATTTGCTATATTTTTTAAAGAATTTGTAGTCACTTAGAGAGTCTCTTTTGATCCATGTTTTGTGGGCAAGCTCGGCTATCGTGTCGTATTCAAACGCATTGATGGCTGATTGGGAGGGGTTGAGTGGTTCGAATTTCTGTTTTAGTCCTAAAACGATCTCGTTGATCTTTGTCTCTTCTTGAGTGATTGCCTCAAGAAGTGGGTCAGAATCGCTTGAGGGGGGAGTGAATTCATGGTCATGCTGTAGTAGCAACTTAAAGAGTTTCATAACCTCAGTTTGGCGTTTTGTCCAAGCTGCAATCACACGAAGGAGTGTCTCGTAGGCTTGTGGTTCTTGTTGCAAGCGCACAAGATAGCGTCGCCAAAGTAGCTCTTCATCATCAAAAGTGATCGAGGCATCGGGGCGTATGCCAGCATACCAACAAAAGAGTCGCAAGATTTTGTTGGTGAAGCTATCGATGGTGGTGATGGTGATCTCGTCAGTGAGGATCGTGCGCTGGATGGCAGGTAGGCGCTTAAAGAGCTCGGATTCGTCGATGCCAAGCTCCTTGCAAAGCTCCTCGCGTAAAGCCTTGACGGATGGCTCTTCTTTGTCAAGATGAAAGAGTGCCGAGAGGATGCGCTCTTTCATCTCGGTGGCTGCTTTGACAGTGAAGGTGAGAGCAACGATCTCATGGGGTCGTGCACCCTCAAAAAGGAGGGCAAGATAGCGTACACTTAAGGCAAATGTTTTACCACTGCCAGCGGAGGCTAAAAGGGCGAGAAACTGTTTCATCGTCGGCAAATCCTTTGGTAGGAGCAGTAGCGACAGACATTATATTCATCGTCGGTAGGATAGATCTCTAACTCGGTCGTGTTGCTTAATTTTTCGAGGATAGGGCCAAAAAAGTCGAGGCGTTTGTCAAATGCATCCTCTTCAATCAACTTTCCGCTACCAAGATCAAGCCAGCCAAAGGTTGCCTCCCGTCCTTCTTGTTTGAGTGCGAGCGTATAAAGAAGGGACTGAGGATCACTCATCTTATCGTTGGCAGGCTCAGGTGTAAAGGAGCCGCCAGAGCGGTATTTGTAGTCGATGATGCGTGTTTGTGTGCCATTGCTATCGATTCGATCGATGCGCCCGGTAATCGAAAGTCCAAAGATCTTGGTTTGAAACGTTTGTTCCGTGGCAATAACGCGCCATCCCTCTTCATACCACTCTTTTTCGCGACAAATCAACTGATCGATCGTTTTGGCAAAAAGATCACCCTCAAGCCGAGCAAGAGGGTCATCGAGTGTGGCAAGTTTCGCAAGCAAGAAAGGTTTAAGCGCGCTTGGATTGTCATGGGTGCGGTAATACTCATCAAGCCATGAATGCAAAAACGCCCCTAAGGATAGTGCTGGAGAGCTCTCCATCTCTTCACGGAGCTCGCAAAGATAGCGCAGCCAAAAGCGGCGTGGGCATCGTATGAGGGTTTTGAGTGATGAGGAGCTAAAGAGAAATGTTTTTGCTTCAAATTGGACGCTAAATCGCGCATCCCAAAGCGGCCTCTCTGCGCCATGACAGGAGAGGACAGGACGATAGAGCTCATCTTGAGGTTTCTCTGGAGCGATACCTAATTCAGTGAGCAATCGTGAGGGGTTTTGCTCTTGATTGGCAACGCAGGCGATGGCCACGCGTTTGGCACGACTCATGAGATTGGCATAGTAGTGCTTTTGCAGCTCATCGCGCTCATGGCGGGTTGGTAGGCCAGCTTTGCGGCGTAATTGGCTATCTAAAAAAAGCTCCTTGGGACTTGGACGCGGTAGGAGTTCGTCATTGGCATCAAGGATAATCACCCCCTCAAATGCCACACCACGCCCCTCAAGGGCACCCATGACGGTAACTTTTCCTCCACCAACATCATCGATATGACGCTTGGCTAAGCGGCGCAAGAATGCCGCTAAGAGTTCACTTGTTGAAAGAGGTGGCGCTATTGCAAGAATACGCTCAAATTCAAAAAGCTCGGCATCATACTCCGCTTGCTCTCTTGGTGGGCACTCAAGCTGCGCGATAAGCTCTCGAAGCCAGGCGATGGGTGGTTGGGTGGTCGTAGGTTCGCTGAGTGGGCGATAGGCTCTCTCTTCTCTGGGAGTAAGAGGAAGTGAAAGGAGGCGTCGCCAAAAAAGATGCAATCGCTGATACCCCTCTGTGGTACTAAGCGGAAATCCCATGGCAAAGTTGAGGATACGATGGGTATCGTAGCTTTGTATCAAGGGTGCAAGGGTTTCATCGGGGAGAATAACAGCAATCTTTTCAGGATCAACCCCCTCATTCAGCCATTGACCCAGGTGGTAAAAAAGAAAGCGAACTTGCGAGAGGCGACTTGAAAAGGAGGCGGTGATAACGCGCTTTTTGGTGATGGGCTGGATGGGTTGGCGCGCCACAACTTGAGCTTGTGGTAGGGCAATGTGATACTCATATCCCTCTGTTAGATCCCCTCCCCATCGTTTTAGTCGTTGAAGCATCCCGTGACTAAACGAGGAGGCGCGAAAGATGATTGTGATGGGAAGGATCTGGGAGACCTCATCGATAATCGCCATCTCTCGTTTGGTCAGATACCCTTCCAAATAGAGCGTTGCTTGCTTGAAATTTGAGAGCCAGTTGCGATTAAGCTGCCAAGCGGGGGCGAGGGAGCGATCATAAAAGCCGCGCTCTTTGAGTCGTCGATGGTATCCATCGCGAAGCTCTATTAGTGTTGAAAGGTGCTCCTCGTACTGGGCATAAAGATCATACCCTCGAAGTTCTTCGAGCATGACTCCCTCATCAGCCATCTCATCAAAAAAAGAGAAAAGATGGGGGGAGCTTTCGAGAAATGAAAGAAATTCAGTCGTAAATCCGAAGGGTCCATGCAAATCAACCTCAGTGGCAGCCTCTTTTAAAAGCATCAGGCGGATGGAATCATCTGCCACAATCCCCTCCTTGATGAGAATGGCTTCTTGAAAGAAGTTTTCTATGCTCATCAAGCGCGGGGTAAGTTGGGTTGTGGCACGAAGCTGGCGCTGTCGTTCACGCAAAGCGCGGCTGGTTGGCCAGATTTCAAGATTCATGACTGACCTTACAAAGATGATGAGGTAATTGTAACAGATTGAAGCTGAGAGACCAGCGAGCCGATGTTAAATAGCTAAATCCAATCGAAATACTTGACTTTTTTGCGCTTCTTGAGTACAATAGCCAAAAAGGAGGGGCATGGCTACGATTTCGACACGCGGAAGTTATGGTGTTGCGGCGATGGCTGAGCTGGCGCGCTATTGGGGTAGTGGTGTGGTTCAGATTGGGCGCATCGCCCATGCTCTTGATCTCTCGCAAAATTACATGGAGCAGATTTTTGGAGCCCTTAGAAAGGCAGGGCTTGTTGAGAGTGTGCGGGGTGCGCAAGGGGGGTATCGTTTGAGTCGAGAGCCCGCGGCTATCACGGTTCTGGAGATCCTTGAAGTTCTTGAAGGGGGGCTTTGCGAGGTTGTTGAGCCAAAAGGAAGTGACGGGGTGATGCTTTTTTGGAAAGAGCGTCACGATGCTATTCGGGCTCAATTTGAGGTAACATTAGAAGAGCTTTTGGCCTATGATGCGAAGGCCAAAGAGACGATGATCTACTATATTTAACAAAAGGAATCAAGATGCGACCTAAAACAATAGCAATTCATGCAGGATATGAGAAAGATACCCAAAAGACAATGGCAGTTCCTATCTATCAAACAACTGCCTATGAGTTTAATAGCACGGAGCATGCGGCTAACCTCTTTGCACTCAAGGAGCTCGGAAATATCTACACCCGTTTGGCAAATCCAACCACGGGGGTTTTTGAGGCGCGCATGGCTGCCCTTGAGGGCGGGTTATCTGGCATGGGAACAAGCAGTGGTATGGCAGCGATCTTTTATGCCATTGCTAACTGTGCGGCGGCTGGAGAGAATATCATCGCTTCAAATAAGCTCTATGGAGGAACGCTAACCCTTTTTACCCATACGATCAAGCGTTTTGGAATTGAGCTGAGAGTTTTTGATATCGATAACCCAGCCTCGATTGAAGATTTGATTGATGATCGAACGAGGGCAATCTTTTTTGAGACGATTAGTAATCCAAGTATCGATCTTCCTGACTTTGAGGCGATCACGGAGATTGCCAAAAAGCACCGCATCCTGACGATTGTTGATAATACTGTGGCTACACCGGTTCTTTGTCGTCCGATTGAGCATGGTGTCGATATTGTTGTTCATAGTGCCAGTAAATATACAACAGGGCAGGGGCTTGCGATTGGTGGTGTGATTATTGATAGCGTTAGTGCGACTGAGACGATCAAAGATAATCCTCGCTACGCACACTTTAATGAGCCAGATATCAGCTATCATGGCCTTATCTATACCCAAACCCCCTTTCCTCCCTTTAATCTTCGCGCACGCCTTTCACTTGGACGCGATATTGGCGCGATTCCAAGTCCTTTTAATAGCTGGCTTTTTATCCAAGGGCTTGAGACTCTTGCGCTACGAATGCCGCAGCATTCAGCCGGTGCACTGGCCGTAGCCGAATTTCTTGCTTCTCATCCAAAAGTCCAAAAGGTGAAATATCCGCTTCTTAAGGGAGATAAAAACTACCCCTTAGCTCAAAAGTACCTCAAGGGTGGCGCCTCAGGTCTCTTGTCTTTTGAAGTTGCAAGCTTTGAAGAGGCTAAAAAGTTGATTGATAAGACCAAACTCTTTTCATTGGTTGTTAATATCGGCGACTCAAAGTCCATCATCACCCATCCGGCAAGTACCACCCATCAGCAGCTGAGTGCTGAGGAGCTAAGAGCGTGCGGCGTTCATCCAGGACTCATTCGCCTATCAATCGGCTTAGAAGACCCACAAGACCTCATCGAGGATCTGGCTCAGGCATTGGAGGGGTAACCCTCTCCTTGATTATTTGAGAAAATTAACAAGAGAGAGGTTATTGACGCGCGAGATTGTTGCCATCAATGCTTGTATATTGAGTGTTACTTGATTAAGCTCGATCGATAGACGCGCAATATCAGCATCCAGATAGTCAGCTCTGATTTTGGCTGTATTGACGATTAAAACCTCGTTTCGTTCGTATGAGATCTGAAGGGCATTAGAGATAGCACCATTTTCTGTTTGCTGACGCGATACATGATCGATCAAGTGATCAAGAACTTCGATGCTGTTTTGGACGCCGCGATTTCGTTGGAGCGAGAGACTTGTTGAGGAGTTTGCTCGAATCTGACCGTTTCGTACGGCATCAATGGCTTCTTGGAGCTGATCAAAGAGGGTAATCTTCGGATCATCGATGACCAAAGAGCTGTTGGCATGAAGGGTAAGTGTGCTTGTTTGCCTTAATCCTGTTTGTGAAAAGTCGCCATAAGCAGTGTCAGTCATGGCTAGTTGCGCTCTTGTGGGTGTTGTCTGTAAATCCTGGATAACTATCTGTCCCTTATTGTTCAAGCCAACCGAGAGATATTTTTGAGCCTTCTTCAGGGCGGCATTGTAACCTTCAGCAGTAGCGTCTGCGGGAAGCTGACCTGAGAGAACCATACTTAAAACATCCGAAAGCTGTTGATAGGTCATCTCATCAGGATCAGTTGGTTTGCCTCGTAGAATCTCTTTGTCGCTTGCTGAATTACTTTCGTCCAGTGACTGGGGATAGGCATTAAAGACAGTATAGGTTTTGCCATCAATTGTGAAGGTGACTCCATTGGATGTAAAGTTGATCGTCACAGGATCGTGGCTTTGGCCATTGATATCGGTCACTTGCATCTGTAGTGTTCGCCCCTTAAGGGTCGCAGTTCCAGCGACTTCAATCAGTTTGGTTGCCTGCGTGGCGTAGCTATTATCGGCGCGGACAATTTGAGGAACATTACCTTTAATCGATGCACCCGATTTTTCAAAAAATGTTCCCTCACTCGTCATCGAGGCTGGTCGCATAAACATTCCAGGATCACTATTGATCGAAAAACCTAAGAGGTGCTGCTGGATTTCAGGAACAACTCCCCTTGTTTTCATCATGCCATTGTAGTCGATCGAATCGTCGGTAATGACTATTTTTCCGTTGACGAGCAACGCGCGCATTTGCACATCTGTTCCATTAAAGTGGTTGTCAAGAGTTTGCTGGATGCTATTAAGAAGATCTTGAACAGTTGATGTTGGTGTGATTGTTAATGTCACAGGTGCACCAGCAGTTGGATTAGCGACACCACCAGAATATGTTTGACCTGTTAGATCAAATGTAATTGTTCCCGAAGAGCGACCAAGGACATCGCTTAGCAAGTCTCCAGTTGTTGCGTATTGGCGTGTGGTGTTATTGCGCAGCTCGAAGTTAAAACTAAAAAGGCTTTTGTTCATCGCATCAGGTCGCCCATAGATTGGCGCTCCCAATGAGACGCTTGAGAGAAGATTGCCATCAGAGTGGTTAGTGTCATTAAAGATAAGCTTATCTCCTACTAAATTGACAGCATAGTCGCCATCAGCAATTGGAGTAGCATCTGATTTGATGGCATCGATCAAATCGTCTACCGTATTGGTTGAGGTTAGGGTAGTCGAGAAGGTATAGACAGTTCCATTAATATCAATTTTATCAGGAATCGAATTATTTCCGAAAATCAATCCAAGAGGAGTGGCGGTGGTGACCGAACTACCGTCGCTGGTGGCCAGCTTGATTGCAAGTGGCAAGGATGTGTCCGCTGGATTTGTTGCATCTGTCAAGCTAAGCTGCATCGTGTCGATTGATTGGCTCGCGTCGTTGATAACGAGTTTTCCAGCACTTATACTGACAGTAATGCCTGGATCAACATTGGTTTGAAGTGTTGATTCAATGGCGCTACGCAGGTCATCATAGGTGTCGGTTGGAGCTAATCCGCCAAGCTGATAGTGAGTTCCATTAACAGTAATCGAGGCGGGAGCATCACCAAAGAGCTCAAGAAGTGAATCTGTTGCAACAGCAGTCGCGCCATCGTCGATCGATGTGAACGCTGGAAGCTCATAGAGTGTCTTATCACCTGCCGTATCGATCGCAGGCCATAGGCCACCGCCATTAAGAAGTTGGGCTTTGAAGGTGGCAATTGGTTGAAGGGCATAGCCACTTTGCATAAACTCTGTGATGTTGGCGCCATTATGGGCAAGATCATCGATAGATGCAACATCTTGATCTGCTGCGATCATATGAAACTGAATTTTACTGCTACCAGGTAGTTTGTCTTTGATCTCAATTTGTCCTGCAGCATTAATCGATGCTTCGACACTAAAGGAGTAGTTCTTTTCGATGCGTTTAAGAAGATCAGCAACAGTAGCATTGGGATCCATCGCATATTTGTCTTTGAATGTTGAGCCATCTGAGCGTGTTCCTGTAATATAGAAGTAGTTGGTGCCACTATTGCCTGTTAAATCGTGAATAGAGTCATTTTCGGTAATTGGAACCTCTTCAGAAGGAGTTTTTTGGAATTTACTGATATTATAATGGCGAACATTGGTTGTGATGATGCGTTGTTTATCTGAGTCTTCACCCAAAAAGATCGATGTTCCTGGGATATTGTAGGGGATCTCGACATTGGCACCCAGTACAGTTTTGATTCTTTCAGAGTTGCCAAGATATTCACCATTAGCATCGATTGGCTTGGTTGACAGGGCTGTACCACTAAAGAGGAATTTTCCATTGATTGATGTGTTGGCGATACTGATGATATGCTCACGGAGCTTCTCGAGTTCTGTTGCCAAGGCTTGAAAACTGGTTGTATTGTGGGTGCCATTGGCTGCCGTGAGGAGTTTTGTTTTGAAAGTTGTGAGAGATTTAACCATATCTGTAAAGGCGTTGTCAGCGTTATCTGTGAAATTTTTGGCATCTTGGGCATTGCTTGATGACTGCTTAATCGTGTACTCTTCTTGATCAAGCCTGAGGGTATTGTTAAAAATCGTCATATTTTCATACCCTTGGCTGATCTCTTTGCCTGAAGAGAGTTTGGTAATTACCTCATCAAGTTTAGTTTGAGCAATCTCTCGCCTGTAATTTAACCCCTGATAGATTGCAGATGATGGTATTCGCATGATCAACCCTTACACAAACCTTTAGTTAATTAAATCAAGCAAAAGAAGTTCCTGGTCTGGTTTGCTAACTTTATATCGTCTTTTGCGTAAAAATAGTGAAAAAATCGACAAAATGCCTTGAAATCGGGCTAAAAATATTGTACAATTGCTTGACTTTCCTAAATTGAGGAGAAGAAGAGATGAATAAAGCCGATTTCGTCGCTGCTGTAGCTGCTAAGGCAGGTCTTTCTAAAGCTGATTCGCAACGAGCGATTAGTGCTGCACTTGATGTGATTACTGAGGCACTAAAAAAAGGCGAGAGTGTCAGCTTTATCGGTTTTGGAACATTTGAGACTGTTGATCGTCCTGCTCGCGAAGCTCGTGTTCCTGGCACAGATAAAAAAGTAAAAGTTCCTGCTACGAAAGTAGTCAAGTTCCGCGTTGGCAAAAAACTTAAAGAGAGTGTTGGCGGAAAATAGTTAATAGCAGTTAAAGGAAGATTTGGGTATAATCCCACTTCCTTAACGTAGGCCGAAGTGGTGGAATTGGTAGACGCGCTCGACTCAAAATCGAGTGGGGCAACCCGTGTCGGTTCGAGTCCGACCTTCGGCACCATTCATAGCCTCTTTACTTACTAACTTTCAATACCTCAATTGTTTCTTCGTGTGTGTTTTATCTGTTTCTGATAAAATCAAAAAAAGGTCTGGCGACAATCTCAAATAAATAATGACTCGTATAATTCCACTGCCACATGTGATAGAATATAGAGTTTGAAGCAGACGCATGTCGTAATAAGGGTCAAGGCGGACAGAGTTGTCCAGCTTGTGGGTCAGTTAGATGGCGTTTTTATCCCGAGTGGCAACTGGGTCGGTTTTAGACTAGGCCGAATGCACGAGATGGGGATAACCGCCGGCGTTCAGGCGGGTCTAA
>JAINCO010000089.1:0-1851 GCA_036574095.1 Campylobacterales bacterium | reverse complement strand
GGGCAGGTTGTGCCATCTGGATCGCTCGATTTTCTCTTTGCGCGCAAAGCTGTTTTTGAATTTAACAAGCCTAATATGGATTTGGATGAGCTGGAGCTTGCATTAATCGATGCCGGTCTTGAGGAGCTAATTGAAAATGAAGGTCGTATCTATGTCTATGGCGATTTTACGAGTTTCGGTGCTCTTTCACAAGCCCTTGCAGACCTAAAGATTGATGTTATCAAATCGAGTCTTCAGCGTATCCCCACTTCGCCTATCGAATTGAGTGAAGAGCAGATGGTCGAGGCAGAGAAGATTATTGACAAACTCGAAGAAGATGATGATGTTCAAGCCGTCTATACAAACATTGCTTAGTTGCCCTTACTTGTATCGTCCCCACTCATGACGGGGATGATTAGAACTGCCACCCAAAATTAACTGTAAAACCTTTAGAATCGTTGTCGGCAACAAGATAGGTTGCGCCGATTTTTAGTTTTGTATCGGTGCGAATGATTTTTCCTGCTATCGGATGTAAAGATGCTCTATCGAGTCCCCAGGCAAATCCAACTTCATCGTAACGCATGTTGTAGAGCTCGGTTCCTGTGTATTGGGTGTCGATAACAAAAAGCTCAAGTGATGTATTGGTCGCAATTGCACCCGTCGGTATTGACCACATTAGACCGTTACGAAATACAGTGTTGCTAATGCCAGGATCAAAGGAGTAATCGCCAGCCGAAAAGGCGAGAGTGCGGTAGTGTCCAATCATATTACCCATGCTGAGTTTGTGACTCCCAACTCTCCAGGTATAAGAGCTTGTCAAAGATCCCGATGCCATATGACCGACCGACCCCAAATCGATCGAGGCAGTTACACCATACCCTAAAGCAGGTGTTAATAGCCAAGCATCACTAATAGGAAAGGTAGCTGCTAATCCAAGACCTGCTTTGTAGCTTTTAGCTTGTTCGATATCGACCATGCCTAAAGGAATAGAGATCGTTAGTTTTTTTCTGGGGTTGCTATCTGAACGAATCGTGTAGGATATGGGCAGGGTATAGGTTTTGCTGTCGTAGCCGCCCATCGCAAATGAGCCATACTGAGCCATGATCCCAATCATATTGTTTGAAGATGTGGCTGTAGTTGGGGAGATTGTATCAGTTTTGCTTAGGGTTGCCGTTGCGTCTGGAGTTATCGTGGTTGCTGATAATGATGTCGTTGCGTCTGCGACTTGAGCAAAAAAACCTGTCATGAAATCGTTGGCTACACTCTGTGCCATCAGCGAGTTGGGATTTCCGGCAATTGGATCATTAGGTGTGGTTTCGGCGAGCTTAGCCATTAGCCGATCAACGGCATCGCCACCATTTTTCTTGAACCAGTCCTCCAAGAGATTGGCACTCTCATCGCGGGTGGCGCCTTGAAATGTTTCACTAACGCCAATTGAGGGGATATTAAGTACGAGAGTGGATGAGCTGGGATTTGGAAAAGCGACAAGAATGGGAAGTCCACGGAAATTGAAGTTAACATGAGCTGGCTGTGTTCCATCGTAACGACTTAATTTCTGTTCAATCGCTTTTTGGTCAAGACCATTGATCGCATCTTCCACACTGACAAAACCCTGTGAATAGGAACCTACGCCGGTAACAGTAACATCGAGCTGAAAGGGCGATATAGCGTATGCTGAGCCCGTGGCAAGAAGTGCACACAAGCCCACTCTTTTAAGCTTCATTCTCCCGTCATTTCGCACCCCCTAAATCGATTTTTTTATCAGGTAGATAGAAGTGCCAATAGGCACTGCCCAGCAGATCAAGGATGATCCTGTTTCTCTCAAGTAGATTGGCAATAGTGCATTGATTAAGAGCAGGGATGGTGACGATC
>JAINCO010000088.1:0-9856 GCA_036574095.1 Campylobacterales bacterium | reverse complement strand
CAGAGTGTCATGGTGATGCCTTGAAATTTTTCTTTGTTAGCATTATAACGCAAGTCCAATCAAAAAATCGAGAGACATTGATTTATGTCATTGACAAATGAATAGAATTGTTCTAAATTTAACGCGTAATCAAATTCATCACAAAGGATGAACAATGCAAGAGAGTCGTCGAGAGTTCCTCAAGCATGCGGCAGCAACTGCGGCTGCCTCAGCTATTGGTATGGCGTTACCCCAAGAGGCTCAAGCCGCAGCAGCTCTAGCACAAAAGGGATGGCGCTGGGATAAGGCTGTCTGTCGATTTTGTGGCACAGGATGTGGTGTCATGGTTGCCACACATAACGACAGGATCGTCGCCGTTAAAGGTGATCCGGCAGCTCCGGTCAATCGTGGTCTTAACTGCATCAAAGGCTATTTTTTGGCCAAGATCATCTATGGTGCTGATCGTTTGACGCAGCCATTAATGCGGGTCAATAGCCAAGGTGAGTTTGACAAAAAAGGGAAATTCCAGCCAGTTAGTTGGCAAAAAGCCTTTGATGTCATGGCTGCCAAATTTAAAGAGACTTATGCTAAACATGGGCCAACATCCGTGGCTATATTTGGTTCAGGACAGTATACGATTCAGGAAGGTTATGCAGCCCTCAAACTGATGAAAGCGGGCTTTCGCTCAAATAACATCGATCCGAATGCCCGCCATTGTATGGCCTCAGCAGTTGCAGGATTTATGCAAACCTTTGGAATTGACGAGCCTGCAGGCTGCTATGATGACATCGAATTAACCGATACCATCATTGCATGGGGAGCCAATATGGCCGAGATGCACCCAATTCTTTGGTCGCGCGTCTCTGATCGTAAACTAACCAATAAAGATCGCGTCAAGGTTGTCAATCTCTCTACCTACACAACCCGCACATCAGACCTGGCCGATATTGAAATTATCTTCCGACCCAATACCGACCTTGCAATTTAGAACTACATTGCCCACGAAATTGTCTATAACCATCCCGAAGCAATTGACTGGAAATATGTCAATGACAACTGTGTCTTTACCACCAGCTGGATTGATACCGGCTATGGTATGCGTAACAACCCCAATCACCCCAAGTTTAAAAGCGCTGAAAAAGATACGGTTGCCAAAGAGCTCTCAAAAGTTGTCAGCCCTCTCGAAGGACCAGCTCTCGAGCCTTTCGGTTATAAAAGCGGCGTAACAATGAAGATGAAGCATAATGATAAAGCAGCAGAGAACTGGGTAATTAGCTTTGAGGAATTTAAACGAGGCCTTGCACCCTACACGCTTGATTATGTTGCGAAGATTGCCAAAGGTAATCCTGATGAAGATATTGAGGTATTTAAGAAAAAGCTCCAGGCTCTTGCGAACCTCTATATCGAGAAAGGGCGAAAGGTTGTTAGCTTCTGGACGATGGGTATGAACCAGCACACCCGCGGCACATGGGTTAATAGCCAATCCTACATGGTTCATATGCTTTTGGGCAAACAATCCAAACCAGGTTCAGGCGCCTTCTCGCTTACTGGTCAACCCTCCGCTTGTGGTACAGCACGCGAGGTTGGCACCTTTAGCCATCGCTTGCCTGCCGATATGGTTGTAGCCAATCCAGAGCATCGCAAAATTTCTGAAAGAATATGGAAAGTGCCAGCCGGTACTCTTAACCCCGTCATCGGCAGCCATTATGTTCAGATTATGCGGGATCTTGAAGATGGCAAAATTAAATGGGCATGGATTCATGTCAATAACCCCTGGCAAGATACAGCGAACGCTAACCACTGGATTAAGGCTGCTCGCGAGATGGATAACTTCATCGTCTGCTCCGATGCTTATCCAGGTATTAGCGCCAAGGTTGCCGACCTGATCTTGCCCAGTGCAATGATCTACGAAAAGTGGGGTTCTTATGGTAATGCAGAACGCCGCACCCAACATTGGCGCCAACAAGTCACACCTGTCGGTGAGGCGATGCCAGATCTATGGCAATATATGGAATTTGCCAAGAGGTTTACATTGGCAGAGGTTTGGAAGGAGTGGAAGCTTTCTAACGGTACAGTCCTGCCCAATGTCCTCGAAGGGGCAAAGGCGATGGGTTATCAACCAACTAATACCCTCTTTGATGTTCTCTTTGCCAACAAAGAAGCCCGAAGTTTCCGATGGCCCGATCCTATTGGAAAAGGTTTCCTGAACACAGAAGCCGAGGGTGATAAGCGCAAAGTGATTGGTAGTGATGGCAAACCATTCACAGGATATGGATTTTTCGTCCATAAATATTTATGGGAAGAGTATCGAAAATTTGGATTAGGTCACGGCCATGACCTTGCCGATTTTGATACCTACCACCGTGTTCGCGGGCTTAAATGGCCTGTTGTCGATGGTAAAGAGACACAGTGGCGCTTTAATGCCAAGTATGATCCTTATGCACGCAAAACAGGTCGAGAGTTTGCCTTCTATGGAGAGTTTGGAAAAGTCATTCCACAAGGTACCCTCGCCGGACCAGATGCTTCCAAGCCAAAAGTTGACCTTCACAATAAAGCAAAAATCTTTTTGCACCCATACATGGATCCACCCGAGGTGCCCAGCAAAGAATATCCTTATTGGCTTTGCACAGGACGCGTCTTAGAGCATTGGCACTCTGGAACAATGACAATGCGTGTTCCCGAACTCTATCACGCCGTTCCCGAGGCACTCTGTTACATGCATCCTGAAACAGCCAAAGAGATTGGCGTCAAAGATGGTAACTTAGTTTGGGTCGAAAGTCGTCGCGGCAAAGTCAAAGCCCGCGTAGAGACGCGCGGGCGAAATCGTCCTCCACGAGGTCTCGTCTTTGTTCCATGGTTTGATGAGAAGGTTTATATTAACAAGGTAACACTTGATGCAACATGTCCTATCTCTAAACAGACCGATTATAAAAAATGTGCTGTTAGGATAACAAAGGCTTAACATGGGCACAGATAAACTTCCACCAGTTGATGAGAAACGCCGCAAAGCTCTCTTAGCATTTCAGGGCTTGGGGCTCGCAGCGTTGGGTGGAATTACATGGAGCGCCTATTTAATGGAGGCAAAGGCCGCACCATTGGCCCTTCGGCCTCCAGGCGCGCTAAAAGAGGATGATTTTCTCTCCCAATGCATTCGTTGTGGTTTATGTGTCGAGGCGTGCCCTTATGAGACACTTAAACTTGCTAAAGCTGGGGAGCATGTACCCATAGGAACCCCCTATTTTACACCAAGGAGTATCCCATGCTATATGTGTGAGGATATTCCTTGTGTGCCTCCTTGTCCGACTGGCGCACTCGATGCTCGATCAGTTAGCAACGACAAAGGTCAGTTTGATATTAAGCGTGCACGGATGGGTGTTGCTGTGATCGATGCAGATCAGTGTATTGCCTTTTGGGGCATTCAGTGTGATGCGTGCTATCGCGCCTGTCCACTGATTAATGAAGCGATTGTCATCGAACATTCTCGTAATGATCGAACAGGAAAACATGCTTACCTTGTTCCGCGCGTCATTGGTTCGGTATGCACCGGATGTGGTATGTGCGAAAAGGCTTGTGTGACCGAAAAGGCCTCGATTTTTGTCCTTCCGCTGACCGTTGCTAAAGGTAAAGCTGGCAGCAACTATATCAAAGGATGGGAAGAGAAGGACGAAGCGCGCATCCAAGCCCCAAAAGAAACAACAACACAAACACCAGCCAGTCGCCAAAAAGCGGTTGACTATCTTAATAATGAGGAGCTTTGATGTCATTTCTTTATCGCCATCGATTCCTCATTGCCCGTCGCATCGTCCAACTAACAATACTTGTGCTCTATTTTGGAGCCAATGCATGGGGCTGGACGATTTTACAAGGAAATCTCTCTGCCTCCAAACTATTTGAGGTTATTCCTCTATCCGATCCCTTTGCCGTCATCCAGATGGCTACAGCGGGAACAATTGTCGCTTTTGATGCTCTCATCGGTGCTGGCATCATTTTGCTCTTTTATACCCTCATTGGCGGTAGAGCTTTTTGTAGCTGGATCTGTCCTGTTAATCTTGTGACAGATGCAGCCAATGGCGCAAGAAGATGGTTGCGCCTTGATGATGTTGAGCGAAAAGTTTGGGTTAGTCGCAATATCCGCTACTGGGTGCTTGCGTTGACACTTGTACTCTCGGCACTGATGGGTGTGGCAGCCTTTGAATTTATCAGCCCCATTTGCATCCTCACACGGGGTGCTATTTTTGGGCTTGGTTTTGGCATGGCCCTATTGGTGGGTCTTTTTCTATTTGATCTCTTTGTGCTCAAGCACGGTTTTTGTGGCCATATCTGCCCTCTTGGGGGCTTTTATTCAATTGTCGGACGCTTTAGAATCATACGCGTTCACTACGATAGCGATAAGTGCACCCTATGTATGCGTTGCACTCAAATTTGTCCCGAAAAACCTGTTTTGAATATGATTGGCAAACATAGTGCCGCTGTCACAATGGGTGAATGTACCAATTGTGGTCGCTGCATCGAAGTTTGCAATGATCATGCTCTTGACTTCTCCCTTAGAACCCCACTCACAAAGGATGTAGGATGAGTACAAAAGTAGTTTTGACGGCCATCTTAGGTAGTGCCCTTTGTCTCTTGGCTGCTCCCATTGCTGAAGAGTCACTCGGGCTTGCAAAAGTCGGTGTCGAAGCTGATACAGCCCTTAGCGACAAGCCATTCCGCTATCAAGGCCAAGCACCAGGATCAGGCAATAAACGCATCAAGCGCACCTATGCCAACCAGCCTCCCATGATTCCTCATGATATCAGCTCTTTGCCGGTCATTACCCAAACAGAAAATGTTTGTATCGGTTGTCATATGCCTGATGTTGCCAAAGCGATGGGGGCGATCCCTGTTCCAAAATCTCACATGATAAATCTTAGAACAAAAACAGATCTAAAAGGACAACTTCATCAAGGACGATGGAATTGCACCCAATGCCACGCTCCTCAGGCTGAACTTGATCCTGTTGTCATGAATAAGTTTCGTGGCGCTTTTGCTAAACGCATGGGAACCCCCTACAAATCACGGCTTGCAGAGACGCTCTATGACGGAGTTGTTGAAGATCGGAATGGATCGTTTGATCTTAATAGTGAGCTTGCACCAGAGGATAGGTAATTTTGAGAAAAGGTTTTTTAGGCGCGATCGGGCGCCTTCTTCAACCGACGACAACAACTGTCGCACCCTACTTACCAGGGTTTCGTCTTGAGCATAGCGATCTTTGTCGCACATGCACTGATCCTCTTTGCCAACAAGCATGTAAAGAAGGGATCATTCGGCGCAATGACAATGGTGTACCAGTTTTGACATTTCAAGAAAGAGGTTGCACCTTCTGTGGCGAGTGCGCCACTGCCTGCCCATCAGCCTCATCTTTGTTTAATCTTGAGGTCAAGCAGATTGATGCCATCGCTAACATCGATCCATTCAACTGTTTAGCATGGCATCAAACCGTTTGTAGCAGCTGTCGCGATCGGTGTCTTTATGAGGCGATTGTTTTCGAGGGGTGGCGCAACCCCATCATCAATATCGATCGATGCACGGGATGCGGGTGGTGTATATCCCCTTGTCCCACGCAGACAATTACCATGAGGAGTCGATCTTGAGAGTAGTATTATGGATTATGTTCGCGTTTTCACTTGTCTTAGCAACGGATCTGAAGCTTAAACTTCGTCTTAGAACGCCAGCACCCGTTTATGATCTTGCCTATCATGATCATACACTCTATGCGTGCGATGCTCAAGGTCATATCTTTGCTTTTTCACCAACAGGTAAAAAGATCAAAAGTTGGCAACTTCCTAAACGGGTTGACTTTTATGGTGAAAAAAATTTTCAAAAGGCGATGACACTTACCCTCTCGCCTTCAGGAAAAACGATAGCGGTGGCAGGAGAGGATGGTCGTGTCTATCTAATTCGCAATCATCAACCAACACCGACTCATTTTTTCACCTCGTCAGTGATACGCCGACTCGCTTTTGTTGATGAGAACTTACTCCTTGTCGCAACGATCTCACATGAGGTTTCGCTCATTGATTTAGCGACCCAAAAAACAGTCAAAACAACCTACTTGAACACTTCACCTCTTAGCGACATGGCTATTTCTCGTGAACGCGATTTAGCTGCTACAGCCGGAGAAGCTGGGGTTGTCATTTTATTTAATCCACGAACGCTCGCCATCGTTGGTAAACTTCAAGGCGGCAATGTCGATAACATCTATAAAATCGACATGCAAGCTAAGTATATCGTGACGGCTGGTCAGGATCGACGCGTCATTCTCTATCGTCCAAATCGCACCTATAGTCGCTATGATGGCTCTTTCCTTGTTTATGCTGCTGCCCTTTCACCAGATGCTAAGTATATCATTGCTGCTCTTGATGAAGAGAACCGTCTTTATCTTATCGATACCGCATCAGGCAAGCATATCACAAAAAAAGAAGGCCACAGCGCCACGCTCAATCGTATCCTTTTCTTAGATCACCATCACATTGCTTCATGTGCTGATGAAAATAGTATATTACTTTGGGAGATACAATGAACATTTCAAGTGTTGTTGTTAAATGTGCTCCGCGTTATCTTGATGAACTCCTTGATCAGATTGCCAAATTAGAAGTAGGCGATATCTATGCCCATGATGATCAAGGGCGCATCATTGTCATTATTGAAGGTGAAACAACAGAGGAAGAGAGCGATAAACTCAAAAAACTCCAAGCGCTTGAGCATGTCCTTTCGGCTGAAGTTGCGTATGTCTATAGTGATACAGAATTTGGGCCAGAGGATGGTGCTTTCGAGAAAGTTGATGAAGCATTGCTAACAACACTCAATAGTGATCAGGATGCTTCTGAGATTGTTTACAGAGGCCATCTTAAAGATCGATGATTTGCGAGAGAGTCAACCCTCGCTCATCAACTATTTTTGCCCGAACATACTCAAGCACCGCTTTTAAGCTACGATCTCTTTGAAGATGGCTGATTTTTCTCCCAAGATGTTACCAAGTGACATATCAGAACAGCGACGGTGAAATTTTCCTTGACATTTAAAAAAATTCAGTATAATATCTTTTATAATTTCTCGTTAATAAATGTGACAAGTTGTATGGAGGAGTATCTATGGCACGGTTGGTTGTATTAGGGGCAGGAGTCGCGGGTCATACCGCCTCAACATTTGCACGCAAGTGGCTGGGCAAAGAGCATGAGGTCATTGTTGTGACCCCCAACTCAAAATGGAACTGGATTCCCTCAAACATTTGGGTGGGTGTGGGTCGCATGACCAAAGAGGATGTCACCTTTGATCTTGCGCCAGTTTACGAAAAAGCCGGCATTGTCTATAAACAAGCTAAGGCTGTCAGCATCCATCCCGAAGGTAGCCAAACTCAGTCTAAACCCTTTGTGACAATCGAATATACCGGCCAAAACAAAGTTGGGCAAATAGAAGAGGTCACCTATGACTATCTGATTAACGCCACAGGCCCCAAACTCAATTTTGGTGCCACACCAGGCTTAGGTGAGGGATCGCAGATTGGTCCTTACACCGTCTCGGTCTGTACGGCTGACCATGCCGAGCATGCCTGGCGTGAACTTCAAAAAGTCATTGAGCGCATGAAGCAGGGCAAACGCCAAAAGATCCTGGTAGGTACAGGTCATGGAATGTGTACTTGCCAAGGTGCCGCTTTTGAGTATATTTTTAATATCGAACATGAGTTACGCAAGGCGGGCGTACGCGAGATGGCCGATATGCATTGGATCTCCAATGAATCCTTCCTGGGCGACTTTGGCATGGGTGGTCTGCACATGAAGGTCGGCGGCTATGTTGTTAGTAGCCGAATCTTTACCGAATCACTCTTTGCCGAGCGCAATGTTACATATACGATCGGCGCCCATGTCCATAAGGTCGAAGAGGGAAAAGTCCATTACGAGCTTCTTGATGGGTCGATGGGCGAGTTGGAGTTTGATTTTGCGATGCTCATTCCTCCTTTTGCCGGTCAAGGCCTCAAAGCCTACAACAAAGAGGGTGAAGAGATGACCGACAAACTCTTTGCCCCCAATGGCTTTATGAAGGTCGATGCCGATTATACACCCAAGCCCTACAACGAATGGAAAGCTTCAGATTGGCCAAAAACATACCAAAATCCTCTCTATAAAAATATCTTTGCTGCCGGCATCGCCTTTGCCCCACCCCATATCATCTCCAAACCGATGAAATCACCCAATGGTACAGTGATCAATCCAACACCCCCACGCACCGGTATGCCTAGTGGTATCATCGGCAAAGCGGTTGCCCATAGTGTTTGTGACTTAATCACCAAAGGTGCCAATGCACCACTTCATCATGCCTCGATGGCCGAGATGGGTGCAGCGTGTGTGGCATCAGCGGGTGCAGGTTTTCTAGATGGGCAGGCTGCGGCGATGACCGTCTATCCTGTTGTGCCTGATTATGATAAGTATCCAGGAACAGGTCGTGATACCGATTATACATTTGGTGAAATTGGTTTAGCGGGTCACTGGATTAAACATATTCTTCACTATATGTTTATCTACAAAGCAAAACTCAATCCCGGATGGACACTCATTCCCGAATAACATCAAAAGGAGAAACAATGGCTGATGTAAAATACAAACTCGAAGAGATCAACTTTTCTAACGAGCAGTTTAATACAACAATGATTCCTTCTAAAAGTACCCGTTTTTTGCGCAATTGCGTTATTTTGCAGTTGATTCGTTTTGTGATGATCAATCTAAAAATGTTGATTGTTGTCAGCAAAAGCCACTAACATCACAAGGCACCTCAACTCGGGGTGCCCTTTTAAAGTTGTCGTATGATCTACCCTCTCCTAAAGTATCCTGACCCAAGAATCCGGCTTATCTCGGCTAATGTTCGTTTTTTTAACGAAGAGCTTCGCCAGTGGATCGATGACATGATCGAGACAATGAAGAGCCATAATCTTCAAGCTCTGACGGCGATCCAGATAGGCATTCAATACAATATCATCGTCATCCATGAGGATGGAGAGTATCGGCCCTATATCAATGGGCGCATCATCCAGCATGAGAACAAAGTCGTAATGACAGAGCGAACGCCTTATTTTGAAGGAATCAGTGTCAATGTGGAGCGTTATGAAAAAATTTCAATTGTCTATGAAGATGAGAAAGGTCAAGCGCACCATCGTCTGTTGGAAGGCGACTTAGCTCGAATTTTTCAACATCAACTTGATTATGCCTTTGGGAGCACCTTTATCGATCGCGTGAATCCAAAAACACGAGAGAAAATTCTTAGCCACCTAGAACAGAGACAAAGTCGGCAAACCTATAATGGACAATGCCCCACCCACTTTTATCGTGATGATATCAAAAAAGCCACCAACATCCTCCTTGGGCTTCTTAGTTTCTCTCTTCTACTACCTCTTTTCCCCCTACAAAGCTATCGCTCGACACTCATAACTTTAGATAAAATCGTGATAGCGATTGTTCCTTTGCTCATCCTGAGCTATGGGTTGTATGCCTTTTATGAGACACGCAAATATAAGCAGTGCACCAGCTGTCAAACGGGTAATATTGTCGGTAATCTGATCATCTTAATCCTATGGTATGCCGCTGTTGCGCTCGGTTTCTGGCTGTGGCTCATTCCGTAAAGATAGAGGTGTTCGTTAAAAAAGGGGGGCAGGTCAGAGCCTAACATGCAACCATATATTTCCGTTTTGATACCAAAAATGCAAATTAATCTATTTAATTTTTAGGGTCTAGAGTAGAATATTTCACTCCACCGACCCCTTTCTCATTAGTTTTAATAATAGCTTGTAAAATTTCTCTACAGAGAGGCTTCGGTTGTTAAACCGAAACTCGCTCTCTTTGAGATGTAG
>JAINCO010000087.1:0-5778 GCA_036574095.1 Campylobacterales bacterium | reverse complement strand
AGCACTTTGTTGATTTTCAAGCGCTTGTTGGGGACTCAAGTGATAATGTCCCTGGTGTTCGAGGGATTGGCCCTAAAAGTGCCGCTGCCCTCATTGCTCTTTATCCAACCCTTGAAGAGATCTATAGCCATCTTGATCAGATCACACCTGCAAGTGTTCGTCAAAAACTTGCAGATGGGCGAGAGTTAGCCTTTTTGTCCCGTGAGCTCGTGCGACTTGAAACAGCTCTATTTCCATCATTTGATCCTACCCTCTATGCCCTCCCAACATATAATCCTATACTTTTAATTGAAGATGAGCTTCGCCGCTACGCGATTACGGCTATCCTTAATAAACTAACCCCCTCACCTCAGCAGCCTGCCTTACTCCAAGAACAACCCATTTCCCCAGCACAGACTCGCACGAGTGAATACTACACTACAACAGACTCCTTTCGTGCCATTTTGATCAATAACGCCAAAAAACTTCACGCGATCATCGCCTCGATCCCAGAAGGAAGCATTGTCGCCATCGATACCGAAACCGATTCTCTTGACACCTATCACACCCGCCTAGTTGGTTTCTCATTCGCTTGGGAGGAGCATACAGGCTATTATGTCCCCATTGCCCATAATTACTTAGGTGTCGGTGCTCAAGTTGAGCTTTCAGAAGCTCTTCATGCTATGGCCTTACTTCTTAAGCACCCTTATATCGGTCATAACCTCAAATTTGACCTTGGGGTCTTGCTATCCCAACAACCTAACCTTCAAATCCCCCTCCCTCATGCCGATACGATGATCCTCGCATGGCTGTTAAATCCCGAGGGAAGCCACGGACTTGACCACCTTGTCCACTACCACCTGGGTCATGAGATGATTCGCTATTCGCAGACAGTCAAGAAAGGGGAGACCTTTGCCTCCGTCCCCCTTGAAGAGGCATGTCGCTATAGCGCTGAGGATGCCCTCATGACACTGCGTCTTTATCACAAACTACTCTCTCTATTTCCGCACGAAAGCGGCCTGGTGAGCATCATGCACACGATCGAGATGCCTTTTCTCCTTGTTTTGCTGGCAATGGAGAGAGCCGGAATCGCTGTTGATCAAGAGCGACTCAAAGAGCTTTTGATCGAAAGTCGCGAAGGGATCGATCGGTTGCGTCACGAGATTTTTGCCTTGGCTGGTAGTGAATTTAACCTTAACTCAACCCAGCAACTTGCCACTATTCTTTACGATCATCTCGGCCTTAAAGCGGGCAAAAAAACCAAAACCGGCCGCTCAACAGACGAAAAGAGCCTTCAAGCCTTAATAAACGATCACCCCATCATCGAAAAGATCCTTGACTACCGAGAACTCTTTAAACTTAAAAGCACCTATATCGAGCCACTGATCCAGCTTGCACAAGCATCAGATGATGGTCGGGTACGAACAACCTTTTTACAGACAGGAACAGCCACAGGGCGACTCTCAAGCCGCAACCCCAACCTCCAAAACATTCCCGTACGAACCCTGATTGGACGACGGATTCGCGACGGGTTTATTGCGCGTCCTGGCTTTAGTCTTGTGGGTATCGACTATTCGCAAATTGAGCTTCGATTACTTGCCCACTTTACGCAAGACCCTGTGTTAACTGATGCCTTCAGACATGGTCGCGATATTCACCTTGAAACAGCGCGTCGATTGTTCGGGGATGAACGCGCCCAAGAGATGCGACCATTAGCCAAAACAATCAACTTCGGGATCCTCTATGGGATGGGAAGTCGTAAATTGGCCGAAACACTCTCTATCCCAACCAAAGAGGCAAAAACGATCATCGATAACTATTTCGCCTCTTTTCCCACAGTCGAAGCATACTTTGACTCCATTCGACGCCAGGCCAAAGAGGAGGGATTTGTCCAGACCCTTGCCGGTCGTCGGCGTCTCTTTGATTTTACGCATGCCAACCCCATGCAAGAGGCGATGTATCTTCGCGAAGCCGTCAATACCCTTTTTCAAGGCAGCGCCGCCGATATTATCAAAATGGCGATGATTCGCATTTATGATGAACTCTTACGTGAAGGATCCCCTGCGCAGATGCTTTTGCAAATCCATGATGAACTTATTTTTGAAGTCCCTGAAGCGGACGCGATTACCTATGGTATGCGTTTTCGAAATATTATGGAGAATATCGTCAAACTCCATGTACCTTTACGCACCTCCATGGAGATTGCCTCCTCGTGGGGTGGGTTGAAATAAAAAGGGACTCTTTTTATCTCAAAAAGAGTATAATCGCAAAAAATTTTTTGAAGGATCTAATGCCATGCCTTTTCTCTCGCGCCTGTGGCACCTATTAATTGATTTCAAAACAACCACGCTGTTGTTGTTGCTTTTTGCTGTGGCGATTGCTGTGGCGACCTTCATCGAAAATGACTATGGCAGTGACACGGCCAAAGCACTCATCTATCAGGCTCGATGGTTAGAGGTTCTCTATCTTCTTCTTTCGCTTAACCTCATTGGCAATATCATCCGCCTAAAACTTTGGCGAAGAGGCAAGCGGTTGGCGCTTTTATTTCACGCAGCATTCCTGGTAATCCTTTTAGGTGCGGCAATCACCCGTTATTTTGGGTATGAAGGAACAATGCATATCCGTCAAGGAGAGAGTGAAAACCGCTTGATTTCATCAGAAACCTATCTGCGTGCAACGATCAGCCGTGGATCACACGAGGAAAGCTACGAGTGGCCTATGCTCCTTTCCGCTCTGGGAACCAATAACTTCAATGTTAAGGCTGGGGATCTTGCTATTGAACTGGTGCGCTTTCAGCCATCTGTTGAGCGTCAACTCATTGAAGCCCCCGACGGTAAGCTAATAATGCAGATCATGGTCAGTGACGGCCATCGAACCGAAGAGCTCTTTCTAGAAGCCAATCAGACACTCAAAAGTGGGGGAATTGAGCTTAATTTTCATGGCGAGGAAAATCTTACCGGACTAGGTGTTCACTTTTTCCTCAAAGATGGCATCATCCATCTTAGCAGCCCCGAGCCGATGCGCATGATGGAGATGGACACACAACGCATCTCCATCCTTAAACCTGGCTTTGCTTATCCGCTTCGTCAAAAAAGTCTCTACACAATTGGTCAGACCTCATTCATTGTCCGCGCAGCTCATCTTTCAGGCAAGGTTGAGCTCAAAGAAAAACCAATCACTGGCAAGGGCGCCAAAGAGCAGGCCCTGACACTGCGTTTAACCTATGGTGGAGCCACGAAGGAGTTACCAATCCTCGGAACCCCTGGCACACTGGGCACACCTGTGAGCGTTAAGCTAGCCGATGCCACGATTACGCTCGAATATGGTGCCAAAATCATTGAGCTTCCTTTCTCTCTCAAACTTGATGAATTTATCCTCACACGATATCCTGGCTCTGACTCACCCTCGTCTTATGAGAGTCGCGTGGTTGTCGAGGATCCCAATGGCTCAACCTTTCCTTATGCAATCTACATGAACCATGTACTTGACTACAAAGGCTATCGCTTCTTCCAGTCCTCTTATGATCCAGATGAGTTAGGAACGATCCTTTCAGTCTCGCATGATCCTGGCAAATGGCCTACCTACTTAGGCTATCTACTACTAAGCATTGGCATGCTTGCCAACCTCTTTAATCCTGCCAGTCGTTTTGGCCGATTAGCCGAGGCGCTCCGCACATCAACGCCAGCTCTTGCGCTCGTTGTTTTGCTCGCCACATCGATACAGGCAAATGCCATTGAGAATGAAAAGGCAGCGCAAGAGGCGATCAAAATAATAAAAAGCTATGACCCTAAGGCAGCTGACGCCTTTAGTGAGCTTCTTGTTCAAGATATGCAAGGACGCATCAAACCAATCGACACCTTAGCACGCGAAGTTGTTGCCAAGGTCTCTCGCAATGCCGATCTTTTTGGTCTCTCACCCAACCAGATCATTTTAGGTATGATCACACGACCCCAGCTTTGGCAAGAGGTCAAGATGATTCGCATCGGCCATCCTGGCATCAACAAAGCACTGGGCATTCCTGAAGAGGAGAAGATGGCAGCCTTCTCTGATTTCTTTGATTACAATAAGCCCGAAGTCTATAAACTCAAGATGCTTGTCGAAGAGGCAAACCGCAAACGACCCGCTCTTCGCGATAAATTTGATACAGAGCTTCTTAAAGTCGATGAGCGAGTCAATATCTGCTATATGGTCTATACGGGAATGCTTTTGCGCATTATTCCAAAACCTGGCGACCCCAAACAGCAGTGGTACAACCCCGCCGAAGCCATCCAAACCTTCGATGAAAATAGTTCCGAAGCAATCCGCGCGATGATGGCAGGCTATTTTACTGCAGTGGATGAGGCATTGGCAAGCGGTGACTGGAGCAAAAGCTATCGCTACCTCTCTCTTCTTGCAACCTATCAGAAAAAAGCAGGAGCCGATATCTATCCACCCGAAACTCGCATTCAAGCAGAGCTACTTTACAACAAAACCTCTCCCTTTGAATCTGTGGGAGCTTTGCTTGGTATCACTGGAGTTGTGCTCTTTATCTTTGCGATGATTCAAATCCTTAAGCCCTCACCCCTCTCAATCATGGCCATCAGCTACGGCCGAATTGTCCTCTGGGTACTTTTTGGACTCTATACAGGCGGCTTAGTATTACGCTGGTATATCGCAGGTCATGCTCCTTGGTCTGATGGCTATGAATCGATGCTCTACATTGGTTGGGCCACACTCCTTGCTACGCAAATTTTTGGGCGCTACTCCCCTATGGTTCCTGGCGTTGGGGCATTGATGTCTGGGGTCATTCTCTTTGTTGCACATCTTGGTTGGCTTGATCCACAAATCACCAACCTTGTCCCTGTTCTCAAATCGTACTGGCTTAATATCCATGTCTCGATGATCACAGCAAGTTATGGATTTTTGGGACTTGGTTCACTGTTGGGTGCTGTGACGCTTCTGCTCTTTACGATGCGCTCACCAACCAAACCCTCCGTCGATGAGGCGATTATGAAACTTTTAAAAATCGATGAGATGGCACTGATTGCCGGTCTGACACTTCTAACGATTGGCAACTTTTTAGGTGGCGTCTGGGCCAATGAGAGCTGGGGACGCTATTGGGGGTGGGATCCTAAGGAGACCTGGGCTTTAGTGACAATCCTTGTCTATGCGGCTGTCATCCACCAACGCTTTATCCCTGGTGCCAACACACCCTTTGCCTTTGCTGTTACTTCGACCGTAGCCATTGCGAGCGTAATCATGACCTATTTTGGTGTCAATTACTACCTCACTGGCCTACATAGCTATGCGGCCGGCGATCCTATTCCTGTCCCCATGTGGGTCTATGTTACCACAGGAGCGATTATTGTGCTCATTCTCTTGGCAGCACGCAAACGCGATATGCCGACAAGGATCTAGGAACCTATCTTAAAGTGATCTACCGCTAAAGGTTTGCATCTTTTTTGCAATCACAATCCAGCACCCCTCCCACTCTAACGAGGAGGGGGTATTAAAATCGGCCATCTCAAGCATGTAAGCTATCTCGTTTGCCTCAGCCTCATCGGCTGCAATCATGACAATTTTACCCATATTCTCTAATGACCTATAAAGCAACTGCAGCCACACCTCTTCTTCTGCCAGTTGCTTAGATGATATTTTTACAACAATTCCCTCGAAGGCTCGTGCAATTACCCTTAAGTCTGCCAACCCTGTGCCAAAAATTAAAGGTTAGAGGCTAAAAAATTCTCATTTTTTACATTGAGGTGAAAAGTGAGAAAATCTTTCACGAAAAAAGTGAGAAGTGTTATTTACGCTCTTTTT
>JAINCO010000086.1:0-17198 GCA_036574095.1 Campylobacterales bacterium | reverse complement strand
GCATCACTCATGATGCCATCAAGTTGAAGAGTGACTGCTGGATCGGGTTGATAAGGTTTTTTGAGTGCGCAACCACCAGCTAAAATCATCACAAGGAGAACAGCCCATACCTTTTGACTGAATCTTCTAACCACCGCCGTCTCCTTCATCTGACTCGTTTTCAAGTTTCAATTATGACGCAAAATTCTATAAAGTTCAAATCTGTACGCATTTATCATTCTTTGATTAACATAATATATATTCTCTTCAAGTTAGGTTGGAAGGGGTGAGGGTGGATAAAAATCCATCCCTAACCCACCACAATCGAGGCAATATGATATGTGATAAATGCTGCGATCCAGGCTGAGCTCATCGTAAAAAGAAAGAGCCATGCGGTGTAACGCCAGCTGCCAGCTTCTTTGGAAAAGACGGTTGTGGCTGCCAGACATGGCATATAAAGCATGACAAAAACGATAAAGGCAAGAGCCGATGGCAAAGGTATCGCCTCTTTGAGCCGTACCTTGAGTGCATCACTTCCTTCGTCAACTTCACCTAATGAGTACAAAACCCCCATCGTCGCAACGACAACCTCTTTGGCGGCCAATCCAGTCTCTAAAGCGACTGCCATACGCCAATCAAACCCAAGCGGTGCAACGAGCGGCTCAGTTGCTTTTCCTATCATACCAAGAAAGCTACCCTCAAGCTCTTTTTGTGCAAGCTCATTCGCAAGGGCCATCTTTTCATCGTCATTGGCTGCTGCCTCAATGCGCGCCTGATAGCTTTGTTGCAGATCATCATGAACTGGATAGTTACTTGCCAACCAGATCAAGAGACTCGCGGCCAGGATAAATGTTCCCGCTTTTTCGAGGTAACTTTTAGCCTTTCCATAGACAGTAAACCAGATGAGTCGAAAAGTTGGCAGTCGATATTTGGGCATCTCCATAACAAATGGCTCATCCTCACCCTTAAAGACAAAGAGGCGCAAGATTTTGGCCGCAATCAGACCAAAAAGAGCTCCCGCAAGGTAGATTGCAAAAAGGATATTTCCAGCTCCCTCGCCCGGAAAAAAGGCACCGATAAAGAGAACATAGACCGGAAGTTTTGCGCCACAACTCATAAAACCGATAATAAAGAGCGTAACTAAGCGATCTTTCTCATTTTTGAGTGTTCGTGTTGCCATATAGGCTGGCACGGAACAACCAAAACCTGTGACAAGCGGGATAAAACTTTTGCCATGTAGCCCAAAACGGTGAAAAAGACCATCAAGCAAAAAGGCGATGCGCGCCATATAGCCGGTCGTCTCAAGGATCGCAATCCCCAAAAATAAAATGACAATATTAGGCAAAAAGAGAACAACAGCCCCAACCCCGCCTAAGATTCCATCAGCCACAAGCGACTCGATCTTAGGATCATCAATCAGCGCCCTCGCCTGCTCACCAAGCCACCCAAAAAGCGCCTCAATCCAGGCCATCGGAAACTCTCCAAGTGTAAAGGTCGCCTGAAAGAGCAGCCACATGAAAAAGAGAAAAATTGGTATGCCCCAGATTTTGTGGATCAAAAGCGCATCAACTCGCTCTCCAAAACTTTGACCAATCTGTTTCGTTCGAGAGGTGACCTCTTGGGCGGCGCCACGCGCGAATGAGTGCCTGGCACGCAAGAAAATCTCTTCGATATCGTTAGTATCAAATGCCTCGGTAAGTCTTGTTATTGCTTCAGTAAGCATCGGCCCTAATTGAACCCAAAGACCACTATCATGAAGGGCGCGATAGGTTCGATCATCTTGCTTTAGTAAGCGAATCGCAACCATTCTTGCCGACAAGGATAACGAACTAAGCTTGTGAACTTTTCGCTCAAGAAAGGTTGTAAGTTTTTGAATCTCTAACTCAAGAGCATCTGGATAGACCATTTTTGAGGGAGGCGCTGGCTCTTTGGCCTGTCGAAGAACAACATCAAAAAGCTCTTCTAACCCCTCTTTTGTCACTGCTGATACCTGAACACACGGCACACCCAAAATGGCCGATAGTTGCGTCGCATCGATAATAATCCCCTCTTTTTTGGCCTCGTCGCTCATATTTAACGCGATAACCATCGGCTTTTCAAACTCCAAAAGCTCTGCAGTCAGATAGAGATTGCGCTCAAGATTGGTTGAATCGACCACATTTAAGATTAGATCATAACTCTCTGTATCAAGAAACTCTCTTGTCACCCTTTCATCAAGGGAGTAGTCACTAAGTGTATAGCTTCCTGGCAGATCGACGATCTCGATGGCCCTCCCCTTAAACTCAAATAGAACCTGAGCCTTTTCAACTGTAACCCCTGTAAAGTTACCAACTTTTAATTGGGCATTGCTGATGGCATTAATGAGCATACTCTTGCCAACATTGGGCTGGCCAACAAGGGCAATACGAAGTCTATCCATGGTTGATCTCCACCTCAATCATTCGTGCCTCATCGGCGCGCAGGGCAACACAAGTCGCTTGATTGATGCGTACCTTAACCGTGCTCTTGCCGATACCAAACTCTTCGACACACAACATCGCCCCAGGCTCGATGCCAAAGGAATATAATCTTGCCTTCAAGACCCCTTTGGCTTTTAGCTTTTTAATCGTGGCACAAACGCCGCGTTTTAATTGAGTCACATCCATCGTTGAACGCTCCATTTTTTACTTCTCATAGAATAGCAGATTGAAGGCTACATTGTCAATATATTGATAGTCAATTTCAATAAAGAGATTTTCAGCGTCAATAAAGATAAATAAGAGTAAAAATCTCTAATTTTATAATGGAGATGTTTAATATGCGAAAAGAACCCAATGCCCTTATTCACACTCACTCACCCTACCTACATCAGCATGCCTATAATCCCGTTGATTGGCTACCATGGAGCGAAGAGGCATTAGCCAAAGCACGCCATGAGCAAAAACCGATCTTTCTCTCAATTGGTTATAGCACCTGCCACTGGTGCCATGTGATGGAACGCGAAAGCTTTGAGGATCTGACGATTGCCAAGGTTCTGAACGAACACTTTATCCCGATCAAAGTTGATCGCGAGGAGAGGCCAGACCTTGATCGCTATTTTCAGGAGGTCTATCAACGCATCAATCGACGCGCAGGAGGATGGCCCCTCTCTGTTTTTCTCACCCATGAAGGCTACCCCTTTTACGCAGCGACCTATATCCCGCCTCGAATGAATGGGCGCAGTTGGGGATTTTTGGAGCTTTTAGAAACAATTAGCCGCCAATATGCCTCCGATAGGGCGACACTGATCAACGAAGCAACACTTTTAACAAAGAGCATGAAAAAAGAGAGAGCATCACCTGGCCCCCTCCCCTCCCCTCAAAAGATAGCCCAGAGGTTTTTAGCGCAAGCAGAAAGTTCATATGATCCCATTGGCGGGGGATTTGGTGCGGCTCCCAAATTTCCCCACGCCTCGACACTCAAGATGCTTCTTTATCTCTCTTCTCGCTATCAAGGGCGCATGAAGAGTCAAATCCGCCATACTCTTGAGCAGATGGCACTTGGTGGTTTGCGCGATCTTGTTGATGGGGGGTTTTGTCGCTATTCGACCGATCGTATTTGGCTGGTGCCACATTTTGAGAAGATGCTTTATGACAATGCCTTATTGATCGAGCTTTATGCGCTGGCGGCCAAATTTTATGATGAGCCACTTTTTATGCAGATTGCCGAGGAGTGTGCCGATTTTTTAGAAGAGCGGATGCGCGAGGGGCTCTTTTATGCAAGTGCGAGTGATGCAGATAGTGATGGTCATGAGGGAGCCTATTTTGTCTATAGTTATGATGAGGCCTACGCCCTGCTTCAAGCTGGAGGCTTCTCAGATAAAAAGATCATGGAGTTATTTGGGGAGTTGGGCATCACCCCTGAGGGGAATTTTGAGCACCATTCGATCGTGCGAGCCAAACGCCTTGCCCTCTCTCTAGAGGCCAAAGAGGCTTTGAAGCTTTTTAAACAAGCGCGTACCAATCGCACCTATCCCTTTATCGATCGAAAAATTCTTGTTGCATGGAATGCCATGGCAGCGCGGGCACTTTTTGTTCTTGGTAGAAGTGAGCGCGCGAGTGAGCTCCTGAAAGTATTACTTGAGCGCTACTTAAGCAATGAGGAGCTCTATCATGGCTCACTGGCCGAACACCAACCAACCATCAAGGGCTATCTTGAAGATTATGCGTGGCTTGCCTCGGCGTTGATTGAGGGGTATCTGACAACGGCTGATGCGTGGATGCTTAACGCTGCCGAGGTGATCACCACCAAAGCCCTCGCCCTCTTTTATCGTGAAGGACGATGGCTTTTTGGCGGGGAATTTGACGGGGAGGAGTCGTTCTATGAATCAAGCTACCCCGGAGGCACAGCACTGATGGCAGAGGTGCTTGCTAAACTCGGCATCATTCATCACCCCAAATACACAACACTTGCGCAACAAACACTATCCCGTCATGCAAGGGAGCTTGAGCACTACCCCTTTGCAGCCCCAACAGCACTGATGGCGCTATTGTTAGCTACAGGCGATAGCCTCATCGCCAAAGCACCAAAGAGTGATCATCATAAGATTGAAGAGGCGGCGATCAAGGCGGGTTTGCCAATCCTCATCATGACATCCCCACGCTATGAGCTTTGTGATCAGCACTCTTGCTTAGGGGATTTTGCAACAGTTGATGCGTTAATCAATGCTATCGCTCAACGACCGCGTTAACGATTACCTGAAGGTACTCCTCTTCACGAAAACGCTGTAGTGTTGGCATTCCTTTGTACAAAAAACGATCAAGTCGCTCACATGAGAGTTGATGGTGTCTCTTTTGGTAGTTAAAACAGACAAACCGAACCTCTTCAGCCTGAAAGGAGAGGTGCTGTTCTTTAAAGATTTGAACGCGCCCAAAATTCTCCCCCTCGATTAAAAAGAGGGGTTTTTCAAATCCTGCGCCATAGGGTCGAAGCAACGAGAGCTCGGTCGCAAGCTCTTTTGTTATCTTCTTTGCATGCAGATGGCCATCGACCCAAAGCTTCAATGGCTCTGGCTGAAAGCGGTTTAATAGCTTTTCAAATCGTTCCAGTGACGCATCATCAGGAAGCCGTAGGCCGCACGCCTCCTTGTGCCCTCCCCCTTTAATCTCCATTCCAAAATCGGCATGAAAGATCAACTGAAGATCGAAATTACGCGCTCTACCTGAGCCTATCCAGCCTCCATCTTTAGCAACAAAGACAAATGTGGGCTTTAAATAGTGGTTTTCAAGCCTTGAGGCAATTAATCCCGCTAACCCTTCGGGTGCATCATTTAGACACACCACAAGAAAGGGTTGATCATGCATTGTCGCAACGATCTCTTCGGCGCGTGCACTCCAGTATGAGGTTAATCGTTTACGCTCTTCATTAAGTGTAATAAAAGGGGCAAAACTCTGCACAGATGAAGCAGGATCAAGAAGGGCTGCTAAAAGCTCAGCAGCACGTGAGAAACGACCAGCGCTATTAATAACAGGCGCTATTTGGAAGCTAATATCCTCCTCATCAAACGATCGACCTGCGCCAAAGCCAAGTGCCTCAAGAAATGCTCCAAGGGCAGGCGTGGAGTAAGATCCTTCTTGCATTTTTTTAAGTCCAGCTTTAACAATAAGCCGATTATCAGGATCAGCTAATGAGACCATGTCGGCAACTGTCGCTAAAGCGATAGCATCAATAAACTCAAGCCCTAACTCCTCATCGATCGCGCGACAAAGTTGCCACGCCATCGCCGCACCACACCAATCAACAGCCCTATCAAGAATGCCATGAATTTTGTGACACAGAAGAATAGCGGCAGGAGGAAGAAGCTGATTACCTGTCTGATCGATTTTTGGCTCGTGATGATCGGTTAAAATCACAGTAATACCAAGCTTCGCTGCATATGCGATCGCCTCATGAGCAGTGATACCATTATCGATGGTGATAATGAGCGAGATGCCCTCACTTGCCATCTTCTCAACAGCTGCTGGCTGCAGCCCATACCCCTCTTTTTCACGGTGATTCACATACCATTTAAGCTGAATGCCAAATTTTCGCTTGACGAATGTCAAAAAGGTATAGGCACCCATAAGACCATCAGCATCATAATCTGAATGGATCGCAATGGTCTGGGGATTTTTCCTAAGAGCTTCCAAAATAAGGTTTTTTGCCTCGTTGATCCCTCGAATAGCCTGCCATGATGTTAATTTAGAAAGATCATCGGACAAAAATCGCTCAAGATCATCAATTCCGCGTTTTGCAGCCAATGCCGAAAGATAACGCCTTCCCGTTGCTGCCACATGGCGCCGGTAAAGTCCCTGATCAGCCTCTCTTACACAATGTACAACAGATGACAATACTATCCTTTAAGTAGGCGATCCGCCTGTTGTTGAAGATAAGAGATATGATGCGATTCTTGCAATACCTTGCGATTGAGTGTTACTATATCCCCTTCTACCATTCGATCGCTCATCAATGCCGAAAAGGCCATCTTTAACTCATCCCATAGCTTATTTTTTGAAAATGGGGGTCGCTCCCCTGCTCCTTCGGCAAAATCGATAACAGCTGTCATCTCATTAAGGGATCGAATTTGTTGCCATATGGCTGCTTTTTCGGGATCAATGGCGGGAGAGATAACAAGCGAGTCCGAAAGCCTCGTTGCCGCTTCCGGATCTTTGCGATACTGCTGACGCACCGTCTGATTGTTGGCTGCCTGAAGTTCAGAAAGAGTGCTAATCATAGCAGCTCCCTTACGGCGATTATTGTTAGATGATGATACCCTAAACTTCTTAAAAGGAGCTAAAGGGGACAAAGCCCCTTTTTATGACTGTTTCGCGAGAGCCTCTTTGGCATATTTTTCACCCAAATCAAAGGCCTTATTATTGACATCATGGACTTTTGCCGGAACCTTTGAGAGCATCACTTCACGAAGAACATCACGATCAATGGCATTCATAAAGGTATTAGCGATAGCCAAAGCGATGACTGACTGCGTAATCACATTTCCAACCTCATCTTTGGCAATGGTAATGATGGGGATCTCATAGATTTTCCACTTTTTTCGATCTTCTTCGGTTGGTTTAACAAGATTGGGATCAATAACAATCGTTCCACCGGGTATGACACCTTTTTTAAAGAGATCATAACTTACCTGTGCTACCGAGAGCATAAAATTGATCTCGCCATCATTTGCATAGGGGTAGAAAATCTCTTCATCATCTAATGTAATATCGACGACCGTTGGGCCTCCGCGCACTTGAGAGGTATAGGTGGCCGTTTTTAGCCCATAACCACCTGTTTTAATTTTTGCGGCGGCAAAAATTTCTCCCGCTAGTAGTACACCTTGACCGCCCACGCCTGTAAATCGCATCAATGTTCTTGCCATCCTTGACCTCCTTAATTTTTCTTCGCAAAGTCTTCTTGCGTCAGAGGCTTGCGTTTGCCCTGATGAACTGCTTGGATCTCTTTGTAGAGGTCACAATACTCTCTGGCTTCTGTATCGTGTTTCAAAATGCCTGTCCTAAAGACATTTTTTCGCTCTTCAGGCGAAAGCTTCTCCCATTTTGCCTGTGATGTCGTAATCGAGTCGATCCACTCGAGGTTTTTCATCGCACTCTCCATCTTGTTCTTGCGTCCAAAGTTGACATGACAATTGGAGAAGACATCAAAGAATGAGAAACCTTTGTGCTGGAAGCCCTTGATGAGCGTTTTTTCAAGTTTTTTGGGATCCAAAACAGTCTCACGCGCAACAAATGACGCACCTGCGGCAATGGCCAACTCACAAGCATCAAATGTGGGGTCAATATTACCGGCTGTCTGCGAAACTGTCCACATACCCTGTGGTGTCGTGGGGCTTGTTTGTGAGTTCGTCAGACCATAGATAAAGTTATTGATCACGATAAAGTTCAAATCGATATTGCGACGACAGGCATGAATTGTATGGTTACCACCAATAGCCAGTGCATCACCATCACCGGCGACAACAATCACATGTTTGTCAGGATTAGCCAGTTTAATACCCGTCGCAAAAGCCAGCGTGCGTCCATGTGTCGTGTGGACAGTGTTGGCATTGATATAGGCAGCAAAACGACCAGAGCAACCAATTCCCGAAACAACACAGACATCATCCATATTCCATCCGCACGCATCAATGGCACGAATTACAGATTTGAGAATTACACCATCACCACAACCCCAACACCAGAGTGTTGGCATTTTATCCATTCGCAGGTATTCATCATAATTAAAAGCCATGGTTTACATCCCCTTCACTTTTTCTACAATTTCAGATGGTGAGATCGGGCGACCGTTGACCTTGAACAGCCCGTCGATATCTAAACGCGAGCTAACGCGTTGAATCTCTTGCCTGTATTGACCCATATTAAGCTCAACACAAAGAACTTTTTTAATCTTATCAGTCCAGTAGCGAATCCGTTTATCTGGACTTGGCCAGATGGTAATAGGTCGGAAAAGTCCAGCTTTGATACCCTCTTTGCGAAGGGTACGAATTGCCTCTTTAGCAGCTAATGATACTGATCCGTAAGCGATGATCAAAAGCTCTGCATCATCAAGCATGAACTCTTCATAAGACTCTAACTCATCTTTATGAAGCTCAACTTTAGCGTCAAGGCGCTCAATCAGTTTGCGACATATTTCAGCATCTTCAGTTGAGTTTCCCTTGGCATCATGATGAAGACCGGTAACATGGTACCGATAACCTTTAAACATAGGATTCAATACAGCTGGCTCATCCTGGGCAACACCATAAGGTCGATAATCCTTAGGATCACCCGTAAACTGTTTGCGAGGCTTAATACCAGCCTTCACCTCTTCTGCGGTTGGAATAATCGCCTTGCCGTGCATATGACCAAGTGTCTCATCCAAAAGAACGATAACTGGTTGCATAAAGCGATCAGCAAGATTAAAGGCGCGAACAACCTCTGTATAACATTCAGCAAGAGTACCGGCACAGAGTGTAATTGATTTAAAATCACCATGCGATGGGTTTTTAGCCTGGGCAATGTCACCCTGTGAAACACGCGTCGGAAGACCAGTTGAAGGACCACCACGCATAACATCTACAACAACAATGGGGATCTCAGCCATCTGTGCAAAACCAAGATTTTCAGCTTTCAAGCTCATGCCAGGACCGCTTGTGGCTGTCATTGTGCGAACACCACTAATTCCTGCGCCAATGGCTGCTGCGATACCACCGATCTCATCTTCCATCTGGATACTAACACCACCAACAGTAGGGAGAAGATCGGACATTGCATGCAAGATTTCACTTGAAGGTGTAATAGGATAACCTCCAAAAAATCTACATCCTGAATCAACAGCCGCCATTGCGGCTAATTCATTACCAGTTGAAATCACTTCTCTTGTAGCCATACCACTCTCCTTAACTCAGCTTCATATAATTATTCTTCTTGATCGCCTCGGCACGCTGTTTGGCACTTTCAGTTAACTTCGCAAATTTATATTCCTCTTTTGAGGCGACAAAGATCGCAAAATCGGGGCAGGAAAGTTCGCACTCATTGCATCCAATGCAATCTTCGGGCGCTATGATCTCAACCATCGCACCCAATGTTGATGAGGGTTCAAGCCTCATAGCAAGAACACCAGCCGGACAAACCGACACACAGATATCACACGCTTTACACCTTTTTTCATTGACCCAAACGGGAGTATTTTCGGGTGCTTTCAATAGTGACATTCGCTCTCCTTTTCTTTAGTTAATCCGCAATGTACTCACGCATACAGGGTGATAATCCTTTAGGAATCACCACCACGCCCAAGTGCAATATTGCTACTATTTTTTCACAACTTCAACGACAGCTGCGCCTATATCGGCAGGAGACTTAACGACACGCACACCTGCAGCCGCTAATGCCCCCATCTTCTCCGCAGCTGTTCCAGCACTTCCAGCAATAATCGCACCAGCGTGACCCATTCGTTTACCCTTGGGAGCTGTTTGACCAGCAATAAAGGCAACAACAGGCTTGGTGATATTCTCTTTAATATAGGCTGCTGCTTGAATCTCAAGATCGCCACCAATCTCACCGATCATGACAATCGCCTCTGTCTCAGGATCATCTTGGAACATCTGTAAAAGCTGTTTATAACTAATACCAATAATCGGATCACCACCAATACCAACAGCTGTCGAAATTCCAAGACCAGCCTTGACAATCTGATTGGAAGCTTCATAAGTAAGTGTACCTGACTTAGAGATCAATCCAATCGAGCCTTTTTTAAAGATAAAGCCTGGCATGATACCGATTTTTGCCTCTTCAGGCGTAATGATACCTGGACAGTTAGGGCCAATAAGAATAGCACCTTTTTTGACAACATACTGCTTGGCTACCATCATATCACGCACAGGCGTTCCCTCGGTGATCGCGACGATAACGCGAATGCCAGCATCAGCTGCCTCCATCACCGCATCAGCTAAGAACATCGGAGGAACAAAGATCAATGAGACATCAGCACCCGTTGCAGCAACAGCCTGAGCAACAGTATCAAAAACAGGACGATCAAGATGAGTTGTTCCACCCTTACCTGGCGTCACACCACCAACGATATTGGTACCATAGGCGATACACTGCTCAGCATGGAATGTACCCTCTTTACCTGTAAAACCCTGAACAATAACTTTTGAGTTTTTATTGACAAGAATTGACATTAGTTCGCTCCTTTGGCTGCCGCAACAGCTTTGCGGGCACCATCAACAAGGTTCTCAGCTGCAATAATTGTAGCAATACCACTATTTTCAAGAATCTCTTTGGCCAATTCGGCATTGGTACCATCAAGACGAACGATAACAGGAACATCGACTTTGGTTAGTTTTGTCGCCTCGATGATGCCGTTAGCAACACGATCGCAACGCACAATGCCACCAAAGATATTCACAAAGATCGCTTTGACATTGGGGTCTTTCAGGATAATCTCAAAACCTTTTGCAACTGTCTCGGGGCTAGCACCTCCACCAACATCAAGGAAGTTAGCAGGTTCGCCGCCTTCATGCTTGATAATATCCATCGTTGCCATCGCAAGACCCGCACCATTAACCATACATCCAACATTACCATCGAGCTTGACATAAGAAAGCCCATAGCGACTAGCCTCTGTTTCGCTAGGCTCCTCTTCAGATAGATCGCGTAGTGCTTCGATTTTGGGGTGGCGAATCAGCGCATTATCATCAAATCCAACTTTGGCATCGAGCGCAAGGAACTTTCCATCCTTTGTTCGAATCAGAGGATTAATCTCAACCATATTAGCATCTTTTTCGGTATAGACACGATAAAGCGCCTGAGCAAACTTGATAAACTCTGGAATATGCTCTTTAGGTAGCCCCAAACCAAATGCAAGCTTGCGGCCATGAAATCCTTGGAAACCAACAAGTGGATCGATCGCAACCTTAACAATCTTCTCCGGATGCTTCTGGGCAACCTCTTCAATCTCCATACCACCCTCAGTCGACGCCATCATGACAGGCATCTCAAGGGTACGATCGAGTGTCATACCGAGGTAAAATTCAGCATCAATCGCCGCTCCTTCTTCGATATAAACCTTTTGAACGAGTTTGCCCTCAGGACCAGTCTGGTGGGTCACCAACTTCATCCCGAGCATTTTACTTGCAAGCTCTTCAACCTCATCTGTCGATCTTGCCAGTTTGACACCACCACCAAGACCGCGTCCACCAGCATGGATCTGCGCCTTGACAACCCAGATCGATCCGCCCAACTCCTGAGCTGCCCGTTTTGCCTCATGAGGCGTTGTCGCAACGATACCCCTTAATACAGGGACACCGTACTCGCGAAAGAGCTCCTTAGCTTGATACTCATGAATATTCACTATCCACTCCTTTACGCTTTTGGTGAAATCATATCTTCAGGAACAACATATCTATCAAACTCCTCGGCTGTAAGCAAGCCGAGAGCAACCGCCTCCTCCTTGAGTGTGGTGCCATTCTTATAAGCACTCTTGGCGATTTTAGCAGCATTCTCGTAGCCGATATAAGGATTAAGCGCTGTCACTAACATCAATGACTGTCTGAGGTTTGCCTCGATCTTCTCCTTGACAGGCTCGATGCCAACAGCACAATTATCGTTAAAGCTAATCATACCATCGGCCAATAAACGAATACTTTGTAAGAGATTATAAATAATAACTGGCTTAAAGACATTAAGCTCAAAGTTACCCTGACTTGCCGCAAAACCGATTGTAGCATCATTACCAAATACTTGGCAGGCAATCATCGTCAGTGCTTCACTTTGTGTGGGATTGACCTTGCCTGGCATAATCGAGCTTCCTGGCTCATTTTCAGGGATCTTGATCTCACCAATTCCACAGCGAGGCCCTGATGCGAGCCAACGGATATCGTTGGCAATCTTCATCAAATTGGCCGCCAACGCTTTTAGTGCGCCATGTAAAAAAGTAATTGCATCATGACTTGTCAGAGCCTGGAATTTATTGGGAGCTGAAACAAATTTTTTACCGGTCATTGCAGAAAGCTCTTCAGCCACCATCTCTGAAAGTTTCGGATGGGCATTAAGTCCTGTTCCAACCGCTGTACCCCCGATCGCTAACTCTCGAACATCATCAAGTGCTCGCTTAATCTGGCTACTATTAGTATCAAGCATTGCAACATAACCGCTAAACTCTTGTCCGAGCGTCAAAGGTGTGGCATCTTGAAGATGGGTTCGACCGATTTTAACGATTGAGGCAAACTCTTGAGACTTGGCATAAAGCGTATCACGAAGGATCTTAATCGCTGGCAAGAGGCGATCTTCAACTTCAATCACAGCCGCAATATGCATTGCTGTCGGGAAGGTGTCGTTTGAGCTTTGGCTCATATTGACATGATCATTGGGGTGAATAACTTTTGATTTAGTGAAGTCTTCGCCCAAAATTTGCATCGCGCGATGGGCAATAACCTCGTTCATATTCATGTTAGTTTGCGTACCGCTTCCTGTCTGCCATACAGAGAGTGGAAAGGCATCACTTAAGCCACCGGCAATAATCTCATCACATGCTGTTACAATAGCATTTTTTTTCGTTTCATCAAGCTTGCCTAGTCGATGGTTGACAATCGCCACTGCTTTTTTGAGCATCGCAAACGCAGTAATAAGTTCGCGTGGCATCTTTTCGGTACCGATCTTAAAATTCTCAAGACTTCGTTGTGTTTGTGCGCCCCAAATTTTATCAGCTGGGACTCTCACCTCCCCCATCGTATCGCGTTCAATTCTATACTCCACCTCTCTCCTCCTTAATCAAAAAAGTTTTTCTCTTTAAGCGTATCGATGAGCGACTTAACAGAAGCCACCGATTTGGCAAACATGCGTCGCTCGCAATCATTGAGTGTTACCTCAACGATCTTTTCTGCCCCATTAGCCCCAATCATAACCGGCACACCTGTTACAACATCACTATAGCCATACTCGCCATCAAGTAGTACTGCGCAGCTATGCATCTGTTTGGTATCACGCAAAATTGCCTCAACCATGATTGATGTCGATTTGGCAGGCGCATAATAGGCGCTTCCTGTCTGGAGGTATTGAACAATTTCAGCTCCCCCATGCCGTGTTCGCTCGATAATCTCATCAATTTCGCGTTGAGTTAAAAGATCTGAAAGAGGAACACCCGCCACAGTACAGTAGCGTGGCAGAGGTACCATATCATCTCCATGCCCACCGATGACAAGTGTTCGTATCTGCCCACCACCATAGCCTAATTTTTCTTGGATAAAACTTGCCATCCGTGCATTATCAAGAATACCAGCCATTCCAAGAACACGGTTGCGTGGAAAACCACTCTCCTTCAGAGCGACATAGGTCATCGCATCAAGGGGATTGGTGACAACAATAATGATTGAATCGGGTGCATAGGTTACGATCTCTTTTGTGACCTGCTTTATGATTTCGGCATTGATCATCAAAAGATCGTCGCGACTCATGCCAGGTTTTCGTGGGCTACCTGCTGTGACAACAACAACATCACACCCGGCTAACTGCTCAGCTGAATCTGCCGATACAACAATCGTGTGCGAACGCCCAGCTTGCGCAGCCTGAGACATATCAAGCGCCTTGCCCTTGGCGATACCGGGTTTGCTATCTTTGAGGATAACTTCGTGGCAGCTTCCATTCATTGCTAAGATATAGGCGATGGTGCTTCCAACATTGCCGGCACCGACAATGGCAACTTTTTTCCCGCGATTCATGAGAGTCCTTCCTATCAAAAATCAAAGGGGGATCAACCCCCTCGTATTGGCTATTTAATTAAATTAAATGGCATCAATAATAGCGTTAAGTGTCGCACTTGGGCGCATTGCTTTGGATGCTTTCTCAAAGTCGGGTCGATAATATCCACCGATATCTTGAGGTTTGCCCTGAGCCCCGATCAGCTCCTCATTGATTTTGGCCTCATTGTCAGCAAGCGCCTTCGCAACAGGAGCAAACTTGGCAGCAAGCTCACTATCTTTGGTTTGCGCGGCAAGTGCCTGGGCCCAATAGAGCGCCAGATAGAAGTGGCTTCCTCGGTTATCAATCTGACCAACTTTACGCGCAGGCGATTTATTGTTATCGAGGATGCCACTGACCGCCTGATCCAGCGTCTCAGCCAAGACGCGTGCTTTGTCATTATTAAAGACACCCGCTAAATGCTCAAGCGATGCACCTAAAGCCAAAAACTCACCCAATGAATCCCAGCGCAGATACCCTTCCTCAAGGAACTGCTGAACATGTTTAGGAGCCGAACCACCAGCACCTGTCTCGAAGAGTCCACCGCCACTTAAAAGCGGAACGATTGAGAGCATTTTGGCCGATGTTCCAAGCTCAAGGATCGGGAAGAGGTCAGTGAGGTAATCACGCAACACATTACCTGTTACCGAGATTGTATCAAGGCCTTGGCGAATGCGCGCAACAGAATATTTCATCGCCTCAGCTGGTGCCATAATCTTGATTGTTAGACCACTGGTATCATGGTCTTTGAGATATTTTTCAACTTTTTTGATCAGCTGTGCATCATGCGCGCGGTTGCTATCGAGCCAGAAAACGGCGTGCGCACCTGTAGCACGCGCTCGATTAACAGCAAGTTTAACCCAATCTTGGATGGGGATATCCTTAACACGACTCATGCGCCAGATATCACCAGCCTCAACGTCATGACTCATCAAAACATTTCCGTCAGCATCAAGAACCTTAACTGTACCATCAGCAGGAATTTCGAATGTCGTCGGGTGTGAACCATACTCTTCAGCTTGTTGCGCCATCAAACCAACATTAGAGACACTCCCCATGGTTGTTACATCATATTTGCCATTTTTCTGGCAATCCTCAATCATCGCCTGATACATCGTGGCGTAGCAGCGATCAGGGATAGCAGCAACACACTCTTGCAGTTTACCCTCTTTGTTCCACATTTTGCCACCTTCACGGATAACAACAGGCATCGAGGCATCGATGATCACATTGTTAGGAACGTGAAGATTGGTAATCCCTCTGTCTGAGTCTACCATCGCGATACCTGGACGCTTCTCATAGACTGCTTGAATATCAGCTTCAATCTCGGCGCGCTTAGCTTCATCAAGTTTCTGGATTTTGGCATAAACATCGCCTAAACCGTTATTAGGATTGACTCCGATCTCTTTAAAAGTCTGGGCATGTTTCTCAAAGACATCTTTGTAATAAACGGTAACAAAGTGTCCGAACATAATCGGATCAGAGACCTTCATCATTGTGGCTTTGAGGTGAACCGAGTAAAGAAGGCCATCTCTTTTTGCCTCTTCAATTGACTGTTCAATGAAGGCACGCAATTTATTTTTGCTCATAAAGGTTCCATCAACAACCTCACCCGGCAACGTTTGTAGTCCCTCTTTGAGCACCGTGACAGAACCATCTTTACCCTCAAGGACAATTTTCAGTGTTGTTGGCTTCTCAAGTGTAACCGATTTTTCATTGCCATAGAAATCACCCTCCTTCATATGGGCAACACGCGCTTTGCTATCGGGCGACCAATCGCCAAGTTTGTGAGGATGTTTTTGTGCATATTTTTTAACTGAGGGTGCGCAGCGACGATCAGAGTTACCTTCGCGCAACACAGGATTGACAGCCGAGCCAAGACATTTGTTATAAAGCTCTTTGATCTTTTTCTCTTCATCAGTAGTCGCAACTTCTGGGTAATCAGGCAGAGTGTATCCTTTAGCCTGAAGTTCTTTAATTGTCGCAATCAACTGAGGAACAGAGGCAGAGATGTTAGGAAGCTTAATAATGTTACAAGCTTTATCATGAGTCCACTCACCAAGCTCTGCTAAATAGTCGGGGATGCGCTTTTCTGGAGCTAAATACTCAGCTAAATTCGCAATGACGCGTCCAGAAAGCGAAATATCTTTTGTCTCAACCGTAATACCAGCTGCTTTTGTAAAAGCTCTAACGATGGGAAGCAGCGAATAGGTCGCAAGCGCAGGGGCTTCATCGATTTCAGTCCAAACAATCTTTTGCTGCAAAGCCACAATCTCTCCTTAAAATAAAATTACCGGGTAGCCTCAACTCACCAGTCGGGTTACCCTTCTCTTGCAGGAACCATTGTAACATCTTTTATAAATAATAACCTCATAATCTGTCACTTTTTTCTTTAAAACACCCCTAAGGTGTTTCAATTCTGCACATTTCGTATCTTTTTTTGGTGCTCACTGTAACTATTTGAAAAGGTATGGGTATCATCACCCGACTTAACAAAATAGAGATAGTCTGTACGATCAGGGTGAACAGCGGCATAGATTGCTCCTTTACCCACAACGCAAACAGGATAGGGCGGCAGGCCTTTAAACTTGTAGGTATTATAAAGCGAATGATCCTCGCGGATACGCTCTGGCGTAACACGAACATGAGAGTATGGGCCGTAATTGAGTGTCCCATCCATCTGTAAAGGCATATTCTTATCAAGCCTGTTATAGATCACAGAAGCGACAGTAGGCATCTCTTTAAGTAACTTGGCCTCTTTTTGAATGACCGATGCTACGGTGATATAGCGCATCCATCTCTCCTCATCCCAACCCCCAATGAGCTTTTCAGCCAACTCCCGATGGCGTTTCATCGACACATTGATTAAAAAATTGATCAATGACTCTTCGGTAACATCAATGGGGACATAATAGGTATCAGGCACCAAAATCCCATCGGGATATTTTGTTGCTAATCGATAGAGAGTCTGTAATTTTGTAGCATTTA
>JAINCO010000085.1:0-21783 GCA_036574095.1 Campylobacterales bacterium | reverse complement strand
TTGTTCAGCTTGAACCGACCAAGTTCATGCCAACACTCGAGCAGATGAGGGCAGAAAAGTCCAAGGTCGTTATCTTCCCAATTGACGAGAAGGCTCCACTAGCCAAAAAGGCAGGGGCTGGAAGCGTAGCGACAGGAGAGGTCGAAAAGTACTTGCTCGAAGCAGGTAGCGTTGAGCTCGTTGATCGTTCAGCCGCAGAAAAAATGAAAGATGAATTAGCACTCATAGAGTTGAGTGGCAAAGGAGAGATCAGTTCACCCCAGATAGCTGACTATGCTGTTATGGGAGAGATCTCTTCGGTTCAGATAAGCAGTATGTTCTGGCCATCGGGTAAACCCGGAAAACAGATGGTCGGTGCCGTATTGCAGCAATTGACTGGTATAGAGGTAGAAAATCCACCTGAATATGAATATACAGCATCTGTCAAAGGTAAACTGAAAATTTTTCAGCTTGCGACAGCTAAAATGATAAAGACCATCGAGCTTGACGATGATAAATCGATCACAAAACTTCCGCTTGCGTTAGGTTGGATAGTTACAAATATCCCACCAAATCTTCCAGAAAGTGAGGAGATTGGTTTGATTACGGGGGCGGCCTCAGATGCTGTGGAGTCGGCTAGGTTTGATCTAAAAAATTTCTTTTCGCGCAAAGGGTATGTCTTAGAGAAGAGGACGAGCCCAGATGGAAAACATTTTATCTTTCTTGTAAGTTTTGGTACCTCTGACGGAGCAAAAGAGGGTGAGGAGGTTGTGATCTATACGCTCGAAGAGTCTGCTTCGAAACTCGGCGGACCTACAACAGTCGAGGAAGTACCTATCGGCAAAGCTAAAATTGCTGATATTCTCAAAAGTAACGAGTGTTGGATTCATACTGATGATGCCGCTTTAGCTGAAAGGATCAAGATGGGAGATTATGTCAAAATCCATTATTCAAAAGGATTGGGTGATTATGCAAAAAAAGCAGGGAAAATCCTCTTCTAAAATTTCAATGAAAAGTAGCCTTTAATATCAAAAAAAGGAGTCCAAATGCATTTGCTACGATCTGGAAAAAATGTTTTGCTAAGAAGAGTAGGTGTAGCTGCACTGATGTCGGCAGTTGTCCTAGGTATGGCTGGATGTGCCAAGGAGAAAGCGCCCGCACCAGCACCGTCTGTTAGTGTTGCTCCTTCTAGTCCCTATGCCGCTGAGCTGGCTGGAGCACCTGCGTGGGTTCTTGATCCTGCTGTTGAAGGGGCGCTGTGCGCTGTCGGTTCTGCAAAGATCGGACCTGCAGGTCTCCAATTTGCCATGAACGAGGCAGCGGCGCAGGCGCGTAACGATTTAGCACGCCAGATTAAAGTGAATGTTGCCAATATGATCAAAGGCTTTACGCAACAAACAGGCGTCGGTGATGCAGCAGTTGTTGATAAGGTTGTCGCTGATGTATCAAAGCAACTTGCTAAAGAAGATCTTCAAGGATCAAAAGTAACCAAGAAATGGATTTCGCCTACAGGTACAGTATGGGTTTTGGTTGTGATGCCTGATCCGAAGACGGTCGCGAGCCATATTAAAGAGACTGTTAAAACAAGCTTGCAGAATGATCAGGCATTGTGGCAGCAGTTTCAGGCCAAAAAAGCACAGGATGAGCTTGATGTTGCTTTATCGAAGCTTGATGCTCAGAAGCAGCAGTAATGGCTCTCTTTAGGGTTACAGTGGCTGGGGTGATTGCGGGGTTGATATTAGTTGGATGTGGAACGCTTTCTAGTGCACCTGCGGTACATAGCGTTACAGAACCATCGGCCGTCCCTAGCCGCTTTCCTGCCTGGGTTTTTGAACCCGCACAAGAGGGTAAGATTGCAGGTGTTGGCATCGCAAAGCCACACATCAATGGCAAGCAGGCACAGCGCCAATTGGCGATTGAGCGAGCACTTGATGAGATTGCCAGACAGATGGGTGTCCAGGTCACCTCTATACAGAAGCTCTCAACGGTTGGCACGAGTAGCCATGCAACGACAATGATGGAGAGCTACAGTCTCCAGACAACCTCGGGCAAAGTCGTGACAGCAAGTGTTAAAGCATGGTGGCATGACGATGAAAATGAGGAGTTATATGTTTGGATGGTTGCCCAGTAGTTTTTTTAGTGAAATTCCGCTATAATACCTCCATCCTAGGCGGTGCGCTACCCGTAATATTTTGGGTCCTGTATCATAAAGATTGGGAGACGGCTAGTGGTGTCGGTGTGTCGGTGACCCTGTTTGAACCTTCGGGCGAGGGGTTGCCGCCTAAAGATGCCCTCCAATCCCTTAGTGACTTTGGAGGACCAAAGTCTCTAATGTGAACGCCCGCTTGGGTGCTTGATAGTAGATCATCTAAGACGCTACGTCACAGTGTTTTTGATGATCTACCCCTTACGACGCTTCAAGGACTCTTCATTATGAAAATTCTCATCATTGGTTCTGGTGGCCGTGAATACTCGATAGCTCGTGCACTAAAACGAGAAGATCCCACCCATATCCTCTTTTTTGCACCTGGTAATGGCGCAACACATCAATTAGGCACCAATCTGGCGATTAAAGGCAATGAAGCACTTGCTCAATTTGCTCGTGAGCATGGGATTGAGTTGACGATTGTTGGTCCGGAGGCTCCTTTGACCGAAGGAATTGTTGACTGTTTTCGTCGCTACGGGTTGGTTATTTTCGGTCCAACACAAGCGGCGGCGCGCCTTGAAGGCTCAAAAGCCTATATGAAAAGTATCTTGACAAAATACGCAATTCCTACCTCACGCTATATCGAAACAACAAAGATTAGTGAAGCTGAATCTTTCATCAACACTTTACCCCTTCCTATTGTGGTTAAGGCTGATGGTCTATGTGCGGGGAAGGGTGTGATTATCGCTCAAAGTAGGGAAGAGGCAGTTAAAGCAGCACGAGATATGCTGATGGGTGTAAGTTTTGGTGCGGCTGGCTCGAAGGTGGTTATTGAAGAGTATCTTGATGGATTTGAGCTCTCGGTATTTGCTTTGAGTGATGGAAAGAATTTTAAAATTTTGCCACCTGCTCAGGATCATAAAAGATTACTCGATCATGATCAAGGTCCTAATACTGGAGGGATGGGTGCCTACGCCCCAACGCCTCTGGCTGATGCGGTGTTGATGGAGAAGATTCGAGAGCGCATCATCAAGCCAACGATCGAGGGAATGGCTGCGGAAGGTGTTCCTTTTGAAGGGGTGCTCTTTGCTGGCATTATGGTTGTTAATGGTGAACCTTATGTATTGGAGTTTAATGTTCGTTTCGGAGATCCTGAGTGCGAAGAGCTAATGGCGCTGCTGGATGGATGTGTGACCGATCTTTTTTATAAGGGAGCAACCGGTCGACTTGATGAGATAGAGCTGAAAGTGCGTGAGGGGTATGCGGTTGGCGTCGTGATGGCTAGCAAGAACTATCCCTATGGCGAATCGACACCTGCAGAAATTATTATTGACGAAGAGGCTGTTGCGGCGTTGGAAGGGCGAGCTCATATTAGCTATGCCGGTGTTTCTCTTATCGATGGTAAGCTCTTTGCAACAGGCGGTCGTGTTCTTGTTTGTGTGGGCGAGGGGGCGACCATTCGCGAAGCAAGAGATCATGCCTATGAATTAGTTGGCCATATCCATTTTGCTGGCAAACAGTGTCGTACCGATATTGCATGGCAGGTTCTGTAAGTGGCTGACGCGACACTTGAAAAGCTCTATCGAGAAGGGTATAAGCTTGCTAGTGTTGGGCAGCGTGCCTTCGCCTTTGTGGTTGATGAATTGTTGGTGACACTCATAGTGATGGCTGCTTATTGGGATTATCTTAGCCATGCTCAGGGGATTGAAGAGATGATCGCAGCTGTTAATAGTACTCTCTTTTTTGTCATGGCTTTGAAAGTTGCTTATCATACACTTTTTATTGCGCTTTATGGGGCAACATTGGGAAAGATGGCCACACGCATAGTTGTTGTTGATCAAGAGATGTTATCGCGACCTGATTGGGTTGCAGCGCTTAGACGCGCATCTATGCGGCTAGTGAGTGAAATGTTGTTTTGGCTGGGTTTTTTTTGGGCCTTGGTCGATCCTCTTCGCCAGTCCTGGCATGATAAATTTGGCCAAACTCTGGTGATTTCATTGAGTAACGTGCGCGAGTTCTGATATTCATGTGGCGTAAAGGAGTGGCGTTTTTACTACTATCGCCGCTGCTGTATGCTGGCGAGATGATCACCATCCTCTCTGGAAGTGAGCGATATGAAGATGGCTTGATTTATGCTGAAGAAGATCCGCTAGTCTCTTATGGTGACTATCTCTTAAAAGCTGACACTATCATCTACGATCGAAATAACTCTCTCATAGAAGCCCGAGGCCATGTTGCTCTTTGGCAGGCTGGAGCCATGGCGATGCTTGGTGATGAGCTTCTTATAGATTTGAATCGTTCACAAATGCGTTGGCGCCCCTTTTTTTATTATGATGAGAGTGGCCGTATGTGGAGTCGGGCTAATGAGGGTAACAGTAGTAATGGGCGTTACTATCTTAAGGGCGCCATTACATCAAGCTGCTCTCCTACAAATCCTGATTGGAGTCTTCGTTTTAGCTCTGGTTACTACGATAAAAACCAAAGTTATGTTCTTCTTTATAATGCTCGTTTAAGTGTTGGTGATTGGCCTATTTTTTATCTACCTATTTTCGCATTTCCCACCTCCAAAGAGCGAAGAAGCGGTCTGTTGCCGCCAAAATTTGGTTATAGTCCCGGTGAAGGCTTTATCTGGATGCAGCCATGGTATTTGGCTATCCATCCACAATGGGACCTGCAATTTGATCCCCAAGTGAGAAGTCAGCGCGGATATGGTGTGAATACGACATTGAGATTTGTTGATTCTCCATGGTCATATGGCGAAATCAGATCTGTTTGGTTTCGTGATCGTCCTGCCTATGTGGCTGAGGTTAATAAAAATAGTGTTGTTCAACAAGGCACCCTTCACTATGGTGCCGAGCTAACATATCGAAGAACTCATCTTCTTGCATCTAAAGGAGATCATGATGGTGTTTGGCTTGACTTGAAAAAAATTTCGGATGTCGATTATATCAATCTTTATCAGCTTGGATTACCATCGGTTATCTCTTCCCAGGTTGTTAGCCGAGCAAACTATTATATACAGGTTGGTGAGCATTATGGGGGCATTTATGGGCGTTATTTTGAGGATCTGGCTAAAAGCTCTAATAATGACACAATCCAGTATCTTCCACAACTTCATTACCACAAAAACATTAGCTCGATTACCGAGAGTTGGTTGTCGTTATTGACATCGGTTGACTATAAATTTAAGAACTATACACGCCAAGAAGGAGAAGGAGCTTATCAGCATGAACTTCTTCTTCCTCTGCAATGGCATAAAGCCTTAGCCAATGATTATCTCCATCTGGCTTTGTCTGAGACAATCTATGTTAACTCTGTGGAATCGACAGGCTATCCTTCTGCAAATAGAAATTACAGATTGATTAGCAGTTATCACCAGATTCGTCTTTTTAGTGATATGATGCGCTCTTATGCCAAGACGACCCATGCCCTCTCTCTCTTGGCAGTCTACACGAAACCCGGCATGGATGTTGTGCGTGGAGAGCTAACGACTGATGCCGATCTTTCCAGCCTTTTGCTTTCAAAATATGAACGAGAGCATATTGTTCTTACTGCCAAAAATTTCTTTTATACCCCAGAAGGAAGGATCTTTTTAGCTTATGGGATCAGTCAAAGATGGGAGGATGCTAATGAAACGGGAACCTTTCACTCAAGACCGATTGAACATGACATTCGCTGGTATCCAACAAAAAGTATCGAGATTATGTCCGAGCTCTCACACGACCATAGCCGCGGAGCTCTCTCACAGGCACGCTCGACGATCTCTGTTTTGTTTGATCGATGGGATGGTAGATTAGGCCATATCTATAAGGATGAAGTGGGTACAATCAGAACAAACTATCTCTCCTTGTCAGCCGGCTACAAAATAGATAGCCGATATCGACTGAGTGCTCAATATGAATATGATGTCGAGGCTCATAGGGTAAGAGTGGAGGGTGTTATGCTATCGTTGCGTAAAGGATGCTGGAATTACGATCTGTCACTACGAAAAGAGAACTATCCTGGCTCGACAGTTGCTAACACAATGTTGCTTTTGAGGTTAGAGTTGATACCCTTAGGACAGATGCAACAACGTCTTTCGCTCAGTGGAGGAAGCCGATGAAATTGGAGGCTAAAATCGGTCTTTTTGTTTTTTCTGGTCTTGTTCTTCTATTTCTGCTCTCGACGCAAGTTAGTTCTTTTGTTCGAATGGGTAAATCTGGCTATATTGTCCACGCGAGCATCTCGAATGCACTGGGAATTGATAAAGATACAAAAGTCAAGATCAATGGCATCGAGGTCGGATATGTCAAAGAGCTTACCCTCAAAGACCGAAAGATCTTGATGACACTATTTATCTATGACGGTGTCACTATTCCTGAGGATTCTGCTATTATGCTAAGTCAGGATAATCTTTTTGGTGGGAATTTTGTCAATATTCTTTTGGGTCAATCAGAAGCGGTTGTGATGCCAGAGGGGTATATTCTTAACGAAAAACGTTCCTATTCAATGCAAGAGTTGATGGGGACAGTCAATGAAATGGCCGAAGAGATCAGGAGTTTTGTTGCTGATGTTCATGCGCGTTTTAATGATAAGTTAGGTAGTGAATTAGAATTGGCACTGAGCGATTTTCGTAGCATGGCGCAACGGTTAGGGGATGCCGGTGGAAATGTGGCGATATTGGCAGGAAAGCTTAACGGAGCGGCCGATGCACTATCAGAACACCTACCCGAAACAATGGCAAATGCTCGTGAGGTTTCGGGTCAGTTAAAAGTTACTCTATCTACCGTTAATGCACGACTACCAGCGATTATGGCCCAGATCGATGATTTGACGCGAGATCTCAATGGATCGGCAGGTTCGCTTCGTGAGCACCTTCCGACAATTCTAGCGAAATTTGAAAAACTTGAAGATAATTTGACCCTTTTAGCTGAAGATGCACGTCGTGAACTTAATATAACATCGAAAAATCTCAATGCCACATTAGCTGACGCCAAGCCAACATTAGTTAAAGTGGGTGATTTTTTTGATGAAGGCAAGCAGGCAGTTAAAAAAGTTAACAAATATCTTGACAAGATGACCCAAAGCGAATTGGAGTTGGCACTTAGAACTGGATACCAAGCCAAGGATGGCGGTACGTTCACTCAAGTTTCAGCAACCTATCTGCCCAACCCGACACGCTACTATATGCTTGATGTTGTTTCGCGCGATGATTATTCTAAATTTGCAGCACCAGGTGTTCCAAAAATTCCAGACAAACATGACAAAAGCACAACCCTTATTTCTGCCCAGATGGGTAAACGCTATGATAATCTCTTGATTCGCGGCGGTTTGATTGAGAGCACCGGGGGTGCGGGTGTTGATTACTTTGCGATGCATGATAAGCTGAGAGTTAAGGCTGACATCTTTGACTTTAATGCACGCAATGATGTGAGAACAACCAAACCGCACACTCGTGTCACTGCCGATTATAAAATGTTGAAACATCTTCATCTTTTTGGTGGTTATGACCATTTTCTTGATAAGAAAACAGCTAATCTATTTGTTGGTGCCGGTGTTAGCTTTATTGACGATGACTTAAAGTATCTTCTAGGCTCATCGGCAGGATCACTTGTTAAGTAGTGTTGTTTGATGACTCCTCAAGAACTTGTTTGGGCAAGAAAGAGGTTGGGACTTCCGCCTTTAGTTACATTTGCCGAGATTAAAGAGCGTTACCGACTGTTGGCGCGTCAAAACCATCCTGACCTTGGTGGATCAGCTGAGGCGATGGAAGAGCTTAATCGTGCTTATGCGCTCCTTCGTGACTATATTGAAGGCTATCGATTTCGGTTAACAGCTGATGAGGTTGAGGCAGTATCGGAGCCGCTAAATTATGAGAAGAGATTTAAACCTTAAGGAGAGACAAAATCGATGATATTTGATTGCCAACTAAATGCTGCGGGTCGTCCGGTTGAATTTCGATTTGGTTATGTTGCCAAGCAGGCTGACGGCTCTGTCTGGATGAAATCGGGCAATACAGTGATGCTTGCTACTGTTGTTAGTGAGCGCACGATGATCGAAGAGGGTTTTGTACCGCTGACGGTTCAATATATCGAAAAAGCTTATGCTGCCGGCAAATTCCCCGGAGGATTTGTTAAGCGCGAAGCGAAGCCGGGTGAATTTGAAGTTCTCACATCACGACTCATTGATCGTTCGCTCAGGCCCCTTTTTCCAAAAGGATACAATTACGAAACACAAATTATCGTGACTGTGTTATCAGTCGACCGTGATGCTGATTTGCAAGTGATGGCGTTAAATGCTGCATCAGCAGCTCTTTATACCTCCGATGTTCCAGCAAGAAAGGCTGTTACGGGTGTGCGCGTTGGACGCATCAATGGCCAGTTTGTTCTTAATCCTTCGCTAACTGAGCTAAAAGAGAGCACCCTTGATCTCTTTGTTGCAGGAACAAAAGATGAGATTTTGATGATCGAGATGATGGCGCGCCAGACAGAAGAGATTGAGGTAATCCCTAATGTAAACATCGACCCATTGTACGAGGCGGGTGCCGGAATGGCAACGATGGCAACGGTTTTGTCCAATGAAATCAGTGAAGAGGAGCTGGTTGAGGCGATTGCCTTTGCTAGTAAAGCTATTGCAGCCATCACAACTGAGATGGAGAGTCAATTTGCTCCAGCTTGTAAGCAAATACGCGATGTTCCTTTGCGTAGTGATGAGATTGACGCTAAGTTGCTTGAGCGTATGCGCGAGCTTGCACTGGATCAAATCAAAGAAGCTTTAAATGGGCTAGCCAAAAGCGAGCGAAGTACAGCACTTAACCAGATAGCCCAAACAATTGCCTCATCGCAGGAGGCAGAGGATCAGGGCTGGACACTTCATGAGGTGAAAAAATATATTGAACTCATCAAACGCGATGAGGTTCGCCGCATGATTCTTAAAGAGCGGCGTCGTGCTGATGGGCGCGGACTTCAAGATGTTCGTCCAATCACAATCGAAACCAATATCCTTCCATCCGCTCATGGCTCGTGTCTTTTTACCCGTGGACAGACCCAAGCACTCGCAGTTGCTACTCTTGGAACAGACGCAGATAAGCAACAAAGCGAGCTATTAACTTCTGATACCCCCATTACAGAGTCATTTACGCTTCACTACAATTTCCCCGGTTATGCCGTTGGTGAAGCAACACGCTTGGGGCCTCCTGGGCGTCGTGAGCTTGGACATGGAAACCTTGCCAAAAGGGCGATTCAGCCGCTACTTGATCCTAATTATGACCATGCGTTGCGTGTTGTTTCAGAGATTCTTGAGTCCAATGGCTCATCAAGTATGGCAACAGTCTGTGCTGCTTCGTTGGCACTTAAAGGTGCCGGTGTTCCACTATCGGCACTTGCTGCGGGAGTGGCGATGGGATTGGTCAGTGAAGGCGAAGAGTATGCGATTTTAACTGATATCATGGGATTAGAAGATCACGATGGGGATATGGATTTTAAGGTAGCTGGAACCCGAAAGGGAATCACAGCGATGCAAATGGATATTAAACTTGGCGGGCTTCCCTTAGAGATTCTTAAAGAAGCGCTGTTGCAAGCGCGCGATGCGCGTATGCAGATTCTTGATATGATGGAAGAAGCTGAGAGTAAAATTAGAGTCAACGAAGAGGTTCTTCCAAGTATCGAGCTATTTCAAGTGGCAGCCGAGCGCATTGTTGATATTATTGGACAGGCAGGAAAAACGATCAAAGAGATTATCGAGCGCTTTGAGGTTGCTATTGATTTGAATCGAGAGACAGGGATGGTTAAGGTTGTAGGTCGTCAGCGAGATAAGGTGAGTGCGGCCAAAGAGCATATTCTTGGGATTGCTGAGTCTGGTAGTCGTCGCGGAGGGGGTCGCCAATTCACACCTAAGCCTAAGCTTGATCAGTATGAGGTTGGACAGGAGTTCGAAGGCCGCGTAAAAAAGGTCGTTGATTTTGGCGCCTTTGTTGAATTGCCTGGTGGTTTTGATGGATTGCTTCATGTGAGCAAGCTTGGCAAAGGGCGTATCAATATCCACGATCATATTAAAGAGGGTGATATAGTTCATGTGAAAATTGTCAGCATCGGAGAAAATCGCATTGAATTAGCCAAAGTCGAATAGAGTTTAACCGTATTCTAAGGAAAATAGCGTTATAATCCGCCCGCTCAATCGATGTTAAGTAGGGATACGCAAGCCGAACGGATCGAAAGAGCCAAAATAATAGGAGTTATTCATGAAAAAGATCGCTCTTCTTTTTATCTCATTTGCAGCTTTTGCTTTCGCAGCTGATGGTGATGTTGCTAATGAGATGTTGAAATCTTACTCGGTCATGGCCGCTGTTGTTGGTCTTGGTCTTGCTGCTCTTGGTGGTGCTATTGGTATGGGTCACACAGCTGCTGCAACGATTGCTGGTACAGCACGCAATCCTGGCATGGGTGGCAAGCTCATGGGTACGATGTTTATCGCTCTTGCGATGATCGAGGCTCAGGTAATCTACACGCTTGTTCTTGCTCTGATCGCACTTTTTGCAAATCCATTTCTCGGCTAATATTAGCCAAGCCGCCTAAGGCGGCTCTCTTATTTATCTTCAATCTTATGCGGTCGTGGTGGAATTGGTAGACACACCATCTTGAGGGGGTGGCGGGGCGACCCGTGCGAGTTCGAGTCTCGCCGACCGCACCATCTTTAAACTTAAAAAGTTAATTTTCTAAGAAAATTAGGCCTTAGCCCTCTTTTTTTTCTCTTTTTATTTAGCTATAATTTCTCCTATGAAACAGCGGAACGCCTTTACTTTACTCGAACTGATTGTTATAGTGGTCTTGATTGCTATTCTTGTTGCCGTAGCTGCAATGAGATACGAGAAGCCCGATGAGCTACGAGAGGCTGCGCAACAGATTCTTCGTCATATTCGCTACACCCAGCATTTGGCGATGCAGGAGAATAAATTTGATCCGCAAGATGCGAGGTACTTAGCTAATCCTGGGCAAGATGGTACAAAAAAGGGAATGTTCTTTAGAGAAAGATGGCATATTCGTTTTTACTCTAATAGTGGAACTTATTACTACGCTATTACATCAGATAGAGATCGAGAGGGGAATATTGATGTTACAACGCATATCGAACCTGCGATTAATAGTCAAACCAAATTGATTCTTTATCGCGCCTCTTCTGATGATGCTCAATATGATCCAAAAATGAATTTGACACTATCATACTCGATAGCTTCTTTAGCATCAACTTGTAATCGGTCGCCTACGATAACGGAGCTCTTTTTCGATCACTATGGGCGACCATATACAGATGTTTCAGCTTCGACTACTGAACCATATATGAACCTTTTAACAACCGATTGTAACCTGACGCTTACTCACTCATCAGGCCGACGGGCAATTATAACTATCAAGCCCGAAACAGGATATAGTTTTATCTCCTATATAGATTAATCCAGGTCATCGATTACATTCATTGTTTCTAACAATTCCCCAAATCTCCTCACATTATATTGCATAAAGCAATATTTTTTGATTTAACATTTTATTCTGCAATAATATTGCTATGATTATTCATCTTGATCTTGATTGCTTTTTTGTCTCAGCCGAGCGAACCCGCTCATCCTGTCTTAAAGATAAACCTGTCGTTGTTGTCAAATCAAGTGACCAAGCTATCTTTTTACCTTCGAGTCAATCTCACGTGCTAACACAATCGGTTGGAATGTTCTCATCATTAGTTCAAGCCAAACGCACCTGGCGTGGTTTTGATCCAGAGGCTTGGAAGCAAGAGTTTATTGACGATCAGGGTAATATTCATGGCGTGTGTGTGGCGAAAAGCTACGAGGCAAAGCGCTATGGCATCCAAACAGGAACCCCCTTGGCTGAGGCTCTAAGGCTTTGCCCTCATCTGCTCATTGTTCCTGAGGATCACCTTTTTTATCAGATTCTATCGCATAGGCTGCGAGAGTTTCTCCAGACAAAAATTCCTGTTTTAGAGCAATACAGCATCGATGAGTTTTGGGGGGATCTCTCAGGATGGGTTAAGGATGAGGAGACCGAGAAGTTTATGCGTTCTTTGCAAGCAGAGATTCTTGAGCGCTTTGATCTACCCGTCTCCATCGGTGCCTCTTCGTCTAAATGGATCGCCAAGCTGGCTACTGAACTGAACAAACCTTTTGGTATTACCCTTATTCCGAAGGATCGCATCAAGCAAACAATCGCTCCGCTACCTATTGAAGATTTTCCTGGCATTGGTCGCTCTCTTTCAGCTAGACTAAGACGCTATGGCATTCAAACCTTGGGCGAGCTACTTGAGGCCAAATCACTTCTTTATGGCTGGGGACATATCGGACGAGAGCTTTATGCTAGAGTCGAGGGGAGTGATAACGAGCCTGTTGTGGCCTACCATGATCGACGCTCCATCGGAATCTCACGAAGCTTTCCCTTAACTCATGATCGCGTTACCCTTCGTCGCTATCTTATGATCTTAGCGCGACATCTTGCCCATATGATTAGTATGCTTCACCTTCAACCAACAACCTATTGGGTTAAATTTCGCTATGAGCAGGGGTTATCCTCATCAACATCAACAACTATCAATCGTCTCTTTTCAGAGGTTTTACTACGAACACTCGCAACAACGCTCATGAAGCAGATCGATATCTATCCTGAGCATGGCATCTACCATATCAGCCTCTCAGCCTCAAATTTTATCACCAGAGCCAAACCCAAAACATATGAGCTGATAGAATTTGATCAGGACCAGCAACGCCACCATCTTACCGAAAAAATTACCAAGCTTCGCGAAAAGTATGGCATGAACATTATCATGAGTGGTGCTGAAACTATCTTAGCCTAGACAACTTCCTAACGAAACTCAGAATCTGATGTTTTTATTTGTCGTATTTCTATGCTAATTAATCTTAGATTAAGTACTTTCAAATAAAGACCCTTATAATGTCCCCAAAAATTTCTACACTTTTTTTGGCCAACTCTTATTCCTCTTTTGGTACGTTACAAATAGAATAGCCATTTTATAAAATCCCCCTTAACTAAGGAGGATTTTTATTCATGGCATAGCTTTATTGTATGTTTGATCGTTGAAGCGCTTCAAGGAGCGTTTCAATGATGAAACCCTGTTTCATCAAGACAACAAGGAAGGTATCGGCTTTTTGTCGATGCCGATCTTTATTCTGGTTGTTGTGCTCTTTTACAGTTCACTGTCAATGGCATGAGATACGGTTATCGATCGTTTGGCTTGGGTCTGTTGTTGATGGCCGATGATTGGCGAACAGGTTGAGCAACAAATACCCGTAAGGGATCATAAGGGATGTTTTGTGTATAGATCGCATAGATGATCTGAACCAGTTTTCTTGCGACAATAATAAGACACTCTTTTTTGGCTCGTCCTTTGGATCGATACTTGGAATAAATCGTATACAGTTCGCTGTTATGACGAATGGCCGCGATAGCTGCAAGATAGAGTGCTTTTTTGGCAAGTTTCGCACCTCGCTTGGCAAGGTGTTTATGTTTGATACTCCCCCCTGATTGTTCTATTGTCGGATAGAGTCCAAGATAGCCAACAAGTGCTGCGGCATTAGGGAATCTGTCAAGAGGGCCACATTCTGCCAAAAGAGCAAGGATTGTTTTATCGCCAACCCCTGGAATGGTTCTGAGGTGATCGATAATATCTGAGATGATCTGATGATCTTGGGGTGAGATTGCGCTGTGTTTTTGATCAAAAAGAGCATGGATCTGCTCATCAATGGCCATGATCTGTTGATCGATCATTTTAAGTAAGGCAATATTGGAGCGAATCGACAATGCCCTGGCCTCTTGAGCAGCACCTGAATAGACGCTCTTTGACGCCAGCCCCAACAACATCTGAGCCTTGTGTTCGTTGAAGTTGTTGCCCTTAATTCCCCGAAAGATCTTAAGAATCTTCTCGGGGGTGACCTGATCATAGTGTTTGGCCGTAGGATACTTTTCTAACAGAGCCATCCCCGTGACACTAAAGGGATCGTTGATGATCTTTTCAAACTCGGGAAAGACAACAGCCAAAAGAGTCTGGGTCTGGCGTTTGATGGCTTTTCGTTGATCATCTAACGAGGCTCTGTGACGATAGAGCTCTCTAAGAGATGCTAGTTGATCATCCGTCACATACCCTTCGCTAAAGCGTCCGCTCTTTATCAGTGCAGCAATCATCAAGGCATCGATATTGTCGTTTTTGACTCTTTTCATCGTATCCATCTCTCGAAACTTTGCGGTTTGGTAAGGGTTTAATAATACCACACGGTAGGTCAAAGTCTTGAGGTACCGATAGAGATTCTCAAACAACAATCCTGTTGCCTCCATCCCGATGATAATATCACCAAGATCACAAGAAAGTGCTTGTAGATGGGCAAGCAGCTTTTGAAACCCCGACTCTTCGGTGGAGAATTCAAAGGGCTTGACAACGATTGTATTATCGTCACGCAAAACACAGGCCACAGAACTTCGTTTGGCGATATCGATCCCAACATAATACATCCTAACAATCCTTCTAACCGTATTGCTTGGTTGTGCTCACAGCCTCCTTACTCTATGGAACGGTTGGCTAACCCGCAAAGGTTCTTGCCCCCGATAGCATTTCATTGGTGAGTTTGGTTGGACCAAATACGATAGGCTTTCTTGGGTCATTTCACCATGACAAGGAGCCGCAGATCGTTTCTTTAGTGCCATTGACTGTGAATTGCATAAAGCAGTTACAACAACCGTCTTTATACTAACACAAACCTACCCAATCTTCAACCCCTTAGGGTGTTGAAGTATTGGGGTGGGTATTATAGGAGGAGGTCTATATGGCCAAACGGGGTAAACGAGGCCTTGCGTGTTACTCGTGCCACAGTCCCCAAATGGTCGGGATGCGCCTTAGGATGCAAGAACTTCCTGATCCCAGCGTGCCACATGTCAAAGCGGCCGCTACTTGGCCAGGCTATCGTATGACCCAATCTTGTGTCGTAACATTGCAAACGCGTATGCAGCAGTGTATGGCCAATTCAGCCCAGGCAAAAATTCCGCACGGAAGCCCTGAGATGGTTGCTCTTGAGACTTATCTCACCTCCAGGGTGAAGGGTCAAACAATCGCTGTTCCTGGTTTGAAACGATAAACCGCCCCTCTTGTGATAGGGGTATTTAAGTATAATTTCTTAGGAGATATAATATGGCTAAACATTCGATTCTTTTATCACTTGCTGCATCTGCTGCGCTATCGATCCCATCGTTGGCGACAGATATCAGCGCCGCGCCAAAAGCAGTTGAAAACCAAACGACTCGACAGTGGACCTTTGATGGGCATATTCGTTTTCGATTAGAGCAATTTGATGGCTAAAACTCTAAAGCCTACGGAAGTAATGAAAGCAAAACAGGTGAACCAGATGATACAGTATTGATGCAACAAATCATCGCCGGTGTCACCTATACGCCAACCCAAGATATTACGGTCAAATTCAATATCAAAGACTCCCGCACCTATGGCTGGTCCCTCTCTCAAGAAAAGGCAGGCAATGAAAACTTATGGAAAGATCAGACAACCGGTTATGTGATGAACCCCAATGAAGAGTACTTTGAGGTTAATGACGCTTATATTGAAGCAAAGAATCTCTTGACGCCTGGCTTAAAGGCTACCATCGGTCGCCAATCGATCTCGTATGGCGATAAGAGTATGTTTGGTCCGGGAGAGTTCGATAACACGGGGCGTTGGCGATGGGATGCTGTGCGTGTCGGGTATAGTTGGCAAAAGAATTTTGTTGATGTCTGGTATGGAGGAACAAAAATCCACGACCCTGATAGCCAAAGCTTTCCTGATGAGCATGAATTTAAGGGTTTAGGAGTCTATGGTCACTTTACGACAACAGCAACTGGGGCGATCGAGCCCTTTTATGCGCGTAAGTCAAGCACAAGTAGCAATTATAGCGGAACATCTTCGACAAAGAAGGGCAAGGTTGAGCACCGTTGGGTCGGTCTGCGGGTTTATGATGATAATCTCTTTAATTTTTACTATGATATCACTTACGCCAAACAATCAGGGCATCAATCCGATGTTGACACCGATGCCTATGGTTATGCGGCGATGGTTGGTTACCATTTCAAGACACTTCCCATGAAACCAAAGGTTGATTATACACGTGTGTATGCAACGGGTGAAAAGGGTGGCTTGAGTGATGGTGTTCAGAGTCAGTTTGACTATGGATTTGGTGCCAATGACTGGGTTCTTGGATGGATGAATCTCGTTTCTTGGCAAAATATCATCGACAACGAATTTAAGGTAACATTCAAGCCAACCGATAAAATCACCGTCTTGGCCGATACGCACTTCTATAAACTTGAAGAAGCGCAACAGGGAATGACGACACTTGGAAAAATTGGCAGCACCGGACCAAGCAAAGGTCTTTATGATGAGGTTGGACAAGAGTCAAATCTTGAGATTCGCTATCAATACAATAAAGATCTTCAAGTCCGTGCCTGGTATTGCTATTTTCAGCCAGGAGATGTGATCAAAAATGACACAAGCAAAGGTGCAACAAATAACGCATCGTGGATGGCTCTTCAGCTCCTTTATAAATTCAAAATCTGAGGTTAGCGAATGAAGCGTTTTCTAGCTCTTTTTGTTTTTATCCCGCTCCTCTTATGGGGAGCAAAACCCGATTTTCTCGTTGATGCTGACTGGCTTAGCGAGCATCTTAATGATCCAAAATTGGTCTTGCTTGAGGTGCGCTACCACCCTCATCGTTACTACACAGTCGGGTATATCGAGAAGGCAATCCAAGTGCAACGATTTAAGGATTTGGGTGCGAACAACGAGATCCCAACGATGCGCTTCCCAAAAAAGGCGGCATTTGAAAAGACCCTTCGATCATGGGGGGTAAACAACGATTCACTGATTGTGATCTATGATGACTCTCGTAGCGCCCTCGCATCGCGCCTCTATTTTCTTCTGGATTTGTATGGCTACGATATGAGTCGAGTCAAAATAGTTGACGGTGGCGTGATGGAGTGGCAAAATTTCAATGAGTTGACCAAGGATAAACCCACACCCAAGAAGCCCGGTAAAGTGACTCTAAAAGAGCCCAAAAATCTTCTTGTTGAGTGGACCGATGTTTACCAGCATATCGTTGCTTCTCGAGATGATCGCTATGTGCTTATCGATAGTCGCCCCAACAGCCACTATACAGGAGCAGAGATCAAACACTCGATTCAAGGTGGCCATATTCCGGGCGCTATTAACATCGTCAGTCTGGATGGAACCGAAGGGGGTGCGAGTGGTAAGTGGAAAAGCATGGATGAGATTGCCGCTATGTACGCAAATATCCCCAAAGACAAAACAATCTATCTCTATTGCCATGATGGATTTCGGATGACATTAGGGTATATGCAGCTTAAAGCACTCGGCTATAAGAATATCAAGCTTTATAATGGTGGTTGGGGAGATTGGGGGATGAACCTCTCATTACCAGTGGTCGTCGGCAATCGTCCTTATGATGAGGCTTTCGAACTATAAAGAGCCTTTTTGTGTCCTCATCTTGTTATAAATCTGGCAAAGCACAGCCACTGCCCTCTTAAGGCAGTGGCTGTGCTGACTCTTCCAAAAATAAAACCACCTAAAGTCCTGCACTTTTTGCTATAATAGTGTACTGGCATCATCACAAAAGAAAGGGTGCTGAGAGTTGATGCACGAAAAGAAGTTGGAGCGTTAAGACGCACGATAGACTACGATTTTACAAGGAGCGCCTCATGGAGGCAAAGTCAAACTGGCACGGTATTGAGCGAACAAAGATTCCATGGTATCCGACGGTGGATACTCAGGCGTGCATCGGATGTGAGCTCTGTTTTGTGACATGTGGAAAAAATGTTTATACGATGGAGTTCATCGATCACAAGCGAAAGGCTATCGTCCAAAATCCCTATACTTGTGTTGTTGGCTGCACGACATGTGCCAATATCTGCCCAACCCATGCCATCACTTTTCCAGATCCCGTGATTGTTCTTAATGCCGAACGCGAATATAAGATTTTTTCAACGGTTCACAAAGAGGCCGATGCTCGTCGCGAAAAAATTGCGCAGCGCAATCTTGCCCTTCAGCAACCCTCTTTTATCCAGCGCCACTATTTTGAGATCGTAGGCGAGGTTGAAAAAATCAATCTCAATAGCTTGCGTACACTCTTGGGTGAGAGCGGATGCGATCTTATTGATCTGTCGATGACGATCCCCTCGATCCTTGAGCACACAAAAGGAGCTCCGGGAGTGATGCGCATGACGCTCATTGGGAACACGGAATCGCTTGATTCTGTGAGTAAACAGTTGCTTGCTTTCATCCAGGAGGCAGGCGTGATGTTATCTAAACATGATCAAGGATAAAGATGAGAGTTGTTGTTGGAATCATTTTTATTTTATCGATATTAAACGCCGACACATTTGATGCCTATCTTAGCCGTTTTGATTATAAGGAGCGGCAGGCAATGAAAATCAAAAGTGGTGAGGCGATGGAGCTCTTTGTGGCTGGTGAAGCTATATTTGTAGATATTCGCTTTCCTGAGGAGCATACATTGTGGAATTTTCCCTTTATGAAATCGATTCCTCTTAATGAACTTCCTAAGCGTATCAATGAACTTGATAAAAACAAAACAATTATCACCGTCTGTCCCCACTATGATCGAGCTGAAATTGCTCGGTTGTATCTGACACTCAAAGGATACAAAAGTCGCTACCTAACCGATGGATTGCTTGGGTTGGCTGGGTATCTTCGCGGGGATAATGCCAAAGAGATCGTTGAGGAGATGCGTTGATATGATCGCTCTTTTGTTAGAAGATGATCAGGTATTAGCCGAGACAATTCAAGAGGCACTGGAGGAGAATGGCTTTGAGTGTCAGATTGCATTGACTAGTCATGCGGTGCTCGAGGCGACTTTTAAGACGAAATTTGATCTCTATCTTTTTGATATTAATGTCCCGGGAATAGTTGGTACGAAACTTCTTGACGAGCTTCGTTCATCTGGTGATACTACCCCGGCTATTTTTATCACATCCAAAAGTGATGAAGCCTCCGTTCTCAAGGGGTATCAAAGCGGTGGAGATGACTATATTCGAAAACCTTTTACGATTGCCGAGATGATTGCACGCATCAAGGCTCTGATGCGTCGCGCTTATAGAAGCAAAGAAAACTGTGTGACTATCAGTGATTCTATCAGTTTTGATATGTCATCTAATGAGTTACGAATCGATGGGGCACTCTATCGTCTCCCAAAACAAGAAGGCAAGTTGCTCTCATTTTTTTGTAAAAATCGGGGGCGCATCGTCAGCAAAGATGAGATCATAGAGTCTGTATGGGAAGATCGTTTTCCAAGCGATACGGTCATTCGTGTTCACATCAACAATATCAAAAAAGTTATTGGTTCGCAGTGGATCACCAATATCAAAGGGGTAGGATACCGATTTGAAAGCGTATGAAAAAAGGGCCCTAATCAAATTTATGCTCATCTATCTCATCTCAACATTTACCTTGAGCTTGGGCGTAGCGATTCTCTATTTTTTTGAACAACGAAGTGCCATTGTGCGCGAACTCCAAGATGAGATGATCGCCTATACATCACTCTCGCGCGATGGCAATACGATTGAGCACTTTGAAGATTTTTCAATTGATATTGAGCCCTCTCGTCGCCATCAATACCCCAAATTTATCGAAGAAGAAGATGTTTTTGTGGCGATCTCGTGCGCAAGCAAGTATTATCCCGATCAAGTTTTTGTTGTTACCGCTGATAAAAGCATTATCGATTCAAAAATTGATCAGCTTCTCAAAAAAATTGCCATCCTCATGGGCATCGGATTTCTCCTCTTTTTTGGTGTTGCCTACTATCTTGCACGCCTTTCGATTCGACCAATTACACAAACGAGCAAAACAATTGATTCGGTGATCGAGGATATCGTCCATGACCTTAATGCGCCGATGACCGCCATTGCCATGAATTGCGAATCGCTAAAAAATCTGCTCAGTGAAGAAAAAATTGTTAAAAAAATTTCTCGCATAGAAAAATCAAACAAAATGATATGATTTTTGTATAATAACCTTCAACTTCTTCTTGACCAACCCTTAACATTCAAAAAAGAGATGCTTGATGTGGCCAATGTCGTTAGTGATCGGATTGAGTTTTTTAGTGAGACGCACCCCGAAGCCCAATTTAAAATAACACTCACCCCCTTGCAGGCTTATGTTGATCCCTATGCTTTGGAGCGGGTTCTTGATAATATCATCTCAAATGCGATTAAATATTCCCAACCTCACCCAATGATCACGATCACAGTGACAGACTCTTCTATCACAATCGAGGATAATGGCATCGGTATCGAAAACTGCTCCAAAATTTTCGAGCGTCACTATCGTGAAATTCAGGGGATGCAGTGCGCGGGAGGTTTGGGGCTTGGGCTCTCAATCGTCAAAAAACTCTGTGATCAGATGGGTATCGATATCTCGTTGACAAGTGAACATCAACAAGGGAGCCGTTTTGTTCTTACCTTTAACAATCGATCGTTATGAACATTGAGTGAACAATGATCTGTTAAACTATGACTCTCCACTCCTTCAGTCAGTTAGGTGACCTCTCTGGGGCACCTAACGAGCTTGATTGTTGTTGATGTGGCTTGAAAGGATGATCGATGAAACGACGCGAATTTATGCTATTTGGAGCGGCATCTTTTGCTGCGAGTGCCTTGGCGGCACCTAAAACCACTCGATCTATGTTTTGTTCCTCAACCTGGTATCTGCCGACATTTGTTTGTCATGCACCCAACAATATCACCCTCAAGGTGCGCGATACTGATAGTGCGCTCGGGCGCTATAATACCATCGGCCAAACCAAATCGATCAGGATGGATGATATTGTCAAAGCTCATGGCCATTTATGTGATGGGTTGGTATTTTCCTATCTGCAAATAGCAGCAGGGCTTCAAAAACTCTTTCCTGATGGGATTATCGATCGTACCGACATACGCGGTGCGTGCAAAAACAGCCCCTGTATGGTTGATACCCTTAGCTACTTAACGGGTGCGCGTATTAACTTCAAGACATTGCGTATTGATCCATCTTTGGGTTCGGCGCATATCCTTCAAAAAATCTCAACAGGCGAAAGTGTCAAAGTCCAACTTGCTCCTGGCTTTTTCCCCTCAGACCTTGATGCCCTGGAAAAGCAGATTCGGGGTAAAATTGCCAAAAAAGAGAGTGTTACGCCTCAAGAGATCGATCAAGTTGAAAAACTGGCTAACGCATTTATTAAAACCATGCTTAACACCCCGCTTGATAAACTCGTCAAGGTCGAAGTATTAGAACATTATCTTTTTGAACCTATTCAAAGTCTCGATGTTTTTGGCAATCGTGGTGATGTTGTCAACAAGCATGTCCCAAAATCTTAGTCACTTTCTAAATTATCTTACGATCTCGTGACCGTACAAGCCCCCTTGCGATAAGCTAAGAGCCCGGGGTGAGTCGCTCTCAACTCTTCACTCAAAATCTACACGGTTTTTTGAGTTGAGTTGTGCTACAATCCGCGCACAACTATAAGGAGAGGTGATGGCAAACGAGGGAGGTATCCCGGAGCTGGCCAAAGGGGCGGTACTGGTGGCGGATGCCCATCTGAATAGCTCGAGGCCGGAGTT
>JAINCO010000084.1:0-11550 GCA_036574095.1 Campylobacterales bacterium | reverse complement strand
TTGAACTCTGCCGTATACTGTGTTCGCTTCTTGCTCATATCAACCTCTTTGAGATTTGTTTTATTGGTGATTCGATAAAGGAATATCGGCTACAGGTTTTTCTGTCTGAATTGTTGGGGGCATTATAAAGTTCGAGCCGATATTTTTTCAGGTTCTTTGGCAGTTTTTCAATCCGAAAAGGTCGCCTTCCGCGGGGCGGGCGGAAGGGGGGGTCTGGGGGGAATGCCGCCCGCCCCGCGAGTTTTATCGGTTTTGGGCGAAATCGGTTCGAATTTTTTCGAACAGACACCGCCACCTATTCTGCTATCTACGTTGCTAAGCTAACAACATCATTATTTAAAGTCTTTCATGCTATCATAACCCAAACAGTACCATCGTCCTCAAAAGGCGTGTTATCAACAAAAAAATTTGACGGGTAAGCCGATCAGTTAAGATAAAAAGAGGGTAAAAGTGGCCATTAAGAAAGGGATGAGCGACATTGTCAACAGTCCCCTCTTTGAGAAGGGTCCCGTTGTTATCATAGTTTGGCGTAATGAGACTGGCTGGCCCGTCGAAGCAGCCTCACCTAACATCACCAATCTCTTAGGCTACACCTCTGAAGATTTTATCAGTGGTAAACTAGTGTATGCCGACCTCATTCACCCTGATGATCTTAGGCGTGTTGCAGAAGAGGTTCAGGTCGCATCTCTTAATAATCTTACAACCTTCACCCACCGACCCTACCGATTCCGCCACGCTCATGGATCGTGGCGATGGCTGCATGATAGCACCGTTGTCATCCATAATGACCAAGGTGAGATTACCCACTATATCGGCTACTTGATAGATATCACCCACCAACACGAGCTTGAAGAGGAGCGCTCACTCTGGCAACAACGATTTGAAATGGCATGGGATGGGGCCAATGATGGATTGTGGGATTGGGATATTGCAAGCGGTAAAGTCTATTTCTCAACTCGCTGGAAAGAGATTATAGGCTATAGCGCCGATGAGTTTCCTGATGATCCTAATGTCTTTTTTGATGCGATCCATCCTGAGGATCGATCTAAAATCGAGGAGGCCCTTCAGCGCCACTTTGCCGATCCTAAACAACCATACCATGTTGAGTTTAGGATGAAGTGTAAAGATGGCCACTACAAATGGCTCTTAACACGTGGTAAAGTCTGGTTAAGTCCTGAGGGAAAACCTCTTCGGATGGCTGGTTCACACACCGATATTTCTGAACAAAAAGAGCTTGAAGAGCAACTTCGTCTCAACAATCGCTTCCTCGATTCAGTTCTCAATAGTCTCGATGCTTTGGTTTACGTTATCGATTTAGCGAGCTACAAGGTGCTCTATGTCAACGAGTATGCCCGTAACTATTTTCATGATGCTAGCGGGGAGCTTTGTTATCGTTTTTTTCAAGGCAGAGATACTCCCTGCCCCTTTTGCCCGATCACTCAAGAAGAGCGTCTTCATAATCTCACAGCTACTCCACACACCATCCAGTGGAAAAATCGCAGTCCGATCAATAATCGCTGGTATGCTTTTAATACGCGCATTATGCCCTGGATTGATGGCAGAGTAGTTCAGATTCAAGTTGGTATTGATATCACTGAAGAGTACGAAGCACAAAAAGCCTTAGAAGAAGAGATTAGCTTGCGCCGTGCTCTTTTAGATAACAGTGCCGTTGGGATCTTTCTAGCTTCACCCAATCGCACCATTAAGCGCGCCAATCAGCGAGCTGCGCAGATGTTTGGTTATACGATTGAGGAGATGGAGGGGCAAAGTTTTCGACTGATCCACATTAGCGATGAGAAATTTGAAGAGTTTGCGTTACAATACGATAAACTCCTCGATCATACGCTAACCAATATCGAATATCCTTTAAAACGCAAAGATGGTAATATCCTTTGGTGTTCCGTTTCGGGAACAGCCTTAGATCCTACTGATCTTTCAAAGGGAATTATCTGGACGCTTCAAGACATTACTGAGCGCAAAATCAGCGAAGAGAAAATTCGAACCAATGAAGAGATGCTTCAGGCAATCTATGAGGTTTTGCCTGTAGGAATCTCTATCACTGATCCAGAGGGAAGGATCATTGATTGCAATCGTGCGAGCGAGCAGATTTTGGGTATTACCAAAGAAGATCACCTGCAACTCAACATTACCAATAAAGGTCAAAAATGGCAAATCATTCGTCCAGATGGTACCCCCATGCCTCCAACAGAGTGTCCAGGTATTCGTGCTCTTAAAGAGGGTGATCCTGTTTTTGATGTTGAAATGGGTATCATCAAATCTGACACCACGACTTGGATGAGTGTTAGTGCCATGCCTGTAGCTAACGATCGTTTTGGAGTCGTGATCGTCTATGTCGATATAACGGCACAAAAAGAGATACTTGATGCTCTACGCTTAGCACAAGAGCGCTATAAAACAATCTTCACCCAATCCAGTGATGGATTAGCTCTTTTCGATCCTATCAGCCAAAAACCTGTCGATTTCAATAGAGTCTTTTATGAACAGTTAGGTTACACAGCCGAGGAGGCTAAAGATCTTACCATTCGTCAAATCGATGCTACCCAAGAAATCGACGAGATACAAAGACATATTAAAACCATCCAAGAACGAGGCTGGGATACATATGAGGCCGTTCATCGTACCAAAAACGGGGAGTTGCGTGATGTCCTCGTAACTGTCCAAACGATCACAATCGATAATCGACCCTTGATGTTTACAACATTTCGCGATATCACAGAGCAAAAGAGAGCCAGAGAGGCCCTTGCAGAGAGCGAGATGCGATGGAAGTTTGCTGTTGAGGGGAGTGGAGATGGATTGTGGGATTGGAATATTACTGATAACAGTGTCTTTTTCTCACGCCGCTGGAAGGAGATGTTAGGGTATAGTGAGGAGGAGATTTCAGGAAGTCTTGAGGAGTGGGCAAAGCGCATTCATCCTGAGGATAAAGAGAGGGTCTATGCAGACCTTAACGCCTATCTTGATAGCCGCACAACAATTTATCAAAATGAACATCGTGTTCTATGTAAGGATGGTAGCTACAAGTGGGTTCTTGATCGGGGAATGATTGTCGCACGCGACAGCAGTGGAAAACCCACCCGCATGATCGGGACGCATACCGATATTAATAACCGTAAAGAGGCTGAACGGCTTATTATTGAAGCAAAAGAGGCGGCTGAGAGGGCTAATCGGGCAAAATCTGAGTTTCTTGCCAATATCTCTCATGAGATACGAACCCCCCTGAATGCCATCCTTGGTTTTTCTGATCTTTTGGCTCAAGAAATTACAGATCCTCGCTATCAAAGCTACCTCGAGGGCATCCGCGTTGGTGGTAAAAATCTGTTGCGTCTGATTAATGACATTCTTGATCTTTCTAAAATTGAGGCAGGTCGAATGGAGCTTAAACTTGAGCCTGTCAATCTCACTCAGTTAGCTGAGGAGATGCGTACACTCTTTTACCAAAAGGCTGAAGAAAAGAGGGTTAAACTTCTTATTTCTCTCTCTTCCACTCTTCCCAAAGATCTTTTGTTGGATGAGATTAGGATACGACAGATCCTCATTAATCTTTTAGGTAATGCACTCAAATTTACCGATGCAGGTGAGGTGGAGCTCTCTATCGATGCCCAACCATCACGCGACGATCACACAACATTTGACCTCACTTTTTCGGTGCGCGATACAGGCATTGGCATCGATCCAGGACAACGGGAGAGAATTTTTGAGACCTTTGTCCAGGCTGATGGACAGAGTACCCGCCGCTATGGTGGGACAGGTCTGGGATTAACGATTACAAAACGATTAACTGAAATGATGGGTGGCCAGATAACCCTTGAGAGTACACCAGGTCAAGGCTCAATCTTTAGAGTCCATCTAAAGGCAACGCAATGTGCCACGATCCCGATAGAGGATAAACAGAAGCAACAAAAAATAAGCAGTGAGCCAACAACAACCATCACGCCTCATAACACAAACGACAACTATCATATAATCCAAAGCATAGTTAAAAATGGCTCTCTGGCAACGGCCTATAGTCAAGAGGCCTGGGAAGCTTTGGGTGAAATGTGGTACAAAGTCAATGAATTGCGTAGTAACGATGATATTGCAGCATTTGCCAGGGAGATAGCTGCTTTTGCCTCAACCAAAGGGGATAGTGAGCTTCTTGCCTATGCTTCAAGCCTCGAACAAGCAGCTGAACGTTTTGATCTTACCAGTATGGAAAAACTTTTTGATCTATTCGCCCAAAAGGAAGCCTGATGAAAGCAACAATCCTTATCATTGACGATATGCCTGAAAATATTAAAGTTCTTGGAGAGACCCTTAAGAAGCATGGCTACACGATCATTGCAGCTGACAGTGCCGCTCGTGGTCTTAGTATCGCAACCACCAAACTTCCCGACCTCATCCTTTTGGATATTCAGATGCCGCAGATGGATGGCTATGAGGCGTGTCAACGACTTAAAGCCAACCCTCAAACAGCCTCTATTCCAGTCATTTTTTTGACTGCTCATGGTGAAACAGAACAGGTGGTTAAAGGCTTTGAGGTAGGCGCAGTTGACTATATCACCAAACCTTTCAACAAAGCCGTGCTTCTTGCTAGACTAACAACCCATCTCGAACTCTCCAGACTTCACAGGCAGCTTGAAGAGAGAGTTGCCGAAGAGATTGCAGCTCATAAGAAAAAAGAGGAGCTTCTTGTGCGTCAATCACGCATGGCTGCAATGGGAGAGATGATTGGCGCGATTGCCCACCAGTGGCGTCAACCTCTCAATACCCTTTCCCTGCTGGTTCAAGATTTAAAAGAAGCATACAAATATGGAGAGCTTGACGAAGATTATCTTGAAAATACGATCAGCAGATCAATGGCCGCGATCATGTTTATGTCACAAACAATTGATGTTTTCCGCTCCTTTTTTACACCCGAAAAAGTCAAACGCCGCTTTGGTATCTTAGAAGCTCTCAACCAGGTTCTCTCCTTTTTAGAATCCCAATTCAAGTCACACGGTTTTACCGTTACAGTTTTAGGAGAGGAGATCTTCATCGATGGCTTTTTGAATGAATTCAAACAGGTGATTCTTAATATCCTCTCAAATGCCAAAGATGCACTTCTTGAGCACCCTAATACTAACCCCACTATCACGATAACATTAGAACGAGTCAAGGAAGGAGCACAATTGACTATATGTGATAATGCCGGTGGTATCCCTGAAGAGATTATAGATCAAATCTTTGAACCCTACTTTACAACAAAAGGAGAGGATAAAGGAACAGGCATTGGTTTGTATATGAGTCGAATGATAATCGAGGAACACATGCAAGGACGCCTTCGTGCATACAATCACAATGGTGGTGCTTGCTTTGAGATTTTATTACTAGTTTTCGAAGATCAACTGACGAGTCAATCTTCTGAGTGAAAAACTTTTGTTTAAGCGATTTTTAGATAAAATTGCCTAACCTCTTTGGACCTGTGCGACAGGTGAGCGGGACAACGCTTCAGGGTGGGAACACAGCAGAGCATCACGTTCATTTGGGTGCCGCAGTCATCCGAAGAGGCCTCTTAAAAAAGAGATCCTCTCTTCTCCTCTTTCTCTTTTTTTACTCTTTTTGACTGCTCTCTTGAATCGATCGTAATGACCGTATGAACATTGCCACGCGGGTTAAAATCGGCCACTAAGCGCATCCAGCGAGGCTTAAGCTTGTCAAAAAGTGTCCGGTAGATCTCATTCGCACTTGCCTCATGGGAGATGTGGCGATCGCGGAAGCTATTGATATAAAGCTTGAGGGCTTTAAGCTCCACCACAACCTTATTAGGAGAGTACTCCAATGTGATCGTTGCAAAATCAGGATAGCCACTTCTTGGACAAAGGCAGGTAAATTCGGGCAGTGTGATTGTGATGGTATACTCTTGTGGGTAGTCACTTGGCCAAAGTTCCAAATCGCGCTCGACATCAAATGATGCGATGATTTCCTCTCCATACTTCATCATTTTATCCATTAAACATCCAAATGTTTAACATCTTTAGAGTGCTCTTCAATAAAGCGGCGTCTTGGTTCAACATCATCACCCATAAAGAGGGTAAAGATATCATCAGCTCTTTTGGCATCATCAATCGTCACACGCAACAAACGACGGTTTTCAGGATCCATGGTCGTCTCCCAAAGCTGCTCAGGATTCATCTCACCCAGACCCTTATAGCGCTGGATATAGGCCCCCTTGCGGCCAGCCTCTTCAACCTCAGCCAAAAGATCAAGCGGATCGCGATTTTCAACAATAGGAAGTTCGCGCTCTTTTAAGCGATTATAGATATAGACACTCTCAGAAAACCATGGCGTTGCAAAAAGGTTGTCATCGATTTTAATCTCTTCTAAGCCAACATCTGTCTGAACAAAGAGGTGGATGATCTCATCACTCACCATCGATGAGAGGATATTACATCCTTTGGTAGCAAGAAACTTCTCAATCTCAACAAAAAGCTCTTGATTAGAAAGAGCCAATAGCCCATCGTTTTCAACCAATAAGCGAACGACATCAACAAGCGAGTAGCGTTTTTTAAGCTCTTCAAGGGCCGTCCGGTAGTGAGCAACGATTCTAAGGTACTCTTTAAGATCACGCGCACCAACCCCATCAAATGAGATGGACTCAATTCCATTCTCAATTAACAACTCACTCATCGCTTGATTATCTTTTAGATAGAGCTCTTTTTTACCCTTCTTATAACGATACAAAGGTGGTTGCGCGATGTATAGATAACCGCGTTCAACAATTGGGGTCATATAGCGGTAGAAAAAGGTCAATAACAGTGTCTGAATATGGCTTCCATCCACATCAGCATCGGTCATGATGATAATCTTGTGATAGCGCAGCTTCTCTTCACTAAATCCCTCACCAATACCACATCCTAAAGCCGTGATGATATTGACAACCTCATCGCTTTTGAGGATCTTATCAAGTGTCGATTTTTCGACATTAAGGATTTTACCTTTAAGTGGAAGAATTGCTTGAAAGGCACGGTTGCGTCCTTGTTTGGCACTTCCACCAGCACTATCACCCTCAACAAGATAAAGCTCGCTTTCAGCTGGATCTTTGCTTTGACAATCAGCTAATTTACCAGGTAGCGTTCCAACACTATTCATCGCATCCTTGCGACGCGTCAAATCCCTTGCTTTGCGTGCAGCCTCGCGACCTTTGGCAGCCAAAAGTGCTTTGGCCATAATGGCGCGAGCATCGGTGGGATTTTCGGCAAAATAGCGCGTGAGCTTCTCATAGGTTGCCTTTTGCACAAGTGGACGCACATAGCTACTGCCTAATTTCCCCTTCGTTTGACCCTCAAATTGAGGCTCAGGAACGCGCACAGAGACAATAGCCACAAGCCCTTCACGCACATCATCGCCACTGATTTTGACCTCTTTTTCTTTGGCTGAACCATTCTCTTCGAGGTATTGGCCAATCGCACGCGTCAAGGCCGCACGAAAACCAGCCTCATGTGTTCCACCATCGGGGGTTTTGATGCTATTGACAAAGGAGAATAGCTTTTCTTCGTAGCTATCATTATAAAGAAATGCAATATCAATTTCGATATCTTCAACTTTTTCGGAAAAGGCAATAACGCGGGTAAGGTTCTCTTTGGTTGAGAGGTCTTGGACAAATTGGCTAATTCCCCCCTCAAAACAGAAGGTCTCTTTTTTCCCTTCTCGTTCGTCAATAAGAGTAATCGAAATGCCAGGGTTGAGGTAGGCAAGCTCTTTGAACCGTTTTGCAAGAATATCGTAATTAAAAGTTACTGTCTCAAAGATCGACGCATCAGGCAAAAACTCAACAATTGTACCGGTTTTTTTTGTGGTACCTGAAATGGTGAGGTCATTGACAATTTGACCTTGCTCGAAATCTTGCTCCCAGATATGACCATCACGATATATCGTCAGATGGAGTTTAGCTGAGAGGGCATTGACGACTGAGATACCAACGCCATGAAGACCGCCTGAGACTTTGTAGGTATCTTTATCAAACTTTCCACCCGCATGAAGAACAGTTAAAACAACCGTTGCTGCTGGAAGATTTTCTGTTGGATGGATATCTGTAGGTATACCGCGACCATCATCAGCAATTCTTGCTGTGCCTGATTTGGTTAGAGTCACAACGATATTTTTACAATACCCGGCCATCGCCTCATCAATTGAGTTATCGACTGCCTCATAGATTAGGTGGTGAAGACCATTGATGCTCGTATCACCAATATACATACCGGGGCGTTTACGAACCGCCTCCAGACCTTTAAGGACTTTAATGTTACCTGCGCCGTAATTCTGTTCCATCATCTCATTTCATTCTGATTTTTATTAAAGGATAATTGGCATAATGATTGTTACAAAATTCCCGCTTTCAAGTTGAAAAGGGGTATTGGGTTGGTTGAGTTTAATATGAAACTCTCGACTCTCAAGTGATGCGATAAAATCGGTCAAGTAGCGACTATTGACTGCAATTGTAAAATCACCAGGCAGATCGCTTGTAAACTCCATTTCACTTTTGGCTTCAATGTTTTCGCTGCTTAGGCTTTCAAAAGTGATCGCTTGAGCGCTAAAGGTCATTTTGATCTCAGGTGCGATAACAGAGACCTGTTTCATTGCCTCAAGGAAACGATCGCGTTCGACCGTAAAATCGTGGCGAAATTCCTTAGGTAAGATTCGTTGATAATCGGGATATTTGCCATTAATGAGGCGTGTAAAGAAATAGGTTGTTTGTGTTGAGATGATCAGTGTTGCGTTGTCATAATGAATCCGGGCTGGTTCGTTAAAGAGCTTTTGGATTTCGGTAATTGCTTTTTTGGGGATAATAAGTGAAAGCTCTTGGTCACTCTGATCTGCCATAAAGACAATAGCTAAGCGGCGCGTATCGGTTCCTACAAGGTTTATACCGCTTGTTTTCATATCGATAAGTGCACCATTAAGTTCAAATTTTGGATTGTTGGTATCGATGGCGGGAATGATCTTTTTTAGTGAGATAACAAGCTTGTCTGTATCAAGGTTAATTGATGAAAGAGTTGAGCTATCAGGGAAGGATGGAAAATCATTTGCATGAAACATGGGAAGTTTATAACTTGCCCCTTTTTGTTTGATAACAAGATGATCATCGGATGTTGTGAGTCTGACATCTTCGTCTTTAAGAATTTTGATGATATCAAGTAGTTTTTTTCCATTAGCCGTAGCACTTCCCTCTTCTTCAATGCCGGCAAATTCCGATTCTAAGCGAAGACCCATTTCATAGTCAGTTGCTTTGACAATAAGGCGGCCATGGTGCGCATCTAAGCAGATATGAGATGTTATCTGGCTGTTATCCTTCTTTTCAAGGAAGGGTTGAAGATTAACTAACATCGACTCCAGTAGGCTTTTTCTGATAGCGATTTTCATCCATGACCCCCTTTATATTTATAAAAAATCTCAGTAGTAATAGTAGCATAGCGTGCATTAGTGAATGATTAGTCCCAGCGCCTATGCTATCGATTGTTACGGACGTGAAAAGATGATCAAGGTTGTTCACATCAATTCACGCTGTACCTGATTGGATCTTCGCTTTGAGTTCATCGATACGGGCTTGCATGTTGGCATCTTGTTTGAGGAGTTCATTGATCTTTTTAATCGAATGGCTAACGGCTGTATGATCCTTCATGCCAAAATATTGGGCGATGATTGGCATCGAGTTGGGGGTGAGGGTGCGTGCTAAGTAGATAACCATACGGCGGGCATTGACGATGTTGGTACTGCGCGATTTGGAGCGGATTTCACTTGGCTTGACATTCATTTCACGAGCGATGACCTCGACAATTGTATCGATCGTGATATTGGCTTGCGTCTCTTTGATCTGATCACGAAGAGCATTTTTAGCAAAGTCAAGGGTAATCTCTTGCCCAACCATCGAGGAGTAGGCATTCAGACGGATAATCGTTCCTTCAATTTGTCGGATATTCTCATCCATATGGGTAGCGATATAGGTAATGATGTCAGGGGAGAGGCGAATACCATCAAGCTCGCACTTTTTGCGAATAATCGCAATTTTTGTCTCTAATTCTGGGGGTTGGATATCGGCGATAAGCCCCGATTCAAAACGGCTTTTAAGACGAGCTTCCAGACCGGCAATCTGCTTAGGGTGCTTATCGGCGGTCATGACGATTTGACGGCCTGCCGCTTGAAGTTCGTTGAAGGTATGGAAAAACTCCTCTTGCGTCTCAAGCTTATTTGAAAGAAACTGGACATCATCGATAAGAAGAAGATCACACCCACGATACTTTTCGCGAAAGCGATCCATCGTTTGATTACGAAGATGAAGGGTGAAGTCATTGAGGAACTGTTCGATGGTAACATAGATGATGCTTTTACCTTGTGCGGCGAGGCGATTGCCGATAGCCTGCAACAGGTGGGTTTTACCTAAGCCAACACCACCATACAGAAAGAGAGGGTTATAAAGGCGCCCAGGTTTGTCGGCAACACTTGTGGCTGCGGTATAGGCGAATTGATTTGAGGGGCCAGCGACAAAGTTTTCAAAGGTATGTGAGGGGTTGAGTAGGGTGCTTTTAACCCCTTTACTTTGCTGAATTGTTATCTCCTCAGAGCTCTCTTTGGGGCGGGTGTGTCTATTTTTTACAACAACCTCAACAACAGGGCGGATGCCTGTTTTAAGCTCGAAAAGGTGGGCGATTTTGTCGCTATAGCGAGTTGCAATCCAGCTGCGTAAGAGGGGGTTAGGAACCTCAAGGACGACCAAATTTGAGCGTGACGCACTCTCATTGTAGTGGATCTGCTTGATATAACGCTCAAATTCTTGCGGTGTTATCTCGTCCTTAAGAAGATTTTTGATAGTATCGAAAATCACTTTTTCACCCCGTGAACAAGCTGTGAAGAACTATGTGAAGAGTATAGCAGAAGTTCACTAAGTACCCCCTTTGAGAGGTGATTGAGAAGTTATTCACATCTGTGAATAAGGCGTGAAACATTGAGTCGTTGGGAGTTGATGTGAAAATTCTTGGGATCGATCCTGGTACGATGAATTGTGGCTATGCGATTATCGAAAAAAATGAAAAAAAACCAAAGTTAATTGAAGCAGGATTGATTAAGATCAAACAAGGGCCGCTACAGCACCAAATTGTGGAGTTAGTAGAGGGGATCGATCTGATTCTTAAGCACCATACGATCGATGCAGTGGCGATTGAGGATATCTTTTTTGCCTATAACCCCAAGACGGTGATCAAATTGGCGCAGTTTAGAGGGGCGTTAAGTCTTAAAATCCTCCAAGAGATTGGTAACTTTGCCGAATATACCCCTCTTCAGGTCAAAAAGGCGGTGACAGGCAAAGCCAAAGCGGCCAAAGAGCAGGTTGCTTTTATGGTTATGAATATTTTGGGGGTCAAGCAAGAGATTAAACCTTTGGATGTGACCGATGCGATTGCCGTTGCACTCACGCATGCCCAAACATTAAGAGTTTAACCGACAAAGAGAGACGATGAAACTCACGATCTTACCTATGCCCAAACCTAGTGATGTCGCTGTTGCCGCCGCACGAACATG